>JBJMMA010000262.1:0-7732 GCA_045805065.1 Bdellovibrionia bacterium | reverse complement strand
GGCCGGAACGACTCGGCTTTTAATGGGTTCTCAATTCTCTGTGATTTGCTCGGTCGCAGGATTTAAGGCACGTCCACTACCAAAAGGAGGCGACCACCTTCGGAAATCTTTGACGGAAGCCAGGCCCGTGACTATCGAAAAGCGAAGACAAGCAATGGAATACATCTGATTTAAAGAACCCGAGCCGTTTCAGGCAGGATGCCGTCCAGAAACTGCGACAGGAAGTCGCAGCGAGGCGTTCTTTAAATCAGATGTATTCCATTGCTTTTCTTGGCTGAGCGAAAAACAAAAAGGCCCTCGCGTTTCCGCGAAGGCCCTTTGATTTTTTCGATTCATCCGCCTTACGGCGTCTGAATACTTATTGATGATGATGGAAAACTGCTTCTGGGAGACGTGGATCTCCGATCGCGACAAGATTGAAGCGACCCAAGAAACGCGTCACCATGAAACCGAAGAGACCGATAAAGCCGATGGTCACGCCGATTTCGGTCAAGCCAAAGACTGGGCCTTCCTTGAAGAAGTTCGGTTGAACCACCCAGAAAAGGTCGATCCAGTGCGCGGCCAGCATGAAGAGCGCCGTGAAGCTCAAAAGCTTCGGGTCGCGCTTTGCGTCGCGTGGCAGGAGCAGGAAGAACGGAAGCATGAACTTGCCGAATGCCAGGAAAGCCGAGACATAGAGCCAGGATCCATGCATGCGGGTAATGAAGAAGCCCGTTTCTTCGGTCAAGTTGGCGTACCAGATCAGCATGAACTGGGAGAAGCCAATGTAAGCCCAGAACACGGTCATGCCGAACATGAACTTGCCGATATCGTGGATATGGTTGTCATTGACGATGCCTTCAAGCTGGCCGTTTCCACGGAAGTGGAGAGCCAAGAGGCAGGTCATTGCCAAGGTCGCATAGAAAAGACCGGCAAACAGATACACACCGAACATGGTGCTGAAGAAGTGCGTATCCATCGACATCATTTGGTCAAAGCTCATCATGGTGAAGAGCACACCAAAGAGGATGAGAAAGCCTGGAGCCAGTGACTTGTTCTTCAAAGTCCAAGAATATGAACCATCTTTGTCTTGAGCGATCGAATTTCCAACCATCTTCCAGGTCAGGAAGATCAAGACCAGGAGGCCAAGAAGATTACGAATCGTGAAAAACTTGAAGCTAAAGTAACCTGCGCGCACTTGAAGCACAGGATCCGAAGCGACATGGTTCAAGTCCGTCCATTGGTAAAGATGATGAAGACCAAAGAGCAGGACGATGAAAGTCAGGACCGCAATCGGAAGATAAGCCGTGAACGATTCAGATAAACGGCGAACGGGAGCGCTCCACATGGCGCCCGTCAACCATTGGACTGCTGCGAAGAAAATCCCGCCCAAGCCCAAGCTCAGGAAGAAAAAGTGGTTCACCGCGAAAGCAGACCAGGCGCGGATTGGATTGGCCGAAACGCCAATCGCGAAAACCACGATCCCAATCACTGCCATTACTAAGAACACTGGGGTCAGGACACCTGGAACCTTCCAAGGACCAGGATTTCTGATTTCGTGTGCGTGATCGTTTGAGTGACTCATGACTCTCTCCTATTGTCCCTGAGAAGCTTCGAATGCCTTCACGTCTTCAGGCGTTGGATGCTTCGCGCGCTGCAGGGCACGGATATAATGGATAATTGCCCAACGATCATTCATAGCGATCTGAGAGGCGTAGCTCGGCATGATGTTCTGGCCGCGCATGATAATGTGATAGATCGAGCCGTCTGCATACTTCATGATCTTGTCAGACTGAAGCGATGGTGGACGTGGGATCTTTGGAACGACGTAGCCGTCGCCTTCACCATTGGGTCCGTGGCAGACAATGCAGTAAGTATTGAACATCACCTGACCGCGCATCAAAACTTCTTTGGTGCGTGGCAGAGGGTTCTTCAGAGCTGCTGCCTCTTCTGGCGTCAGGTAGTGATAAACTTCCTGCAAGCGATCCACCGTTCCTGCAACAGGCTGGCGCATCTGACCCGTTTGAGCCTTGATTGCCGGAGTGTAAACCATGTCCGGCATATAGATGAAGTTAGGCGAGCTGTGTTTGCAGGCACTGAGCGCCAACAGGCTCATCGCCCAGGTGGCTACGAGTGCAATACGGGTTGTTCTCATGTTCCGAACCATCCTTCGGTGTAAACCGTTCTCACATCTTGAGCGCCGAGCTTGCGAAGGAAATCCGCAGCATCAGCTTCTTCAAATTGCTTAAATTGAGCAGCCTTGCGCTGAGAAGAAACATCGTCTTCAGCGACTGGCAGTGGAGCCTCGATGACCAACGCAAAACGATCGTTGGTCAAGTTTGGATCAAACGACTTACGGCGAGTATTTGGAAGTCCATTGAAAATGAACATCGCGCCAGCTGTTGCCAGACCGGCGAACAGAACCGTGAGCTCGAACGTGATCGGAATGAAAGCCGGCCACGAATTGAAAGGCTTACCACCGACATTGATCGGCCAATCCACTGCCGAGGTCCAATATTGGAAAAGGAACGCCAGGCTTCCGCCCGTCAAACCCGCAATGAAAGTCACAAACGGGATTGGCGAACGCTTCAAGCCTTGAGCAGCGTCCATTCCGTGAATTGGATACGGAGAGAAAACGTCGAAGTATTGATAACGGGCATCCCGCACTTGCCGGGTCGCTTTGATCAGCGTGTCCGGACTATCGAAGTACCCAATGACTCCAGCCAAAGTTGGTTTCATAATCTTTAGGTCTCCTTAAGATCAGTGTGGGTGCGCGTTGTGACGAACGCTCTTCACTTCGGCCATCGCAATCGCTGGGAATGCGCGGACGAAGAGCAAGAACAAGATGAAGAACACGCCGAAACTGCCGCCGGTCCAACCCCAGTCATACCAGGTCGGAATATAGTATTTCCAACTGGATGGGAGGAAGTCACGGTGAAGCGAAGTAACGACGATGACGTAACGCTCAAACCACATACCGATGTTAACGAACAAGGAAATGACGAACATCACAGCGATGTTACGGCGCATTTTCTTGAACCAGAAAATTTGAGGAATGAACACGTTGCAGGAAACCATGATCCAGTAAGCCCACCAGTATGGACCGAATGCACGGTTGATGAACGTGAACGTTTCAAATGAGCTTCCGCTATACCATGCGATGAAGAACTCGCTCGCGTAGGCGTAACCGACCATCATACCCGTAGCCATGATGATCATGTTCATTTTCTCAAGGTGGTTCAGGGTGATGTAGTCTTTGAAATTAAAGACTTCACGCATGATCACGAGGAGCGTGAGCACCATCGCGAAACCGGAGAAAATAGCGCCTGCGACGAAGTAAGGCGGGAAGATCGTCGTGTGCCAACCAGGAATCTGGGACACAGCGAAGTCGAACGAAACGATCGTGTGAACCGAAAGAACGAGTGGCGTCGAAAGACCTGCGAGAAGCATGTAGGCCATTTCGTAATGCGACCAGTTCTTGTTGGATCCACGCCAGCCGAGAGACAAGATCGTATAGATGGCCTTACGAACCTTGTTCTTCGCGCGATCACGAACCGATGCCAAGTCCGGGATCAGTCCGATGTACCAGAACACGAGAGAGATCGTGAAATAGGTGGAAACGGCGAACACGTCCCAAAGAAGTGGAGAACGGAAGTTCACCCACAGGTGGCGTTGGTTTGGATATGGAAGCAGCCAGAAAGCTGCGTACCAAGGACGGCCCGTGTGAAGAAGCGGAAAGGTCAACGCCGTGATAACAGCGAAGATCGTCATGGCTTCTGCAGAACGGTTAATGCCCGTACGCCACTTTTGGCGAAACAGGAAAAGAATTGCCGAAATCAGAGTGCCGGCGTGACCGATACCAACCCAGAACACGAAGTTCGTAATGTCAGTTCCCCAACCGCTAGGTTGGTTCAGACCGAGCATTCCCTGCCCTTTCAGAATGAAGGATCCGACGGAGAATGCCCAGATGGTCAATGCGAGGACAGCTACGCCCATGCAGATCCACCAACGCTTCTCGGGAAACTTCTCGAGAGGCTTACTGACATCATTAGTAATGTCGGTATTGGTCTTTCCGCCGGTGACGAAGACTTCTGGAGTGTAACTCACGGCATCAGTAGTATGGGTTACCATAACTTATTACCCTTTTAAGGTCGCCTTTCTCGAATTAAGTGTGAACCGGCGTTTCCGCGTGGGCTTTTTTGCTGCTCGACGCGTGTCCGTTTCCATGTTCGCTTCCGTGGCCGTGCTCTTCATGCTTCTCGCCATGACCCTCTGAAGGGCGTTCCACGTTTCTGACCTTGGTCTGATAGGAAATCACTGGCATCGTTGCCAGGTTCTCCAAAACGCGGAATGCACGTGGGTGCTCACGGAGCTTGGAAACGACCGCTTCCTTATCGTTGATATCGCCGAAGACGATCGCGTTCGTCGGGCAGGTCTGCTGACATGCCGTCTGAATTTCGCCATCTTTCACCTTGCGATGCTCGTCCTTGGCGCGACCCTTACCTTCGTGGAGGCGTTGGACGCAGAACGTGCACTTTTCCATGATACCGCGGCTACGAACCGTGACATCTGGGTTCCAGGCCATGTTCATGGTGCCTTCGTAAGATTTCCAATGATCAAAGAAGTTGAAGCGACGGACCTTGTATGGGCAGTTATTTTGGCAATAACGCGTACCCACGCAGCGGTTGTAAGCTTGAACGTTCAAGCCTTCGTCGTCGTGAACCGTCGCAAGCACTGGGCAAACGGTCTCGCAAGGAGCGTTTTCGCAGTGTTGGCAGAGCATTGGCTGGAAGACCATTTCTGGGTTCTCAGCAGTGCCTGCATAGTAACGGTCAATACGGATCCAGTGCATTTGGCGGCTGACGCGAACCTGATCGCGGCCGACGACTGGAATATTGTTTTCAGCCTGGCAAGCGATCACGCAAGCGCCGCAACCCGTGCAGGAGTTGAGGTCGATGCTCATGCCCCAGCGATAGCCGCCGTAGACGTGGCGTGGCCACATCGTCGGGACCTTCTCGAGGCGAAGCTCTGGCTCGGTCTCAACCGCTGCATCAGCCTTTTCGCGATACTCACCCAAGGTGATATCGTTGATGACTGGACGGTTTTCAGTAACCGTATGCCATTGCGTGGAAGCCAATTGATAGAAACGTCCGGTCTTTGCAACCGTGACAGGCATTCCGGAGAACACCGCACGACCGCCTTCGATGTGAACCATTGGGAACACATCCACGCCGGTGAGGTTTCCAACCTTACCCACAGAGCGACGGCCGTAACCGACGGCGACGCTCACTGCGTTTGGATGCATGCCTGGCTGGACGTGAACCGGAAGTTCAACCGTCACATCCCCTGCTTTCACAGAGACAACGTCGTTTTCCTTCACGCCGAGCTGAGCTGCGGCTTGGGTTCCGACATTGAGGAAGTTATCCCAGGTGATCGAAGAAACTGGATCTGGCATTTCCTGGAGCCAGGCATTGTTAGCCTGGCGTCCATCGCGAAGCGCGACGGTCTCATAAAGAGCCAAGAGCAAGCCACCCTTAGGTGCTGCCGTATATTTTGGAATCGAGGTCATCGATGCCGAACGGAAAGCGCGAGCGCTTGGACGTCCTGCCGTTGAAGGCAAAGCTCCGACCTTGAGCGCGTTTTCCCAGAACTGATCGAAAGATCCGCCACCTTTGAAGTGGGATTCTTTCCAGCAGCTCATCAGATAGGCATGCCAATCTGCAGATTGGGCCATGAGAGTCGAAGTACGAAGTCCTGCGCTCTTTGCCCAAGTGAGGAGCATGTCTTCGAAAGCGCGGGACTCATGAATCGGCGCGATCGTTGGCTGCTGCAAGCTGGTGATGCCCTTACGAGCGGACGAATCGCCCCAGTTCTCAAGGAAGTGATGAACTGGAAGAACGAAATCCGCTTGTTGAGCGGTTTCGGAATCATGGCTATCAACAACGATCACCGTCTTGACGTTGCGAAGTGCGTCGGTGAAACCGAGAGACTTTGGAGCAACGAAAGCTGGGTTCGAGCGATAGATGATGAGGGCGTCCACTTGGCCAGCCTTCATTTCGTCGACAAGCTTTGCCAAGCCAGCAAACGAGCTCTTGATCTCGCGTGGGCTTGCCGTGCCGTCAACCGTGGTTCCTTCGTTCTCGAGAGCCGAGTTCAGGAGGTTGACTACGACTTGAAGCGAAACTGCGTCCTTGGTCTTGGATTGGATACCGCCACCCACAACCAAGCCCTTGCCGCGAGCTGCCCAGAGGTCATGAGCCACCTTCTTCAGGGACTGGCTTTGAAGACCGATTTCGTCAGCAACAACCTCTGGCTTATAGCCCGAGAGAGCTGCCATAACGGTTGCATCGCCCGCATAACGGGATGCTTTTTGGTTGATGATGATTTCGTATGCGATCGCAAGAGCAACCTTGAGCTCATCGCCTGGACGGATTGCATAACGCTCGTCCGCGTTACCGCCAGTGATGGTGAAGTTTGGCTCATAAACGACAACCTTGGAAAGCTTTGCGTTGGAGCTGTTCTTGTCTTCGAGCTTACGTCCCTTCACCCAGTCGCGATTGTATTCAACTGGAGAAACCCAAGTGCCCAAGAAATCAGCGCCCAGAGAAACAATCATCTGTGCCTGGTCAAAGGCATAGTGAGGAATGACAGCCGTTCCGTAAGAAAGGTTTTGAGCTTCAACGATTTCGTCAGCGGCAAGTGCGTCGTATTGAACGTGCGCGCCGTTTGCGAAAGCAGCCAGGAACTCACGAACAAGGCGTGAGGTCGAATCGCTATGCATTTCGCCAGAGAGAACGCGAACGCGGCCTGCGCCCTTCAGCTTGGCAACAATCGCTGCGTCAACATCTTCCCACTTTGCAGCCTTGAGCTCACCGCCGCGAGTGCGGGTGCCTGGAGCTTGCAAACGATCCGTGTCGTAAAGATCCAGAACCGCTGCCTGAATGCGAGCACTCAATGCGCCGCGATTGAGCGGGTGATCTGGATTGCCTTCGAGCTTGATCGGACGACCTTCACGGGTCTTGACCAAAAGGCCGTAACCGGTTTCTGGATCGGTCGAAGCGTAGAAGTTAGGAACGCCTGGAACGATATTCTCAGGCTTCACAACATAAGGAATAATTTTGTGCACTGGGCGGCGAGCGCAGGAAAACGTCGCCATCGCCATGCTTGCCCCCATGACAGTGAGGAAGTCACGGCGGCGCATGCCACTCGAGTCCATCCTCTCGATCATCGAGAGAGTTTCAATTGGCTTGTCATGGAACTCTTGTCCACGGCGCTCCTGCACCTTGGAGTCATTCCAATAACTTGCTTCAAGCTCTTCCGGCCCTACCCAATGGCGAGGTGGAACGAAGCCCGAATTCAGATCACTCTCTCGGCCGGGAGCAAGCCCGGCCTGGTCATGTACTTCAGAAGATTCAGTCTGATGTTTATCCATACTTTTCGTCGCTCTGATACGTGAAATTAATAGTGGCAGGTGCTGCAGTTGACCGGAGCAACCGGCCCGTGCGGATCCTTCATATTAGGATAGACAGCCTTCAACACGTTCTTAGGCGTCGTCTCGCCGCGGTGACATTCCATACACCAACCCATGGTGAGCGGTGCGTACTGATAAACACGCTCCATCTCCTGCACAGGACCGTGACAGACCTGGCAAGCAACGCCCTTCTGGACGTGGCGCTTATGGGTAAAGTGGGCATGGTCAGGAAGCTCGTGAATGCGAACCCATTCAATTGGGCGCCCTTCAGCAAAAGCCTTC
>JBJMMA010000261.1:0-14342 GCA_045805065.1 Bdellovibrionia bacterium | reverse complement strand
TGAGAGAGCGTCTCTTTATCGACGTCCAAAGCCTTTGGTCTAATCAAATCACGCCAATTTTTTTCCAGCATCGATCATTCTCCTGTTATCCCCTCGCTCTAAGTGGCCACTAGGGAAAGCCACTCCAAGCCATGCGGGGAGTATACAGATGGTTAACAAGTTCCCTAGATACTCGTAAAACAGGGCAGAGCTTTCGCCCTGCCCAGTATTCTCAAGATTATTTCGAGTACAATTCGACCACGAGGCGCTCTTCCATTGGAGCCGTGACATCATCACGGGTCGGAAGATCGCGAACACGGCCCTTCATGCCTGCAGCATCGAGCTCGATCCATTGTGGGATCTCGCGACGCTTCACGCCTTCGAGGGCGCCCATGATACGAGCGGTGTTACGGCTCTTTTCACGGACTTCAACCATGTCACCCTTGCCCACGAGGAACGAAGGGATGTTGACCTTGTGGCCATTCACAACGAAGTGGCCGTGGCGAACAAGCTGACGTGCTTCAGCGCGGGAGTTTGCGAATCCAGCGCGGTAAGCAACGTTGTCCAAACGACGCTCGAGCATGCTCAAAAGGTTGTTGCCAGTAACGCCCTTCTTGCGATCAGCATCGGCAAAGAGGTTACGGAATTGCTTTTCTTGCAATCCATAGATTCTCTTAATCTTCTGCTTCTCGCGAAGTTGAAGACCGTACTCAGAGAACTTGATACGGCCCTGGCCATGTTGACCAGGTGGATATCCACGGCGTTCGAAAGCGCATTTGTCCGTATTGCAACGGTCGCCTTTCAAGAACAGCTTTTGATTTTCACGACGGCAAAGTCTGCATACTGAATGACCCATAAATCACACTCTCCTACGCTTTGGCGGACGGCATCCATTGTGAGGAATTGGCGTCACGTCTTCGATATAAGTCACACGAAGACCCACGGAAGCCAAAGCTCTCAGAGCCGATTCGCGACCGGCGCCTGGGCCGCTCACATAAACTTGCACAGAGCGCATTCCATTTTCAGCCGCTTTACGAGCAGCGTCTTCAGCTGCAACCTGAGCAGCGAAAGGCGTGTTCTTGCGGGAACCGCGGAATCCTTTGCCACCTGCACTCGCCCAAGCGATAGCATTACCCATCGTGTCGGTGATGGTGACGATCGTGTTGTTGAATGAAGAGAGAACATAAACGTTTCCAGCGGAAACGTTCTTCTTGCCTCTCTTAACGCGCTTCACGACTGGTTCTGCACCAGCGGAAGCGGCAGGAGCTGCTGCTCCTTCTTTTTTTTCTACTTTAGTAGCTTCGGTTTTTTGTTCAGACATAAATCCCTAACCTAATTACTTCATCGCCTTGACGGATTTCTTTCCGGCAATAGCGACCGCTGGACCCTTACGGGTACGAGCATTCGAATGAGTTCTTTGGCCGTGAACTGGCAAACCTTTACGGTGGCGAGTTCCACGATAGCAACCCAAGTCAACCAAGCGCTTAATGCTCAAGCTGACTTCACGGCGCAAATCACCTTCCACGCGATGAGAGCGGTCGATGATCTCTCTGATCTTAGCCACTTCAGCTTCCGTAAGAGCATCAGACTTTTTGCTCAAGTCAATGCTTGCTTCAGCCAAGATCTTCTTAGCCATCGGACGACCAATACCGTAGATATAGGTCAATGCCACTTCCATTCGCTTATTGCGTGGGAGGTCGACTCCCGCGATACGAGCCACTGTTTACCTGCCTTTCGTTACAACCTGTAACATCCAATCAACTTCCAAAATTCTCCGGCAAACCCCAGAGAGTTTCAGAAACTTCTCGCCGTGTTCTCGAAGAGTCCTGCGTTATACAGGATAATTCTCGATTTGAACACTTCGCTTTTTGAATTAATTAACCCTGACGCTGCTTGTGGCGAGGATTTTCACAAATCACTCGAACCACACCCATACGACGAACCACTTTACACTTGTCACAAATCTTTTTTACCGATGCGCGGACTTTCATAAATCTACTTAACGCTCCAATTTTCAAAACGACCGCCCGTTAGAAGAATCTTCGTAACCAGCGATCAAAACGGTCACTTCACTCTATAAGTGATGCGCCCTCGAGTCAGATCGTAGGGCGACATCTCTACCGTAACTTTGTCTCCAGGTAAAATCTTGATGTAGTTCATCCTCATTTTTCCTGAAATATGGGCCAAAATCATATGGCCGTTCGGCAACTCTACTCGAAACATCGCGTTTGGAAGTGGCTCGAGCACAGTGCCATCTACTTGAATCGCGTCGTCTTTAGACATGACCGAACTCTCAAAAACCTAAGTCAATTCACCTAAACCTTTAACTTTACAGAACAAAATCCAAAAGACACAATCCTAACCTCTTCAAGCGGGTTCTGACTCGAGACCCCCTACTGAAGCGCCGTCAAGATTTCCGGGCCATTTGGAGTGATAGCTACCGTATGCTCAAAATGAGCAGAAAGAGAATTATCCACAGTTACGGCCGTCCAGCCGTCCTTTAGGACCTTCACTTCGTGGCTACCAGCATTGATCATTGGCTCAATCGCCAAGACCATACCCACTTTTAAAGCCGGGCCTTTTCCTTTCGGTCCGTAGTTTGGAACCTGCGGATCCTCATGGAGGGCTCGACCTATACCGTGACCAACGAACTCCCTTACCACCCCGTATCCAAAGTTTTCAACATAATTTTGGACCGCATGGCCAATATCGAAAACTCTGTTACCTTCACGGCATTGAGCAATGCCTCGATATAAGCTTTCTTTAGTTACATCGAGCAACTTTTGAGCTTCATCTGAAATCTTTCCAACTGGAATCGTGCGAGCAGAGTCGCCATACCAGCCGTCATAAATTACACCGAAGTCCAAACCTACAATATCGCCGTCTTTAAGAACGCGCTTATTTGAAGGGATGCCATGAACAACTTCTTGGTTCACGGAAATGCAAACACAGGCTGGAAAGCCGTTATACCCTTTAAAGGCCGGCTTAGCGCCAAGCTCTTTAATACGAGCTTCGGCAAACCGATCAAGCTCTCCGGTAGAAACCCCAGGAGCAGCCATCTTAGCCATGTCATCAAGAATTTGAGCGACAATCGCTCCAGCTTTTCTCATGAGATTGAGCTCACGCTCGGACTTCAGGTAAATCATAATTCAGTCCGATTATCGCTTTCTCAAGAGCTGGTCTAGAGCGCTGGCAACTTCATCAAATCCTTGAGCGGCATTTAAGCGCGCAAGCTTTTGCTGTTGCTGATAGTAACCAGCAACAGGAGCTGTTTGCTCGTGGTAAACTTTTAGACGTTTTTGAATCACTTCTGTTTTGTCATCATCGCGCTGAACGAGCGACGTGCTACAGACATCACAAACTCCGTCAACCTTGGGCTTGAGAGTTTGGACATGAAACATTGCGCCGCAATTCGGGCATGTTCTGCGACCTGACAAACGCGAAACTAGCTCTTGATCTTCGATCTCAAAAAGAATGACTTGGTCCACGCCACGTCCGACTTTAGTCAACATGACGTCCAGCGCTTCAGCTTGAGGGATCGTCCTTGGAAAGCCATCCAAGATAAAACCGTTTTTGCAGTCAGATGCACCAATGCGCTCGGCAATCAAACCGATCACAACGGAGTCAGGAACAAGCATTCCCTTGTCCATGAAGCTCTTGGCTTCAAGGCCCAACTTTGTGCCCTGGGAAATTGCCCCGCGGAGCATGTCTCCGGTAGACAGCTGCGGCCAGCCTTTCTCAGCTGAAAGCCGCTTCGCTTGCGTACCTTTACCGGAGCCTGGAGGCCCGAGAAAAATGAGAATCATGTGTAAGCCGCTCTGCCCTTCAGACGAGTGTGCTTCATGAAGCCTTCATAGTTACGAGTCAATAGGAAGGTTTCAATTTGAGCTACGGTATCAAGGGCCACGCCTACCAGAATCAAAACGCTGGTTCCACCGAAGTAGAATGGCACCTTAAGTTGCTGTGTGAGCAGGGTCGGAAGAATACAGATCAAAGAAATGTAAATTGCCCCGCCCAAAGTAATCCTTGAAAGGACATAATCAATATACTGAGCAGTTGGCTGACCTGGACGAATACCTGGAATAAATCCGCCATACTTCTTCAGATTATCGGAAACGTCGTCCGTCTTGAAAGTCACTGCAGTATAGAAGTAGCAGAAAAAGATAATCAGTCCGACAAACAGGATATTGTAAAGCAAACCACCTGGCTGCAGCATTGAGCTGAAACGTTGAATAACCTGAGACGAAACAAAGGTTCCGATCGTCGCAGGAAATGCAATCAAGGACGAAGCGAAAATCGGTGGGATAACGCCAGATGTATTTACCTTAAGAGGTAGACTGGTATTTTGACCGCCATACACCTTTCGGCCCACAATGCGCTTTGCATATTGAATTGGAATCCGGCGCGCTCCTCTTTCCACGAAAATAATCGCGAAAAAGGTAGCAACGATGACTGCCAAGATCAGAAGGATCTTGAACATGCTCATCTCGCCCGAGCGATAAAGACTAAAGGTACTTCCAATGCCACCAGGAATGCCTGCGGCAATACCGGCATAGATCAGCAACGAGATACCATTACCAATACCACGCTCCGACATTTGCTCGCCGACCCACATCAAAAACACAGTACCTGCTGTCAAAGTGACAGTCGTCAAAAGACGAAAGGCCATGCCTGGATCGGATACCACCGGTGGGTTCGTGTAATGCTCAAGACCAGCAGCGATGCCGTAACCTTGAACTAAACAAAGAACCACCGTTCCATAGCGGGTGTATTGGGTAATCTTCTTTTGACCTTGCTGACCTTCTTTTTGAAGCTCATGCAGATATGGCCAAACGACTGTCAACAGCTGAAAAATAATAGAGCTGCTGATGTAAGGCATCACACCTAGGGCAAAGACGCTGAAGCGTTGAAGAGCCCCTCCGCTAAACATGTTGAAGAAACCAAAAATGGTTCCTTTCATGTTTGCGAAGAGTTGCTGAAGAGCAACTCCGTTCACGCCGGGAGTTGGGATATGCACCCCAATCCGATATACAGCCAACATGCCCAACGTAAAAAGGATCCGCTTACGAAGTTCCGGAATCTTTACAACGCCGTCAGCACCTGACATGAATGGAGGCTCCTTTGCCTAGATGTTCAATCCGTGAATTTTAAAGATTACTTGCTCTTAGCAGCAGGCTTTTTGCCTGGAATTGGAAGCAATTCAACCTTCCCGCCTGCCTTGGTGATTTTTTCCTGAGCAGATGGGCTGATTCTGTGTGCCTTGACCGTGAAAGCTTTGGTCAATTCACCAGTTCCAAGAATCGTAAGACGATCGTAACGACCTTTGATCGCATTAGCTGCGGTGAGAGTTTCCAGCGAAACTTCCTGAATAGCAAGCTTGTTCAAGTCTGCAACGTTCAAAACAGCTTGAGTGCGGCGTGCGAAGTTCTTGAATCCGCGCTTTGGAATACGGCGATAAAGAGGCATCTGACCGCCTTCGAAACCTGGGCGGGAAACACCACCGGAGCGGGCCAATTGACCCTTATCACCTTTACCTGCGGTAGCTCCCAATCCGGAACCTGAACCGCGTCCGAGACGCTTGCGCTTTTGGACAGAACCTGGCTGAGCCTTAATCGTATTCAACTTCAACATACTTATTACCTTTCTTAACCGGTCATCCGCGGGCGCAGTACGCCGTCTTGACCTGGGCCGAGCATATCAGCTCGGCCTTCTTCAACCCTTCCGGTGGGTATCTCGAATATTAACTTGCTAACGCAAGTCACCCTTAGCGGGTTTCAGCGACAACTTCAACTAAATGAAGGACTTTCTTGATCATTCCGCGAACCGCAGGAGTGTTCTCCAAGGTCTTTTCTTGCTCGCGGCGCTTAAGTCCAAGACCGCTCATCGCAGCCCTTTGAGCTGGGTTGCAAGCGATCAGGCTCTTTTTAAGGCGGATCGTGATGGTCCGTTTCGTAGCAGCCATGACTATACTCCTAATTCTTATAACTCTTAATCCGGTCTAGCCAGATCGGGTTAGAGGATCTCGGCAACAGTTTTGCCGCGAGCCTTAGCAATGTCTTCGAAATGACGAAGCTTCTTCAGTCCTTCAAGCGTTGCACGAACCACGTTGTGTGGGTTATCGCGACGAATGGACTTCGTCAGGATGTTTTGCACGCCAGCGACTTCGAGAATCGCGCGGACAGAGGAGCTTGCGATGATTCCAGTACCTTCTGGAGCTGGCTTCATCAACACTTGGCTAGCGCCGAAATGACCGATCACATCGTGTGGGATCGTATTTCCGTCCAGAGGAACCTTCATGAGATTCTTCTTAGCTTGCTTGCCAGCTTTCTTGATTGCTTCCGGCACTTCGCCCGCTTTACCGAGACCGACGCCGACTTGGCCCTTCTTGTCACCCACAACTACGATTGCAGCGAAGCTGAAGCGGCGACCGCCCTTCACGACTTTTGCGCAACGATTGATGTGAATCACTTTGTCCTCAAATTCAGAATCTTCCTGAGGACGGCCCATCTGTTGGTTATTTGAACCGATTGCCATTTAAAATGTTCTCCTAAAATCTCGGCCCGAAGTGCATTCGGGCCTGTTCATCAGAACTTGAGTCCGCCTTCACGTGCGGAGTCGGCCAATGCCTTGATACGACCGTGGTAAAGATATCCGCTACGATCGAAAACGATCGAAGTGATATTTTTGGCCAATGCTCTCTTTGCAACGAGACCGCCGAGGGTCTTTGCACCATCAACTGTCCCGCCTACTTTTTCGCGCAGCTCTTCTTCGTTGGTCGAAGCAGCAACAAGGGTTTGGCCCTTGGTGTCGTCAATCAACTGCACATAAAGGTGACGGTTTGAACGGAAAACGGAAAGCCGAGGCTTATCCGCGGATCCTTCTACGCGAGCGCGAATGCGGCGCTTACGCTTGAACCGAATAACTTGTTTTTGACTCGTCCCACGACGGATCTTGGTTGCCATATAAAATCCTCTTTATGATCGCGTACACGATCATCACATAGACGGCCCACCTTTCAGTGGGCCGGGTCAGGTCATTACTTGGCGCCTGCTGCCTTACCTTGCTTACGGATGATATGCTCATCCGAGTACTTGATTCCCTTACCTTGATACGGCTCTGGCTCCTTGAAGGAGCGAATCTTTGCCGCTACCATGCCGACCAACATCTTGTCAGCACCGCTGACGACAATGTGGGTGTTGTTTTCAACCTTAGCGGTAATTCCAGCCGGAAGTTCATAATCAACCGGATGAGAATAACCCAAGGTCAGAGTCAGGGTGTTACCCTTAACTGCTGCACGATAACCGACGCCGACAACATCGAGCTCACGATTGAAGCCCGTGTGTGCACCGTGAACCATGTTGTGAATCAAAGTACGGGTCAATCCGTGAAGAGCTGCTGCGTTAACAGCAATCTTTTCATTACGGTTGACGACGATGGATCCGTTGTCGACCTTCACTTCGACGCCGCGAGGAATCTGGTGAGAAAGCTTGCCTTTAGGTCCTTCAACCTTAAGGGTGCTGTCTTTCAGATCGACTTTAACGCCTTGAAGAATCTTAATAGGTTGTTTTCCAACGCGTGACATAAATTACCAAACCTCACAAAGAATTTCGCCACCGACTTTTTGAGTCTTGGCGCGGTGACCGGTCGTCACGCCCTTCGAGGTGGATACGATAGAAATACCTGCGCCACCGAGTGGGCGAGGCATCTCGTCGTAGCCAGTATACCTACGAAGGCCAGGACGGCTGATGCGGCGGATTCCTTGAATCACGCTGGCGCCCTGGTCGGTGTACTTGAGGTACACTTTAATGACCGGACGGCCTTCTTCACGCATCAAGCGGAAGTTCTTAATGAACCCTTCTTCTTTAAGAACGCGGACAATATTTGCCTTCAAACGGGAAGCAGGAATTTCTACCTTTTCATGCTTCTCTTTTGCTGCGTTCCGGATCCGGGTCAACAAATCTGCAATAGGATCAGTCATGCTCATAATCGATAACCTCTAAAAGCTTACCAGCTCGACTTGGTCACGCCTGGCAGCTGGCCCTTAAGAGCCAAGCCACGGAAGCAGAGACGGCACATGTTAAACTTGCGCATGAACGCGCGTGGACGACCGCACAATGGGCAGCGATTCCGAACGCGAGTCGAAAACTTCGGCTTCATTCCAATTTTTTCGAGTTTACACTTCTTAGACAAGATCGCTCTCCTTCTTACTTACGGAACGGCATGCCCATCTCAGTCAAGAGAGCGCGTGCATGTTCATTCGTCTTAGCGGTGGTCTCGATCGTGATCGTCATACCTCGGACCTTGTCCACCTTGTCATAATTGATTTCGGGGAAGATGATCTGCTCGCGGATACCCAGTGAGTAGTTTCCTCGTCCATCGAAAGACTTATTGTTAACGCCCTTGAAGTCACGAACGCGTGGAAGCGCGACATTCATCAGACGATCCAAAAATTCATACATACGAGCGCGACGGAGAGTAACCATCACACCGACGGCGTTGCCTTGGCGCACTTTGAAAGCTGCGATAGCTTTACGTGCACGGGTAAGAACTGGCTTTTGACCAGTAATCGCCAAAATTTCTTCGTACGTGCCATCCAAAACCTTTGGATTCGCGACTGCGTCTTTAACAGCGCAGTTGATCACGATCTTACTCAGACGTGGAACCTGCATCGCATTTCCAAACTGGAATTCCTTCATCATCGCTGGCACTGCCTTTTCGCGATAATGCTTCTGAAGGCGAGATTCCTTGCTTGGTGAAATCTTAGTTTCGCCTGCGCCCGCGATCTTCACGGAAGCAGCAGCTGCTTCTTCCTTAGCTTTTTTAGCTTTCGCGCGAGCAGCATCGCCTGCTGCTTTTTTCGCTTCTGCCCGAGCCTTGGCTGCGGCTGCTTCATCAGTACCGCCCGCGGCTTTTTGATCGTTTTCCTTATCTGCTACCACAGTTACCTCCTGCCTGACTCACGTTCACACGGCGTCCAATTGCTCGTCGCAACGCTTACAGACTCTTACTTTTACCATTTCACCTTTGGTCTTAGCACCCTTCTTAGCCACCATCTTGTGACCGTGACGGGAACCCTTATTGCACTTAGCGCAGAACAACTGCACGTTGGAATAATGGAGCGGAAGCTCCTTTTCAACGATGCCACCTGCTGGGTTCGTTTGGCTTGGCTTCACATGGCGCTTCACCATGTTGACCTTCTCAACCGTCACGCGGCCCGTGGTACGACTAACGGAAAGAACCTTTCCGATTTTGCCTTTTTCACGGCCAGCGATGATCTGGACCTGGTCATTCTTACGAATCGAAAACTTCATTCGTTCAGCATTCATCATAAAAACCTCAGAGAACCTCAGGAGCCAAGGAAATGATCTTCGTGAAAGCACGAGCGCGAAGTTCACGAGCCACTGGTCCGAAGATACGGGTACCGATTGGCTCATTCTGCGCGTTGATCAAAACCGCAGAGTTTGCGTCGAAACGAATGTACGTTCCGTCGTTGCGGTTAACTTCCTTCTTAGTGCGAACGATAACAGCCTTCAGGATTTCACCCTTCTTGACCTTTGCGTTCGGAGCGGCGTCTTTCACCGTCACAACAATGATGTCTCCCAAGCTTGCATATTTGCGGCGGGATCCACCCAAAACCTTGATGCACATGACCGACTTAGCGCCGGAATTATCAGCCACGTCTAGGCGTGTACGCATTTGAATCATGACATTAACCTCCTACGCCAATTAGACGTTTGCTTCGAGGGCCTGAGCAGCGCGACGAACGATCGCCTGGAGAACCCAACGTTTATCCTTGCTCAATGGACGAGACTCGAGCAATGCAACCCGATCGCCCACTTTTGCTTCATTCTTTTCATCGTGAGCCTTGAAGTGGCGGGAACGCAGCACGTACTTCTTATAAAGTCCGTGGCGAACACGACGATCCACCTTCACTACGATGGTCTTTTGCATTTTGTCGCTGACGACCGTGCCGATCACCACTTTACGCTTCTGGAGCATATTGCGGGAATCAACGTGAGCAGCAGTCGTAGTTTCAGCTGCAGCTGGAGCAGCAACCTTTTTTGCTGGAGCCTTAGCGCTCTTCTTTTCAGCTGCGCCTGCGGTTTTGGTTTTACGTTCGGTTGCCATTACTTACTCCCTCCGACAGCACCGGAAAGAAGAGTCTTCATCCGGGCAATATCCTTACGCAACCGCCAAAGCGTCGCGGTATCGCTCAGCTGGCCAGTGGCTTGCTTCATCTTGGTCTGGAAGAATTGGCCTTCAGATTCGCGGATCTTGGTAGCCAATTCGTCCTTCGACAAATTCTTCAATTCTTTAAAACGCTTTGTAGACACGTTTTTACTCCTTAATTGCTCGCGCTGGCACTTACTTAGCTGCTACTGCCGCTTTTTTAGCTTTTTTCTCTTCAGCTACTTTCGCCTTCGCCTTAGCAGCAAGGGCTTCAGTTGCCTTGCTGATTGGCTTGCAAGAGACCGGAAGCTTGTTGTTAGCAAGACGAAGCGCTTCAAACGCCTCTACTTGCGGGATACCAGCCATTTCGAAAATGACGCGGCCGGGCTTAATCACGGCTGCCCATTCTTCCACGTTACCCTTACCAGAACCCATGCGGGTTTCAGCAGCTTTCTTAGTGAGAGCCTTGTCTGGGAAAACGCGGACCCAAATCTGACCACCGCGCTTCACGTAACGGGTCATCGCTACGCGGGACGCTTCGATCTGACGGGAAGTGATTTTTCCACATTCGGTTGCTTGGAGGCCGAATTCGCCGAAGAACAAGGTTCCGCCACGGTCAGCGCGACCGCGCATCTTGCCCTTCTGCATCTTTCTCCATTTGACTCGCTTTGGTGCCAACATGATTTAACTCCTTAAACGAACTCTCAGTCCGCTTACGCGTTCTGAGCAGCCTTGGCCTCAGCAGCGGCCTGTTTCTTCAACGTCGTGGTTTCGCCATGATAGACCCAAGCTTTAACGCCGATCACACCGTAGGTGGTGCGAGCTTCAGCGGTGCCGTAGTCAATGTTGGCGCGAAGGGTGTGCAGAGGAACGCTGTCTTCGCTGTACCATTCGGTACGTGCGATTTCAGCTCCGCCCAAGCGACCCGAGACGCGAATCTTGATTCCCTTAATGCCCTGCTTGAAAGCAGCCGTCATGCACTTTTTCATTGCACGGCGGAAGGCAACACGCTTTTCAAGCTGGGAAGCGACGTTCTCAGCGATGAGGGTTGCATTGGCTTCTGGCTTCTTCACTTCAACGATGTTCAAGAACACTTCGTTGCCAGAAAGCTTTTGAACTTCAGCTTTCAAAGACTCAACGCCAGCGCCCTTCTTACCGATGACGATACCAGGACGAGCAGTGTGAACGTTAATCTTCACTTTGCTAGCAGCGCGTTCGATTTCGATACGCGCAATGCCTGCACCGTGGAGCTTTTCCTTCAAGTAGTTACGAAGAGCGATATCTTCGTGAAGGAGCTTTGCGTAGTCGCGCTTAGCGAACCAACGGCTGTCCCAAGTTCTGGTAATCCCGATACGGAATCCAACTGGATTAACTTTTTGACCCATAGTCCTTTAACCTCTTAACGCTGTCCGAGCTGCACGGTCACGTGGCTCGTCTTCTTATTGATCTTGAAAGCAGATCCCTTTGCTCTCGGGCGGAAACGCTTCAGCGTCGTGCCTTGACCAACCAGAATCGTCTTCACCATCAGGCGATCCACATCAACGCCACCTTTTTGGTCTGCGTTGGCAACTGCACTCTTCAGGAGCTTGTACAGAACCTGAGCGGTACGCTTGCGAGGGGAAAACTGGAGGTATGCCAGGGCCTCATTGATGTTCTTGCCGCGAACTTCATCCGCGAGCAGTCCCATCTTACGAGGGGTAATCCGAATAAAACTGACTTTTGCTTCCATTGTTCAATCCTCAATTACTTGGCAGCAGGCTTAGCTGCTGGAGCTGCTGCTTTCGCTGCTTCTCCGCCAGCCTTCTTGTCCGCAGGAGTATGGCCATGGAAAGTACGAGTCTGAGCGAATTCGCCCATCTTGTGACCGACCATGTTCTCCGTCACATAAACTGGAATGAACTTCTTGCCGTTGTGCACAGCAAACGTCAATCCTACGAAATCTGGCAACACCGTCGAACGACGGGACCAAGTCTTGATCACCTTGCGATCGTTGCTCTGACGAGCTTCTTGGACCTTCTTCACCAGATGGTCATCGCAAAAAGGGCCTTTTTTAATGGAACGAGCCACGTTGGGTCTCCTTTGTTAAACTTCTTACTTACGGCGCTTTACGATGAAAGCGTCAGTACGTTTGTTATTTCTAGTCTTATAACCCTTAGTTGGAACGCCCCAAGGAGTTCTTGGGTGTCCACCGCCGGAGCTCTTACCTTCACCACCACCGTGCGGGTGGTCGATTGGATTCATAGAAACACCGCGGTTGGTTGGGCGAATGCCGAGCCAACGAGCGCGACCTGCTTTACCGATCGAAATGTTTTCGTGATCCGTGTTGGAGAGCTGGCCAATCGAGGCGCGGCAGCGAGAGTGCAACAAACGGATTTCACCGCTTGGCATCTTGACTTGGCAGTATTCGCCTTCTTTAGCCATAAGCTGTGCGAAGTTACCTGCAGAACGTGCAAGCTTTCCGCCCTTTCCTGGCTCGGTTTCGATGTTGTGGATCAAAGTACCCACTGGAATCGAAGCAAGAGAAAGGTTGTTACCTGGCTTAATGTCTGCGCTTTCGCTAGCGAGAACAGCATCACCCACACTGAGGTTCAATGGAGCAATGATGTAACGCTTTTCGCCGTCGGCGTAGTTCAACAAGGCGATATATGCAGTGCGGTTCGGATCGTATTCGATCGAAGCCACACGTGCTGGAATTTCGCGCTTGTCGCGTGCGAAATCGACCACGCGATATTTTCTCTTATGACCACCACCAATGTGGCGAACAGTCATGCGGCCGTATACGTTACGTCCGCCAGACTTGGTCAAAGGAGCAACAAGTTTGCGAGGCTTCTTCGGCTGTTCGCTCTTAGGCGTCAGGATCGAAAAGTCTGCAACGTTCTTGTAACGCAGGGAGGGAGTCGTCGGTTTAAATGACTTAATCGGCATATTTCACTCACTTCGTTTGAAAGAAGTCGATCTTCTGACCTTCAGCCAGAGTGACCAGAGCCTTCTTCCAGTTGGCGCGCTTGGTTTCGAAACGACCGACGCGCTTCATCTTGCCATGCATGATCATCGTACGAACTTCACGAACCTTTACATTGAAGAGGTTCTGAACAGCTTCGCGAATTTCTTGCTTGTTTGCTTCAGAAGCAACTTCGAAAGCGTACTTTCCAGCGACTTCAGCGAGAGCAGTGCTCTTTTCGCTGATGATCGGTCTTTTGATTACATCGTAAATGTTACGCATTGTTTTACCTCAATCCGATCATTGTGGAGCCAGACGGGATTCAACCGCCTGAACTGCACGCTTCGTCATCACGAGCCAGTCGTAACGAACGACATCATATACATTGAGACCTTCGGTACGAAGGACCTTGAACTTAGGAATGTTGCGTCCAGAGAGCTCGAGGTTCTTGTTCAGATCATCAACAACCAATGCTTGATCGAGAGCGAATTTATCCTTGAAGATTTCGTTCAAGACCTTGGTCTTGATAGAATCAAGTTTGAATTCGTCGACGATGAGAACGCGGTTTGCCTTCACGCGATCCGACAAAGCGGAACGGAGAGCACCACGCATCATTTCCTTCGGCGTAGCTTGTTCGTAAGAACGTGGCTGAGGACCGAAGCTTTGACCACCGCCTGGATTCAATGGAGAACGGCTGGAGCCTTGACGAGCGTTACCAGTTCCCTTTTGCTTGAATGGCTTGCGGCCACCGCCGCGAACTTCTGACTTGGTCTTGGTCTTGGCAGTTCCCTGACGACGTCCCGCCAGCTGAGCCTTGATGACCTGGTGGACCAGAGCAACATTCACATCGACGTTGAACACGTCGTCGCGAAGTTGGATCGTTCCAACCTTTTTCTTACTTTGATCAATGACATCTAAAGTCGGCATAACTTACTTTTCTTTCTCGGCCGTTTTACCGGTCTTATCCCTTGATCGCGCGTTGAACAGTCACGATACCAGTCTTAGGACCTGGAACACTTCCGTGAACCAACAAGAGTTGGTTTTCCATATCAACACGAACCACACGAACATTCTGGACCGTCACTTTTTGATGACCCATGTGTCCTGGCATCTTCTTATTCTTCCAGCACTTACCTGGATCGGCGCGGTTACCGATAGAACCCAGTGAGCGATGCGAGACCGAAGCGCCGTGGGTCTTGTAACCACCGGCCATATGAAAACGCTTCATGCCGCCTTGGTAGCCCTTACCTTT
>JBJMMA010000260.1:0-17961 GCA_045805065.1 Bdellovibrionia bacterium | reverse complement strand
GTAACTCACCTCGAGCCAGTTCCAGTCAGTTGAATCTTTAACGGACTCACCGGATCGTTGCTCGAGATCGACATCACGCCCGTTCTCGCTCCTGTTGCCTTGGGAACGAATTTGGCGCTGAAGGTGCAGCTTGCTCCAACAGCCAGGGTCGCGTCACAGGTCCCCGCATTGCCCCATTGAAAGTCTCCGCTGATGGAGACATTGCCAAAGTTGAGAACCGAAGTGCCCGTGTTTTTGACTGTCACATATTGAATCGAACTCGAGCGTCCCAATCGAACCGTACCGAAGCTCAGTGATCGGGTCGAAGGAGATGCTACAGGTGCAGAAACCACTCCCGTTCCTGACAAAGAAATCACGGCTGGCGACTTGGCGTCATTGCTGGTCAAAATCAAGCTTCCGGTTCGAACTGTAGCCGCCGTTGGTTTGAAAGCCAGATTGATAACACAGCTTTCTCCAGGGACCATCGGCGTTGATCCACAGGTTCCACCACTAGCAAACTGGAAATCGCCGGTGAGCGTCCATGCCGAGCCCAGAATCAAGGGCGCTGTTCCAACATTCTTCAAAGTGACCGTTTGAGCCACACTTGTGGTTCCTACGTTTTGATTTCCGAAAACTAAAGACCTTGAACTCAAGCTGAGCACCGCGCTTGATGGCACGGGTGCCGTACCATATTCATAGGCGCCCAAATCAGGAGCACCGTCCAATCGTGGGTTTCCGTCAAGATCCGTTGATGGAGCTACAGATGGCGACAACGAAACCAATCCTTTATTAATCGCAGGCGAAGTGCTCTTCAAATGATAGTCGCCACCGCCTGTCCGGATGTAATTCACGAATTGAGGATCGGCCATCACTTCACCCGAGCGAGTCGAATTACTGGGGCTTGCGAGGTCAAACTGGTTAGCATTCTTATAAACCAAGTTGTTCTTGAGAATATTATCGACGTCTGCGGCGGTGACTGGACCCGAAATCCCACCCCCATTGTCATAGATGATATTGTTGTAGATCCTCATCCCGCTGGTCGGACAGCCATTGTTATAAGCTTCTTGGCAACCGCCATAAAGAATTCCGTATCCAGAGTTCCCAAACACCGTGTTATTCGCAATCAACAAGTTATGATCATCGTGATAGCCATGAATGGCGTAGCTTGAAGCATAGATGAGATTGTTCTGAATTTTTCCCGATGATTGATGATAAATCGCTGAGATATAGCCGCAAGTTCCGCCCACACGATAAATGATGTTATTGAGAAAATCGTAATTATTGTATGAAGCTCCGCGAGCTTGAGTAGCATGAACGCCTGCGCCACCGATGTTGTCACAGACCGTATTCATCGCCACATCGTGAACGCGGCTATTCTGCATGGAAGAGTTCCCACCGGAAAAGGCAACTCCAATGCGAAGCGTATTGCTGCCGGAGCCGTCAATTTCGAATCCGATGACGTCAGTGTAGCCTCCAGGGATTTCCCACATGGAGGTCACTCCTGAAACCGGGAGGAGCCTAGCCTTCCACTTCACGTCAGAGACATACTTGATGCGGGCACTGGCCGTTCCACTATTTTTTGAAGTGATCTGCTCTTGGTAATTTCCTGGGGCCACATGCACAGTCGTCCCGGCGGTCGCCAAGTTTGCCGCTCTTTGAATTGTCTTCAGTGGAGCAGCTTGCGCGCCTGAGTTGGAGTCGTTTCCAGAGGGAGAGACATATAGGTCCGCGGCAAAAATGCTGAATGAGCAAAGACCGCAGGTAGCGAGGAGCGACGCCTGGAAAAAAGAAAATCTTTGAAAATAAGTCACTCTGTCCCCCCGTTTAACACCCAATGAACGGTCCTACCCCTAGGACCGTGAGCTACCACAATCAGAATACTGCAGATTTAACAGATGAATAATGTGTCAGGTTCTACCTCCAGACGGAGTGTGTGAGAACTGACCTACTCTGTTCATGGCTTCTAAAGCGGAATACTGGCTGGGCGGGTAAAAGTTTCGACCGAGCCTCAAATAAACAAAAGGCTACGCTGACTACAACCGAAAGCTACTGAGATCACAGAAGGCTTAAAAGCTTACTTATAACCGTGAAAGATACTGCTTCACGCCGTCTTCAAGAGAAGTGAATGGCTTCGTGTACCCCGCGGCCTTGAGCTTTTGCATATTGGCTTCGGTGAAGTACTGATACTTGTCGCGGATCTCGATTGGAGTATCGACAAAGTCGATTTTCTCCTCGCGATGAAGCGCTTTGAAAACCGCGCGCGTCAGATCCAGGAAAGTGCGCGCTTGTCCGGTACCCAAATTGAAGATGCCGCGATTGAGGGGATGATCCAAAGCGAAGTGAAGGACCGAAACCACATCGCCTACGAAAACGAAATCGCGCTTCTGATGGCCATCAGCGATTCCTGCGCGATGACTCTTGAACAGGCGGACAAATCCTTGGGATTTGATCTGGCCGGATGAGTGAAGAATCACGCTTGCCATGCGCCCTTTATGACGCTCGCCAAAGCCGTAGACGTTGAAAAACTTAAATCCTGCCCAGGTCGGCGGATGATTGCCCTTCTTTTCTTGCTCCAGCGCCCAAACATCAAACTTCTGCTTGGACTCGCCATAGAGATTCAGTGGCTTCAGAGTTGGGATCTTGGACTCATCATCATCGTAGCCTTGAGCGCCATCCCCGTAAGTCGCGGCCGAGCTGGCGTAGATCATCGGGATCTTGTGCTTGCTCGAAAAGTTCCAAAGCTTTTGAGAATACTCAACGTTCATCCGAAGAAGATAAGCTTCATCGGCCTGCATCGTGTTGGCGCAGGCACCGAGGTGAACAATGGCGCGAATCTCAGAGACGCGTCCCTGAGCATCGAGCTTCCCAAGCCATTCCATCAGATTTTCGCGATCGACGATCTCACCGAAGCCGACGCTTGAGTGCTCGGTACGCTCGGTGAAATACTCGGTCTTATCGACGGATACGACCGGAATTCCCAGCTGATTGCAGGACTCCACAAATCGAGCGCCGACAAAGCCGGCTGCTCCCGTAACGATATAAAAGCCTTTTTTCTGACCAGCACCGATGGTTGACATACCGCGAAGATTAATCGGTTGCGACGCACCTGGCAAGTGACAAAGAAAGGGGCAAAAACCTATTCCCTGAGCGTTTCAACCGAGATCAACTCGCCATCACTGCACTCCACCTGAAAGGTGATCGGCCTGCAGCAGACAAAGCAGTCCTCAATATAGGTCTGATGATCCTCGGAGCAATCAATGACAGTCGAGAAGGTTTCCCCGCAGAACGGGCAAGTCACATCGGTCTCTTGCATAAGAGAGACTCTCTCAGCCCTGTCCCCAGATTTCAAGCTGAAGCCTGCGATCAATCACATCACGAACAAAGGTCAGAAACATCGCATGTGACCACCCAAGAGGAATCACCCAGAACGGATGACCCGACTCCCGATGCACTTGCTCGGCAAGCATTCCCACCTGGGTCTGCTTGCTCATCACCCACTGAAAGGTTTCGCGAGCGCCGTAGATATCGCCAAACTCCAGATCAATCATTCCCAGCCAGAGCGTGCAGAGAATCCAAGGATTTCCTCCGCGATAGGTATCTCGCTCATAGCGAAGAAGACCACCCGTCGGGCTGCTCCAGAGTTTCTGGCGGATGTCGTGAACAATTCTCTTCGCCGAGTTATCGCGCTTTCCAAGAACCTTGAACGGATTGATCAGGCCCAGCATCGAGCAATCAGTTGCCTCATCCCACCAGCCACCGCCTCTTTGATAATCCCAGGAATTGACGATGAAGGCGCGACGCGGGTTCTGATTTTCAGGAAGAAAGTTCTCGCGCAAAGTTCCCAGAAGCTTGCGACTGAACTGATAATAGCGCGATTGAGCCTTTCGATCCGAGAGTTCGCGAGCCAGATAAGCTCCGCAGAGAAACGCCGATGAGACGCCGCCCAAAGAATAAGCGTGAATCCCCATTCGCTCTTCCCAAAGGTCATGCGATGGCAAACCCATCGGATGCTCGGGCGAATGAAACTCTTCGAGGAAATGAAGCCCTTTTTCAATCGTTGGCCAGAACTTCTCAAGCCAGAACAGGTCATGAGTGCGGCGATAGTGAAGAAAGGCCGCTGCAATCACGGCCGCAGGCTCATCAATTTGAATACGGCCCCAGCTTGGACCCGCATGACCCGTGGCCAGATATCTCTGCCACCACGCACCGGATGGATCTTGGGTGTCGGCTAGAAAGTGAAAATAATGTGAGACGCGATCATGAAAGTTAAATGCACCCAGGGCATTTGCGAGATAAGCGCCGTCTCTTGGCCAGCTATAGCCGTAGCCTCCCGAAACCTTGGAATGAGGATCCACTTCAGCGGCAGCCATGAGTGCGCCCGTGCGCGCATCTTGAAGCGCATGAAGCACATCAATCGAGCGCTCACAGAGCTGCCTGACGGCAGGATTCGTGATCTGATCCAGGATCGGAATCGCCGGAGCATGACGGCGCGTGACCTGGCTTTCAATCATCTCAAAGTAGCGCTGAGTTGGGACGTGCTGAACGAGTTGCAAAAGTCTTCCTAAATGCCGCTCACTTTCCGCGCAGATGATGACCATTTCGATCTCTTCTGCCGGCCCGATCGCAAACGATCCCCAGGTTGCAGGTCCTTGAACGACCTGGTCCCAGCCCACGCGAACTGGACCTGAAGGAAATCCGCCCAGATCGTGACCACCCACGGGCACGTCGACTTTTTCTCCGCCCCAAAGACGATAGCGATCATGCTCAGAGAGATTCCCCACTCTCACCCATTGAGTCGGGCCTTTGGCCATGATCCCCAACCAACGCCTTCCCCGGTGATGGACAAGGCCGTTGAAGTTAGGATGGTAAAGCGAGCAATGAGCGGAGGTCGAGTTCCCCATCCAGGGAACTGACTCGTGGAATAAACCCACGCGTCCTTCCAAGATTTTCCACCGATCCAGAATCAATGGCTCGGTAGGATGCATTCCCAAAGTGCGCTGAAGCCGGATGGGAGCCGACCGGTGATGGTACTCTGCCTGAAGCACTTGCGACCCAGGAAGAAGTCTCATGCGGATATCAAAGGATCCGGAATTGAGCCGGATCATTTGCGGACCATGGCCATGTTCCGATGGAATCAAAACCGATGTTTGAAAGGCGCCCAGGCGCGATTGCAGCGCATCGATATTTGGAGCAAAAAGCTGATCGATCTCGGCGTTTGAATCAAACGTCGCAAGCAGGGTCCCATTTCCCATCTGGACTTCAGCTTGAGGTCGCCTTTCCCATGCCATAGGTTCTATCCTCTTTGAGAGCGTCTCTTAAGCGATACTCTGCTCAACGGTTGAATCCGATACTCCACATCGACTTGCCATATCTGCCATCACGTTCATGTAAATGATGTGAGCGTCATAAGGCGAGTCATAGGGACTGAAGTACTTATGCACGTCCCCATCGGCCCAGTATTTCGTGCACATGTAATAGAAGTGATCGCTGGTCAAAAGTTTGCGCCAGGTTTCCAATAGCTCGGCTCCTTCGTCACCACCCAGCTCCGCGGCTTTACGTCTGACACCCGACTCAATTCGATAGGCTGCTCTGAGCGATGCGTCCTGAATCGGATTCCCCTGCCAGGCCGAGAGATCGCGTTCCAAATCTGCCCACGAGAAAGCATTCGGAGCATCAATCTCGAAGTTGAAATTCTCCGTACGCGCCTTGGCAACTGCCTCAGATGGCGTGATGAAGCTCAAGCCTTCGTGATTGAGAAGCCTGCCAGGAAGCGCTCTCATGAAATCAAAGATCCCCGTGCTTGCCCACTGATGCTCGCCGAAGGTCTCATAGTCCATGAACAGGCCTACGAAAGGAGTGCCGCCGCGCGCACCGACCGGATTTTCAAGATCCAGGCTCTTGATCCAGTCCGCGTATTTTTCGGACGTCAGTGGCCACTGAGACCAGCCGCGATCCGAGAAGCGGAACGCAATATCATCGCTCAAGCGATAATTTTTCATCAACGCCACAAGCTGAGGAGCCGCAGCCATGTGATACTTGAAGAGCGGAGAGCGCCACCTCAGAATATGATCGGCGCCTTCCATGCACATGCCTTCGTATCCCATTGCGGCCACTTGTTGAGCCACCCAATTGCTTGTGATGAGCTCGGTGTTTCTGAACACTTTGCTTGGCGGAATCAGAAGCCGGGTGCAGATCTCACGATGAAGTTCAACTTGCTGCTTGAACTCATCCGGACTGTAGAGAGCCGCCAGCGAATGGTGTGAGGTCTCTGAGAGGAGTTCGACCTGACCTGTATCAAAAAGGCGTTTGAAGGACGCGACCACTTCTGGCGCATACTCTTCAAATTGCTGAAGCGCGGTTCCTGTGATCGAGAACGCGACTTTGAATCTTCCCTGATGCTCCGAGATCAACTCATAGAGCAGATTGTTCATCGGAAGGTAACACTTGTTGGCGACCTTTCTCAGAATCTGCGCGTTTTTCTCGTCGTCAAAGTAATGGTGGTTTTTCCCTGCCTCCGCAAAGCGGTAATGGCGTAATCTCCACGGCTGATGCACCTCAAAGTAAAAACATAAATCAATGGCCATGTGCTCCCTCGACTGCTTGGTAATAAGTTGTGCCGATATATTTTTGGTAGGTTTCGATTACCTTTTGAGCCGATTTTTCCCACGATAACTGTTGAAGCTGATCCATTCCCTCCTCAACCAGCTGCTGAGAAAGGCCAGAAAGCCTCAACGCCGCAAGCATTTGATCAGCCAGTCTCTCATGATCCCAGAAATCCACCTGAAGCGCGCGATGAAGAACCTCGCGAACCCCAGACTGTTTGGAAATAATGATAGGGATTCCGCATCGGATCGCCTCAAGGGCCACAAGCCCGAATGGCTCCGATACGCTTGGCATCACGAGAACTTTTGAATGCATGAGGATCTGATCGACCCCGGATGGATCGACAAATCCCGCAAAGTGAACACGATCCTCGATTCCTAATCGATGCGCCTGATGGCGAAGCTGAACCAGCATATCGCCTGTTCCGCAGAAGATGAATCGAGCTTCTTTGTTCACCTGGGCCACGATCTGCGCAGCCCTTAAGAAATGGTCAGGTCCCTTTTGGAAAGTGAGTCGTCCTAAAAACACGACCCGTGGCTCGCGCTTGATCGTCTTGTCTTTTGGATCCACGACGAATTGGCGCATGTTTTCTTCGGGCGCATTGTAGACGACCGTGATCTTACGACGATTGACGCCGTAAAGACGCTCAATGATTCCTGCCGTATAACGGCTGACGGCAAAAATATGCGTCGCGCGTCTGAAGCCTTCGCGCTCGATTCTAAAGACGTCGTTGTTCAGGTTCTCACCGCTGCGATCGTATTCGGTCGCGTGAACATGCAGAAAAACGGGCGTTCCCGTTCTGCGCTGAAACTCAAAGGCCGCAGGAAAGGTCATCCAGTCGTGCGCATGCACAACGTCCACTTCATGACCCTCAGCCAGATGTCCCACCATAGTGGTGAAACGCTCAATCTCGCTCCAAAGAGTGCGGCCGTAAATTTCTTCACCGGCTCCAGTCACGCTCTTCTTTTTGGTTTCCGCAGGACGTGGCTCAGACGATGGAGCCTGCTGCCCCGAAGCTTGCTGACCCTGAAACAGCTCCGGCGGAGGCGCTTTATGCGTGGTCACAGCTGCGATCGTTTGCTTGAGATGCTGCTGGAAGACTTTGAAAATCTTTTTCCCGGCCTCAGTGTGACGAGGCATCGTCATAGGATGAGCTTCACCCTTCTCAAACATTTGCAGAATACGCTCAGGCGCAGGTCCCGCAGGCGACGAGTAAGGCGTCATCACGGCGTCGGTGCGAATCGTTGAAATGGATTCTGAGAATTTCTCAGGAAAACTCTCCACATCAAGACCCGCAGCTTCGGCAACTTCCTGAAAGGATTCCCAGCCTCCGATCGGAGTCAGATTGGAAGCTTCAGGATCCCAGCCTGCCTCGATCATGCACTCGCGCGCGCCAACGACTTCAAGTCTGGGCTCAGACAAGCGATCCGGAAACGTTGGGAGCACAAAAAAGATTTGCGCTCCGCTTTTTGCGAGACCCTGTGCAAGTCCCTGGCAAGCCTTGCCAAGACCACCTGCAAAGCGCGGAGGATATTCCCAACCCAACATCATGACTCGTGTATGTCTTGCGCTTGGCATTACAGCACCCCGCCCTGGCCTTGATCTTGTTCTGATCCTGGGCCTGGTCCTTCTTGCTGCCCCCCGCGACGAGTTCGCGTGCTTGGTCTGCGCGTCCGTCGTTCTTCTTTTCCAAGCCAGCGGCGTGAAAGAATATCGCTCAGCTTAGCGTCGACGTTCAGCCGCTTGCGTGCGCGAGCTTCTTCGAGACAGGCAAGACTCCACGCCTGCGCAGGAGCCCCACGCGACGTAAAAGGAGGATCTCCGTCAAAGATTTCGGAAATATGCCCTTCGATCGGCATGGACTCTAGTCGATTGACTGGGAACGTTTCAAACTCGTCGTGCATCTCAGCTCGTTGCTTTGCCATCTCAAAATGCCCCCCTAACCATCCCCAAACCGTTCCCTGGTGATATGCCTGATCGCGAACAGCTTGGGTTCCAACACACTTGGCCTGGTAGGCGCGACTCGTAGGCTTCAGACTCCTGAGGCCTACGGGCGTCCAAAAAGTTTCTGCTCGCTCCAGGTCTTTTCTCAATGCTGCTGACTCACGAAGGACAAACGAGGGAGCAAGCGGGATACTATGTAAAAAGATAAAATTCGGGCGATCGTTCTCCGATGCCTCCCAATTGAGGCGATCCAGTGTTTTGCGTCCGAGTGTCAGCAAGTCCGTTAAGTCCCCTTCTTCTGACCAGAGAGCCTGCAAACACCGGGCTTGAAACCAGAGTGCATTCATCTCGGGAAGCTTCCCGATTCGAGGAGTGACCGCACAACCTTCAATGCGAGCATCCATCCAGGTGCTGTGCGGCTCGGTGACCTCCAGCATTCCATCAGCTGCCAGTTTCAAGAAAACATGGCGGCCAGAAGTAATGGAATCGATCGCATGATCCAGAAGCGGCTTGAAGCGTTTGTCGATTCCGTGAAACTCTTTTCGTCCAGCGGCACCAAACGCCCAAAGCGAAGCAAGTGCATGACACCACCAGAGTGTCGCATCTGCCGATTCCCACTGATGCGAGCCATTTTTCTCGATCAAGTTTGGAAGCATGCCCGTGAGCTGAATCCACTGTCCCCAGCGCGTCAGCACGTCATCCACCCAGGATGCTACTTCGTGAGATTTTCCGCCAGACTCAAGCCAACGGATCGCAAGTCCTGGGAGCGAAATAAAGGTGTCGCGTCCCCACTCTCCAAACCAAGGATAGCCTGCAACCACTCCAGCGGGCTCATGCACCACGAAATCCAGCGCAGGAACGCGGATGTCACCCAAGGATCTGGCGCGTCTGCGTGCAGGTTGTTGCGGCATGCTGAGAATGTCAGCTTCCTCTGCCATCAAGATACGCGCTGGCTCTCCGTCTTTGAGCATGAGCGTCCACTCTCCGGCGGAGAAGAGATTTTCCTCGGCGGGATAGCCCCGCGCGAGCTCCTCGGAGTAAAAGAACTCATTGTACCAGAAAGGTAACTCGCTCCATTTCCAGCTTCCCGACAAGACGAGATACAAAGGCTCAAGCATCACCGCGTCTGCCCCCGTAGCCAGAACACGAAGCCGCGTATCGCCAGAATCATCTTCATGATCTTCAAAAGCCCAGGTCGCGCCGCCTAAAGAATGAAGAGGTCTCATCGCAAAGAAGGGCCGAATCTTGAGCTCGATGGGAATTTTTCTCGCCGTCGCGCGAGTACTCTTCCAGCTCCATTGCAATTCGATCCCCTTCTGACGTTGCGCTTTGACCGCAAAACGCAACACACCTGAGGGTTCATCTAAGATCCATTCCCACTCAGGTCCGGTGCCTGTGGAAGTGTAACGAAAGGCTGGCCCTGCGGCGTCGACTCCGTTGCGATAGCGATGGGGCCAGAGATTTTGGCCTCCGATGCTCATCCCGAGGTCGGCCAGGAAAGCGGCTTCTGAGCGCCCCGCGATCCCCAGGCAGAACCCGTGATATTTGCGGGTTCGGATCCCCTCAGGCGTTCCCATGGCAAACGAACCTCTGCCATCGGTCACTAGCCACTCTTTGTGAACTACGTCTGCGGATTCGTCTTTTTTCCCGAAAGATTGCATAGGTAGGCTCGACACGGGGGCTCGCTCTGCAATCCATAAGCCAGCTGCAAGGCCCGGACTGAGGCCTGAGTTGCGGCCAAGTGGTTAAGATGACAAGGGACTTGAAAAACGGTCGGTTTTTCAGTATCTCCCCTTGTGAACCGGTGCAGCGTAACTGAAGTCAGTTACCCTACTAGCTGGTGTAACTGTTATCTAAGTGAGTTAAAAAATGGCAAATACACGTAAATCCACCAAGCGCGCTGGCCAAGCCAAGAAGCGCCAATCCCGTAACATCCTCGTTCGCAGCGCAACCCGCTCCGTTCTTAGAACCGCTCTCGATGCTGTCACTAAGAAGGAAGGCACTGCCAAGGACGCTTACATGGCTGCAGTGAAGGCTCTCAGCAAGGCTGCTTCCAAAGGTGCGATTCCAAAGGGCCGCGCTGCTCGTAAGATCAGCCGCTTGACCCGTATGGCTCAAAAGGCCGCAGTTCTTACCAAGTAAGAACCAGTCTGAATTAAGTTCTGAAACGGCTCGGATCCCTTAGGATTCGGGCCGTTTTCATTTGAGCGGCCTGTCCCGGGACAGGCTTAGTTAGCGTTATTGGGGAATGATTTTCCGTTGCCCCAGATGATTCTGACAACGCCACCGCCACCTGTTCCACCCGGCGCACCATTTCCACCACCGCCGCCACCACCAAAAGCGCCCCCATTGGCGCCATTAGTGCCAGAAGGTGGAGTACCGCCGCCAGCGCCTAAAGATCCTCCCAGACCTCCGGTTTGACCGTTACCGGCAGATGTAGACGACGCTCCTGCTGCGCCATTGTTTGAAATTCCATAAGGACCAACGCCTCCGCCACCAGCGCCTGCACCATGATTGGCGTTTGCAGCATCGGAAGCACCGCCACCACCGCCGCCGCCGCCGCCACTTCCCGCGGTCTGGTTCGTTGGAATACTGCTTCCGCTAGCATTTCCGCCAGCTCCGCCCGCACCAGAATATCCTGCTGCGCCGCCGCCTCCAGCTGAGAAGGGGCTCCCTGTGCCCACAAAGATTCCGCCATTGCCTCCGGAGTTGCACGTACCGCCGACCGCAGATCCACTGCCACCTAAAGCTGAAGCTCCACCTACCGACGTGGCGCCTCCATAAGCAACGACTGTGGTCCCATTAAAGCTTGAGTCTCCACCTGCCACGCCTGATGTGCCTCCGGCTCCAACTACAACTGTAATCGAGCTCCCAGGAGTCACTGCGATGGAATTGGCGTAGCACAAACCGCCACCGCCTCCGCCGCCGAGATTCGACCCACCTCCCGCGCCTCCTCCACCGCCACCTACGGCAAGAACTGAGACGGAGTTGACACCCGCAGGAACGGTCCAGGTGTAGGTGCCTGGATTTGCATAGAGCTGACTTCCGCTGGAACTTGATCCCGCAGCAAGCGCCATCCAATTGCTGCCATCACAGTAGCTCAGAGTGTTTGAGACATATTTCACGGTGCCAGCGTTTGTGCTCGAGCAGCTTGAAGAATCATCACCAATACGAACTCCGCCGCTGACATCTAATTTTGCAGCAGGCCCCGTTGTTCCAATGCCGACATTGCCATTCGTGTAATAAGCATCTGAGCCATTCAGCAAAAATGGACTTGCGCCTGTAGGTCCAGTAGTGCCCGTGGCTCCAGTAGCTCCGGCTGCACCCGTAACTCCGGTAGCACCCGTAACACCTGCCGTACCCGCTGGACCAGCTGAGCCAGTAGCGCCCGTTGCACCTGTCGCACCGGAAGGTCCTGTAGTTCCTGTAGCTCCCGTCGCGCCTGCCGTGCCTGTCGCACCGACTAGTCCAGCGTTTGAACCCACCCAATTACCGGATGAATCGATCACTTCTGAGCCATTTACTTTCAGACCATTGCCCGAAGGAATCACAGCATCTGATCCCGAGAGCTGAATGAAGTTCCCCAGCGGGATACCTTGGAAAGTTTCAGCGGACCACGCTTGTGGAACAGCATCGATCGTTTCATCTGGGGAAAGAGTGACCTGCGTACCCGTTGAGCTTGGCGTGACTTTGACTTGCATCACGCGCGTATCACCTGCCGATGCCGTATAGCCACTCAAACAGTTCGTACCCGAAGCTCGAATCTGAGTGCCATCATTGCGGAAAATGGTCGCCATTCTCAGGCCCGGATCACTAGCGGTGCGTTTGCCGCCTGTGGTTGTTGCTTGTCCGACTTGAACGGAGAACATTCCATCCGTTGTCGTAGTATCCACCGATTGAGTTTCTTCGTAGAGAAGACAGTTCTTGCTCGGATTATAAATGGATAAAATCAGAGTGACGTTCGAGTCCGAGAGAGCCGAACCCGCGTTGTTCAAGAGCTGGCCTTGATAAGTAAATGTCTGAGCGTTCTCCGAAAAGCCAAACGCAAGTGGAGTAGCAGAAAAAACTCCTGCCGCTAGAATCAGCGTCGCGACTTTGCAAACGGTCAAACTACGAAACCGCACTTGAAACGAACTCCTTACATTGTCTCTTCCTATTATCGGGGCTTAATTAGACGAATTGTAGAATTTCGTGACGTAAAAAGACTCGTGATTCCAGAGAGATAGAATTGGGTTCAGATTTACTTAACTATTTTTGTTGATAGAGCTATTGAAGATCGTTGAAAATCTTATGAATCGATTTCGCGACGCGATCACTTTCCTCATCCCAATCAGAAACCGAGAATTCTGAGAAAGCTTTCAAGTAAGCCTCGCGGTCCGTGGCTGATTTCCGATGAAGAGCTCCCAGCTCATAAGCCTCGTCTTTGATGACGTCTTCCACTTCGTCGTCATCAAAACGCTTGAGCTTCGTCGATAGGTTTCCGTCCCAACGAGGACGCATGAGCATCTTCTTTCCGTCCCACTCCACTACTCGGTAGACATGCGAAGCATTCCGCCCCAGCGTGATGTCCAGCCCCTCTTCGATTCGTTTTTCGGCAGAGGGGATCGGGCCACTCTGAATCGGGAAAGTCGAAGGTGTCGTCAACTCCTTGAGCTCTACTGGAACGAGGTCTGATGAGATGTGAGCTTTTGCTTTCGAAGCCAGTAGAAGCTCTAATCTCTGAAGTCCACCCGATCCGCCTTCTTCGCGATCCCGCTGGTACGCATCCTTGAAACTGAACTCATCGCCCAGAGTGTCTTGCACCCACTTCTTCATTCTCGCCTTCTCAGCGGCAGTGAGCGCGACGGCATCATCTGGCAGATCAGGATCAACCGTCAGTCCCTTTTTTTCGCTCTTCTTGAGAAGCTTCTCCGTCGCTTCAGAGAAATCACGATCCTCGCCACCGAGCCCCTTCTGATACGCCTTCAGCAATTTCTTGATGCTGATGGTGTCATCACGAAGTTTTACGGCAGAGATGAAGCGCAGAAAATCGAGATAAAGCGGCCCTTGTGAGAAGTCATCCAGATCATTCATCGTGAAGGTGGATTTTCCGCGATCATTCAAGAGAGCGCCAAAGTTCTCGGGATGAGCATCACCCACGATCCATCCTTGATGGGATCTCAATGCAGCAAAGCGCTTTGCGTGCCCTGGGATGCCATTGGCGATCAGATCATAATAAGTCGAGACAAACGATCGCATGAATTTAAACGACGATCCGCAGGACTCGATCTTCGCCTCAATCTGCCCAGGCGTAAGCCATGGGTTGAGCTCCTGCAGTTTTCTCCGAAGTGGATCCGCTGAGAATGAAGCAATCTCCCGCTTCGAGAGCTGCTTACTCTTTGCCTTGCTGATGAGGTGGCAGATGTCTTTTTGAAGCGACTTGAGGGGATCTTCTTCTCCGCCTTGAGCGGATAATGGCGTGATCAGGATCAATGCCACAAAAGCGATCAGTTTGTGCGCAAAGCGATAGTCTTGGTTCACCCGCTCCCCCAAGCTCAAGTCTAGCACAGGCGATGCAACCGCGAGCCATCCCTTTGTTATCTCCTGTCTATTTAACGTGAACCTTGACGTGAACCTCAACCTGATTCGGACCCGGATTTTTACATTTTAACTATAGATTCCAGCAGTTAGACCATGCGTTCGCAGCTTGACTCCAGCGCCCCGAACCACTAAACATGCGTTCAGAATCATGAGAAAATCGATTTTAGCCTTCTTAGGCCTCCTCCTCTTCGCATCCACTACGCAGGCGCAAATCTGCCTGGATTCAGACCCCAAGCAGAAGGAGATCCTCAATCGCTTTTCCTGGTACAGCAAAGACCCTGAGCTCAAGCCTGATTTCTGTGATCCAAAAAACCTCGCCTATCGCGTAGCCAACGCGCTCCTCTTTTTGAAATCCGCTGGCAAGCTGGATCACTCCAAGACCGATCAGTTCGACCGCAGCGTCCTTGGATCCGATCCTTTAGAGTTCTTTTCGGGCCGAATCAGAACTCTCCAGTTTGACCCCGACGATGAAAATGACGATGACCAATCCGGCTGCGATGGTTACACAGCAGCTTATGTGAATGCAGCAACCAAGAGTGGCGTCATGCACATCTGCCGCCATCTCGGCGGCCTGGATGCTCTCACCATTTCAAGCGCGCTGATTCATGAAGCCAGACATCAAGACAGCTACCATCAACATGCCATCTGCAATCATGGTTTCATGATCGGTCAGGCAGCCTGCGATGAAAGCTACTCCTCCGGCGACTCCTACAGCGTCCAAACCGAATACTTCGTAAAGGTCTCGCGTTCAGGTCAAATCACCCCAGCGATTCGGCAAACCGCCCGAGACTCCGCCATTGAGTACTTTTCGAATCGGTTTAATGCCCTGCCCTTAGGCATTAAAAAGGGAGCAGCTCTCCTCACCTCGGATTCGAAACTCGTGTTCTACGACGGGGAATCAGTGACGCCCATGATGTCACTGAAAAATTCGGCGATTCAAATGTATCAAAGCGGCGATCTTTTGAAATTCTACGACCCGATCCAAAGAGTCCTGTCACAAACGCTCGATGGCGTAAATCTTGAGACCCTGGAGACAAATCACGACATGGATCTGGATCATGGCAAAGGTCGCTTTGTGGACCGGTATTGGACTCAGAGAGCAGATTGCTGGCTTTACACGAACCGACTGATTTGTGATTTCCACGAGAAAAAGCTCAGTCTTCCGATTACGGACTTCACGCCTGTGGGTTTTCAGTCCTACTCTCTTTCGGATCGGTTTGAGAAGAAAGTACGCATCGTTTCAAAGGAAGGCCAGGTGTATGCCGTAACCGCTGCTTCAACCGAATTCAGTGGTGAATCTACAAACAATCTGAACACCGGCGCCTGGGACAGTTCCACAACGATTGGTTTGTCTTTTGATGGCAGGGTTTACTTTGAAACCCAGAACGGCGGTAGAACCCTTCGAAAACCAGCCCCCGGACTCAGCCCCAACGGCACTTATATCAAAATGATCGCGCCTTACTATTGGTCCAAAGAGCTGCAAAAGCTTTGAGAACCTGTCCCGGGACAGGTCAAAAACTTGGCGTCGTTCCAAACTTTCTTGGCTAAAACTTGTTGATCCTGAGGCTTTGCATTTAGAATCAGAGGATGATTGGCTCGTGGAAGAACAAGGCAGCTATTGCCATGATGCTCACCGCATTATGCATAAGTTTCCGTCCTGAAGCCGCAAACGCGGCCAGAAAAAGCTGTGCAGATCAGATAAAAGAAGCGCTCATCGCGCTAAGTCCGGCTACGCAAGGCACTCTCATTACCGAAAAAGAAAAAGAGCAGATCCAGAGTATCTTTGAAGATCCGCAGAAACGCTCAACTGCAGCTAGCTACGTTTTTGACCTTCTCATGGAAAAGCGATTAGCCCTTTTACCCCCGAAAGACGCTGAGCAGATCAAATCCGTCATTCAATCAGCAAAGCTCAATGAGTCATCTGGCGTGGATGGCGCCTATAGCTTCCGTTTTCGATCGATCGACATCTCGCTTCCAAAGTCTTACCATGGCTCGATGGTCGAATTTTTCATCAAAACTCATGAAGTCGAGCATGCCATTCAAGATCGAATGGAGGCGGGAAAGCTCGGAAAAGAGAGCTTCGGCTATTTCCGACGACTGCTCAACCAACTGAACAGTCAGACGAGGTTTTTAGAGGAAGCCGGAGCCATGCAGGCGGAATGGCAATATCTGCAAGCGCTCCCCTCGCGCGCCAAACAAGAGATGGCCGATGATGTTTTGCAAAATCCGCAACTGAGCGAAAATGAAAAAGACTTCCTGATTCGCATCTTCGCTGGTGACGCATGGACGGCGAGCGATCACACTGAGATCGAATGGAGAGCAGGACGTTATTCGCTCAGTGAGATCGAAAGACAAGTCCGATTCGAGAAGTTAGGTTTTAGCACCATCGCAGTCGGAGTGACTAGCGTAACACACCTGGCAGCGTTCACCATGATCGAGTCAATCTGCGAAAATACCATTAAAAAGTCGACAACGCTCCCAACTGGGCCTTTCTACGAGAAAGTCTGCACCAGACAGAGCAATGTTCAAAAACTTCAGGCAGAAAAATATCCCGCTTCGCTGACGCGCCAGTCGAGATCACCGGCAAAGAATTAAAAATCACGTCTCAAGCCAATCATGAACATGTCCTCATCGCGATTATTCGTGGACATGACACGATTGAAGCGCCCGCTGATCGAGGTCTGCTTGCCGATCTTCTTTTCAACCACGAGGCTCACCATGGCATTCGTCGAGACATGGTGATCGTCCGGTACATGATTTTCGGCCAGATAAGGACCGACGCCCGCGCGGAAACTCAAACCGTCTTCGACTGGCTTGATATACCAGGCCTGAGTGGCCACACCCTTGCGGTTGACCTTGGGCCCATTACCTTCATCAACCAGGCTGACCGAATAGGCCAGGGATGGACTCATTTCTTTACTGACCTCAATCTGCCCACCGGTCATTGTTCCGCCTGCGTTCGCACGATTGGTTTTTGTCTTCCCGATCCAGCCTGCAGCCTGCAGCTTCTTTGTATCAAAGTTTTCAAAATCAGAAGCAAGCTCAGGCCCATTGAAGTCCTTTCCAAGGCCTACCAGGATGGCATTAGTGGAAGGTCCACCTGGCATGTTCACATGATTGAGCTGCGCTCGGGCGTAGAGACCGCTTTGAGTCAGTCGATAAAGAACAGCTGCGGTCCCGACAACTCCGAGGCGCTTTTCGTCCTTTTGATCATTGATCGTGCGCCCGTTGGGCGTTGTCGTATTCATACTGATGTACGGTCCGCCGCCCAGCTCGATTCTGGCTTTTTCATTGATCGGCATCACGTAGATCGCCTTCGCGGCAAATCCGTCGCGATGGTTATTGATGGGATGTCCTTCATTGATATGAGCCACATCAACTCGAAAGCGTGAAGAGATATTGGTACCGAACTCCAACTCCAGAGCGCGGTTTTGCAGGCTTCCTCCCTCGGAAGCGCGCCCTCCTCCAAAAACCGCGTACGCGTGGCCACCACGACTCATGTAGAGAGCCCCTTTGCCAATGAAGGGAACCTGGTCGGCGTTGACTAAGTCTGAGGCACGCGGATGTTCCAATTCGGCTGCACAGGGAGCTGTGGAAGACGCAGCCAAACCCCCTACGGAGTCCTGAACTGCGCGAGCACCTCGAAGAGAATTCAAAAGCAGCTCCTGGTCCATCTGAGATTCAAGCTCATCGGCCGCGAGGGCGCCTGCTAAGGCAGAATTCAGCGGCACAAAGCCGAAAACCAGAACAGTGGAAGCGAAAGAAGCAATTCGAAGCCAATGCGTCTTATGCATAAAATATCCTTTGTGAGGACTATTTTGTGCAACGCACGAGCCAGACGCTAGACTGGAAAAT
>JBJMMA010000259.1:0-69659 GCA_045805065.1 Bdellovibrionia bacterium | reverse complement strand
TGAGGTATTTGGATCACCGTAGTTTGAGCTCGCTTGCTGCTCACCCCATTGTCCGACGATGCCGGTTTGAACGGTGGCGATGATATCGCTGTTCTTTTGGAGGATAGGAGCCATCTGGTCCAAGTGTCCTTGAACGACAGAAAGTGGAGCATCCACCGTATCCGTGTTCGTATAGGCAAAGCGGAGGATCATCTTAAATCCTGCGGCTCTCACGCTATCCAGTTGCGTGGAGAGCTGTGAGAGAACCGTTGAGGTAATCGGAGAGCTCTTGAAGTCTCTCAAGTACCACATGCAGTGAATGACCGAGTGGCCATTGGTCGCACGATAGTTCTGCATCTGTGAGACGCTGATCGGATTGGCGCGGCAATCGGTCATCCAGTCGAAACCTCTTTCTGGATTGACAATATTTGCCGAGCTTGCCGAGTAGTTCACCTGCGACGGAGATGCCGTAGGAGCTGGCGTTACCGTTACCGTAGGAGTAGGAGACGGCGATGGACCTACGGTCACCGTAGGAGATGGTGTCGGCAATGGACCCACGGTCACCGTGGGTGATGGCGTTGGCGAGGATCCAAGATCGACGGCGCAAGATTTTGCCGTTCCCACCAATGGATCGCCGAAGACGGAGTTCGCGCACAAGACGCTATTGGTATATACACCAGTGTAATACTTGCCGTTTGCGCCGTAGCGAACCATATGGGTTCCGCTGAAGCTGCAGGTGCCGTTCTCAACCGCACAATTCACCCAATTTGCAGTCCCTGAGGTCGGGTTTGGACTTGGGCTTGCCGTAGGTGAAGGTGACGGCGCGACAGCAGTCAGCGTCGCGCTGACTGCAGCAGACACTACCGACGGAGTTTGGGCTTGCCCAACAACTCGAATCGCTGAAGGCGATCCAATATCAGCACGAGCAACCGTAAAGCTGGCGCTGCCACTGGTTCCAGTGAAAGAAATGGCTTTCACCGAAGTCCAGCCCCATGTCGTGGAGCTAGAGCCAGAGAAGCGGTAGAGGTTACCGTTCTCGAGCAAATACTCGGCACCGATTCCGTTGATCGAATAGCCACTCGAGGCGTTACTGTCGACATCGATAAAGGCATCGTCATAGACGCCACTTGCACCGGAGTAGGTGAATTTGATGGAAGCGTTCAAGGCATCGCTCGTAATGACGGGGCTTGAAATGCTAGTAGGTGCTGGAGTTGGGCTTGCGACGACTGAGCTGATGACTTCAGTGACTACGGCAGAAGTATCGAGCGGCGAGCTTACTCTCGCTAGGAGCAAGATCTTGCTTGGAGATCCAAGATCCGTTTTGAGTAGTGATGCGTTCGCAACACCATTGGTGGCCGACCAGGTGATGGCTTTTACAAACGTCCATCCCCAGGTTGTGCTCGAACTGCCTGAGAACTTGTAAAGATTTCCGCTCTCAATGAGATAGTTTGCGCCGATTCCAGAAATGGAATAGCCCGTGCCTGCATTCGCATCAGTATCCAGATAAAATTGAAACTGGGTCGGACTTCCCGAATAACTGAGCTTGTAATAAATATTGGTCGAGTCATTCGATGCGGTCGGCGCGGTCAACGCCATGGCGTCGAGCGATGAAATAGCACCAAGTCCTATAAGTCCTATTTTGAGGCCAACGTTCTTCAATTTACTCATAATACCCCCTGTTGATTTGCTTAACTCAGATCCAAGTGCGCTCGTGCTCGCGTGCGCGAACGACTTAAGCCCAGAGTTTATACATAAAAGCCGTGTAGCTTACTTGTGGTTCGTATTTAATGTGTCTCGGACGAAATGCCTCCTTGGTTTTGCGGTGTGGATATTCAGGCTGTCAAGATTACATAGTGTCTATTGAGAAAGAAACTCGATCCGACAGATTCTGGTTGTTGATGGAGCTTCAAAATGATTCCTCAATTATGACTGGTTTTGTTCTGTTCTCGCCTGGTTTGTTCTTGTTTGAGTCTCGTGTTTTCAATTTCGAGTTTATGCACTCTATCGGTTAGCTCCTGAACCGCCTTGATCAAGGGGGAAATTAATTCCGAGTATCTCAAGCCGTACCGATCGTTGTTCTCGTCATGGTCAATAATGGCTGGCTTCTCGCTGTCACTTTGACTGCGAGAATCGAGCACCGCTTTTTCTGTCTCCTGCGCTATCAGACCGTAATGCCGGATTGAGTCTGGACCCAGCTTCCACCGATAGGAAACTGGGCGGAGTTTGTTGATAAATTCAAGACCAAGATCACTGTCCTCGATATCTTTTTTCTGGCGAGCATCGGAGGTCTGAATTGTTCCATTGACAGCATAGACCGCTGTAAATCTAAACGAGGCATCGCCGAGTGAGTACGTATTGTCCGTGCCAGGGGCGATTTCTCCCGCTACTTGAAATGGTTTGGTTGGGGTGAGGCCGATACCGACGTTGCCGCCGCCCGTGATTGTCATTCTGACAGCATTGTTAGTACCGATTTGAAAAGGCTTGTTGCTTTGGTTGCCAAACACCGAAGCATACGCGGTGCTACCTAATATCATCGAACCTCCAGAGGATGATTCGATACCAAACAAGCTGGCATTTCCCGTGTTCAACATATAAACGGCGGTTCCACTTGTATTGGCGGAAGGAGCCATGAAAACCGCATTTCCGTCTCCAACAATGTGTAGCTTCGCGCCTGGACCGGTCGTACCTACGCCTACATTTCCGCCGGTGAAATAAGTATCCGATCCGCTCGTTACCCAAGGGCTTGATCCCGTTGCGCCGGTGGCACCCGTCGCGCCTGTAGCACCGTTGGTTCCATTTGTACCGTTAGTACCATTCGTTCCTGTAGGACCAGTCGCACCAGTAACTCCGGTAGGACCTGTCGCGCCAGTAGTGCCGGTGGCTCCAGTTACACCATTGGTGCCTGTGGCTCCTGTTGCGCCGGTAGCACCCGTCGCGCCAGTGATACCGGTTGCTCCAGTAGCGCCGTTGATTCCATTTGTACCGTTCGTTCCAGTAGCGCCTGTTGCTCCCGTAGCCCCGGTGGTTCCAGTCGCACCTGTCGCACCGGTAGCGCCATTTGAGCCGTTGGTACCATTCGTTCCTGATGCACCGGTTGCGCCAGTGACACCGGTAGCTCCATTTGAACCGTTAGTGCCAGTTGCTCCCGTAACTCCGGTGGCTCCAGTGGCACCTGTTGCACCATTGGTACCGTTAGTGCCATTGGTGCCTGTAGCTCCTGTTGCGCCGGTGGCACCCGTCGCGCCGGTAGCTCCATTGGTACCGTTCGTGCCATTCGTTCCTGTTGCGCCCGTCGCGCCAGTAACGCCCGTCGCACCCGTCGCACCAACGGAACCTGCTGGTCCAGTTGGACCGGTAGCGCCAGCCGCGCCAGCAGGTCCAGTTATGCCAGTTGGGCCAACTGCGCCAGTGGCTCCCGTTGCACCAGAAGCACCTGTAGGTCCGACCGCTCCCGTTGCACCAGCAACTCCGGTAGCACCGGTAGGGCCCACGAGACCTGAGTTTGATCCCACCCAATTTCCGTTTGAGTCGATGACTTCAGCTCCATTCACTTTCAAGCCATTGCCCGAGGGAATAACTGCATCAGAACCTGAGAGCTGAATAAAATTTCCAAGCGTAATGCCCTGAAAGGTTTCAGCGGACCAGGCTTGTGGAACTGAATCAATGGTTTCATCAGGCGAAAGAGTGACTGCAACACCGGTGGAGCTTGGCGTGATTTGCACCTGCATGAGACGCGCATCACCGGGTGATGCGATGTAGCCGCCTGAACAGGTTGCGCCCGCGGAGCGGACTTGTGAGCCATCGTTTCTGAAGATGGCTGCCATTCTCAAACCCGGATCGTTCGCAGTGCGTTTTCCTCCCGAAGTTGTGGATTGTCCGACTTGAACCGAATACATGCCATCGGTCGCATAAGTGTCGACGGTCTGGCTCTCTTGATAGAGAAGACAGGTCTTGGCCGGATTGTAGATCGAAAGAACAATCGAAACAGTGTGATCGAGAAGGGGACTGCCCAGGCTGTCGAGCAATTGGCCCTGATACGTAAAGGTCTGCGCATTTTCTGAAAATGCGAACGCTGCGTGAGAAGAATGAAAGAGGGTAAGTGCGCAGGTTAAAATGGCCAACCCGCGGGATTCACCTATGAAAGAGCTTTTCGAAAAAAGCTTTTCCATATTAAGTCCCTCCTGAGCATAGAGCTAGCGTCTGAGTGAATTTGAAAATTTCACTTCGGGCAACTTTCCAATAGGATGAATCTGCGCGGGCCTTGAGTGAGTTCTCGATTTGATCTAAACGCGATTTAAGATCGCCGAGCTCTTTGGCCAAAGCGACGTTTTCTTGCTTCAGCTTTTCATTCTCGGCTTTGCCTTTTTGAACATCAGCTGAAAGCGAAGCTATATCCCGTACGCCACCACCGTTTAAGCCAAGTCCTACGGCGACGTTTACTCTTTTTACGGCAGGGTCATTTGACGTCTCCCACGCCGTGCCTACGGTTTTTTGAGCCATGTCGATCGTGACGTCTTTTCTAGCAACTGCTTTGGCTGTTCCATCTCCATTTCCAATCACCAAATCACCGACGTGAATTGGGCCTCGGATCAATACGGGGAGTTGGCCTGCGAAGGCGACCAGGATGGATCTACTCAAATCCTTTTTGTCGTTACCAACAAACGCCGCTGTTTTTTCTGATGAAACAACGACGTAAATTCCCTTATATAAAACGACTGAACCCATTTCGGGCTTAGGTCCTTTCTTCCAATCGACCCACTCCGCGAAATCTGCGCCCGAAGCGTTAATGGTACCTGCTGCATTTATGGATCGGCCCGTGGTGCCATCCGCTCCAACGTATAAACGGCTCGCAGCGCCGTTATATGCGCCCGTCGGACCAATCGTTAAAGTTCCAGCGATATAACTAGGTGCACTGCTGTCGTTAGAATAAAGCGCCCACTTGTTAGTCGCATTATCGATCCGATCAATATAGACACCGTAAGCATTGACAATTGGATTGCCGGTGAGAGGAGGTGACTGAGGAGGGTTGATTTGGAAATGCCCTGCATAGGCATTTGTGATCGTCCCTGTGGAATCGTTGTACACATATCCGCCGACCCCTTTTGCAAAGTTAATCGATCCACCCGCTTGATTTCGGATTGTTCCCGCCACTCCAAAAGCCGAGTCGGCCACGCCCGTCGATGTATTTAGAGCCACTCCCTCCGTGCCGTAAATGGAGTGCGTAGTAGCAGTAGGCGCCGACCAGTTCGCAATTCCTGCAAGCGAGGAGATCCCTCTCATAAGATTCACATTGGAGACGCCTTTCGACATGAAAAGACCTGCGGAAAATTGCGTGTTACTGGTTGTCGAGGGATTCACCTGCTGGCTGGAGATCAAGGATACGCCCTGAGCGCTTGCTGCAGTATCAGTTCTCGTGTCTTGAATCGTCAGCTTGGACAAAGGCGTGGTAGTACCCAGGCCGATGTATTGATTGATGGGGTCCTCGTAAACCTGACTTGAGCTCAGTTGCGTGTTAGACACCCATTTGGCGAGAAAATTTCCAACGCCTGTTGTTCCTGTGGCAGGAAAGGGGATCGCTGTTGTGACCGTTCCCGCCATGGGTTTAAAAACCGCAAAGGTTGTGCCGGCTGGAATCGAGATGCCGCTTCGCTGTTCCAGAGTGTAAGTGACGATGATGCTCGTAGCGCGATCACATTGCACACTGGCGGCGGGCGTAGCGCCAGGACAGACTGGTACAAAGGAAGTGTAAGCAATCACTGGGCAGTTGATCGACGGTGATGTTGTTGATGCGCTTCCGCAGGCTGCGCCCATCGTGTCATAGACGGCCGCGTTCGCGGTGTCTGGGCCTGCAACAGGATTTCCTAATGCATCAGTCAGGGTGAAGCCATAGCTGATGGGAGCATAAGTGGTGGAATTGCGTGCGACACAACCATTTGGCGTGCCGCCATTCACGCATTTATCCATCATGCTTCCCGGACCATTTGCCGGGAATGCCGTCGTACCGACGAAGGTGAGACTTTGTCCCAGCGAGGTGGGGTTGGCCGCTTCGCGACCGAATCGGGTGTATAATTGATCGCGCGAAGAAAGAGTTCTTGTGCCGCGAAGTGACTGATTCATCGATGTCATCATCGATGACATCGAGAGCATCACAACGCTTCCGATGCCTGCAGCAATCATGATTTCAACCAGGCCAAAGCCTCGTGAATCGGATGAAAGCTCGCTCCAATCGAGTTTTAATGTCTTCATAGAAACAACCCAAACGCTTTATGACGGAGTGGAGTTGTATCGAAGAATGTGAGTCAACCCGTCGTACGTACTATTTGCGTGATGTGACTCAATTGTTTCATTGGCTGACTAATTATGTACATTTCAAAGAGAGCGCGAAAGCCTAGATACACGCTATCTATTGAAAAATACGAGGCAAATTTGCGAAAAAACCGGCACAACTGAAGAGTTGTGCCGGCTTAAATCTGCAGATCTTAATAGCAATAAATAGCTGACGAAAGCGAAGTTTCCACTTTGCCAAAACAAACGCGATCGTCGCTCGCATTCCAGGGATGGCGCTCATTTGATGCAGCTCGCTTGGACACGCTTAAGCAGTCATCTCGCCATTCGCCGTTATGCGGACCGATGAAGAAAGTAGGATTGTTCCCTAGAAGCATCTCTTCCATTGCAGCTCTGATCCGATTTGAACTGTCAGTTGCGGCGAACCGGTCGGACGTCGCAGGAATTTCGGAGTAGGACGAATCGATCACCGGCAAGCCACGCATCACCTTGAATTGTAGAAAGAGCTTTTCTTCTTTCGGAAAGAGCGAAAATACATAGTCGCCATTTCTCGAACTACAAACTTTAGCTTCGGGTGGAATCGCATTTGCGGATCCGTTCAGTAAAGGCTCAGTGGTAAAAAGCATTCCGGTAATCGCCCGGGCCAACAAAGAATCCGTCACTCCCTTCAAAGTTCGAAGAGCGCGGTACACCGCCTCATGAACTCTCAAGGCTGCGTAATCGGTTGGAGCCATTTTGGAGACGATCTCCGTGTCGACGATCAGATAGTTTTTAGCATCGTTGAAAGTCGCGGCGCCTTCGAGCGCGCAGCCTTTCTTCGTGAAACCAGCTCTCGTGTCGTTCGGAGAAGCGATGCCTATCCCCATCCCTCCAGCTCGCGGGTCTTGAATGTCGACGATAACCAAATCTCGATACGGAACATGTCTGTTAATGGCCTCGCGTTCGTGCTGAATATCCGCATCATTCCACAGCGGAATTCCAAGATAAGGCACGGCTTCGGAAACCAAATCGAAGTCCCATAGCCGCAGTTTCTCGATTGCTTCTTTGGCTTGCACTTCCCAAGGCTCATTTGTCCTTACAACATGATACTTGAAAACCGCTTCCGCTTCCCACAGATCTAATAGCTCAACAGAAAGTGGATCCGTCTTGATCATCCCGTTGCGATCACGGCAGACAATCGAGCCGCCGCCATGAGTATCCGCTCCGGCAATCGACAAGCGTGGAGTGAAAAATAAATTCAAAATAAAGGCCGTTAAGATGAAGAGATTTTTCATTTCTTGGATCCTTTGACAGCCGTCATGGGATAAAATGAGGTCACAAGCTCATAGACGACATCGCGCTCTTTGTCTTTTTGCAGAATCGAGCAGAGTTGCTTTCGAAATTGATGCACTCTTTTGCGAACTTCGGGCAGGCGTTTGCTGTTCATCGCTATGGTTGTGGCGCCCTGAACGCGCATCTCGTAAGAAATTTCATCGACTGCGCGGATGCCGAGCTCGAGGACTTGCTTTTGCCGAGCACGCAGCGCTTGGGTCGTAAAATCATTTTGCGTCGTCGTGATGTTCGCGGAGGTTTGAATCCATTTCCCGTTTTTATCCTGGGTCAAAAGCCCTACCCTGAACAATCGGTCGATAGCACTTGCAGCAATGGGTTGGGAGATGTTGAGACGCTCCGATATCCACTCGGGTGTAGGTTGAAATCCCTTGACCGTGACGAGCTCAAAAATCGCGGTATGATACCAATCGTGAATGACTTGATATTTATCAAGCTCGAGCGGTTCAAAATGAGGAAGTTTTCTTTTTCGCTCACGGGACTGAGTGAGAAATTGCTGGACCGTTTCAGGTTCCATCTTGAGCTTGGATACCAGCTTCTGAATCATCTTCAGAGTCAGCGGCCGTCGCTCCTTGAGTATTCTTGAAAGCGTATAATGATGCACCCCCAAGGATTTTGCGAAGGCGCGAAGTGAGTACGATGGGTTGCGCTTGCTTCTTCGTGCGAACTCGTCTTCCAGCAGATCGACGAATTCCTTTGAAGGCTTTGTTAAAGTTCTGGCAGAAGGCCTGGTTTCACTTGAGCGCATAGTTTAGGTTTTGGACTTTTCCATATGGCTGCAATTCAAGAAAGTCAATTCAGGCAGTCTGTCGCGAAGATGGCGCATTTTGAGAAATGTGCCATCTTCGCGGCCCTTCGAATCAATCCCTCAGCTCAAGTCGGCGCTTGGGCATAGTTATCAATGAATTTACTGGAGTCTCGGAAGATCCGTCTTATTGTGCAAGTGCTTAGGGTTCTTTTGATCGAGTTCTAGATGTTCGCGGAAGGACACAAGTCGCATCAGGGGATTGCCCACTGAGAGCCCTGAAATGTAACGAAATTCGCTGACAAGAGGGGGAGAAGGGCATATACATAGCGCGGCATGGCCGTAGTCTGGACTCCGTTGATCGAAAGATCCTATCTTGAGCAAAAGAACAAGATCGCCCATTCCGCTACTTTGACGGCACTTCTTGTCGGGATCATCATGTATCCCTTTTTTCTCACGTTGGACTTTATTGTCTATCCTGAGAAACTCTCTGAGCTTGCTCTCATTCGATTCGCGACTGCCGCCATTTATCTTGTCGCTCGCTGGGTGATGATTCGAACGCAAAGACCCCTCGGAACACCGTATCTCACAGTTTTCATACTATTCTGCATTGGTGCAGTCAGTTTGAGTCTGGAGTGCATTGTCCTGGGAGGCTATACCAGCAATTATTACACCGGATTGATCGTGCTGTTAGTTCTGGCAGATTTCTTCCCATGGTCAGTCGCACAAATGGCCGTGAAAGTATCAGCGGTGTTTGTGATCTATGTTGTGATGATGCTGGCTCACGCCGGCTTCAGAATCGATCAACCCCACATATTTTTTGTAAATCTTTTCGTTCTTGCTGCAGTCGGGGTCATCTCAATTCTATTTAGCGGAATTTATGAGCGCCTGAGACGACAGAGCTTTCAGCAGCTCATCGAGATTGAACAAGCCAAGGACGAGATCTCCAAGCTGCTCCAGATCCGGACGCGTTTTTTTGCGAATGTCAGTCATGAGCTTAGAACACCTTTGGCTTTGATTTTGGGTCCTGCGCGCAGACTTCTTTCATTTCAAGGTGTGTCCGAAAGCTCTCGAATCGAGCTTAAAACCATCGAACGAAATGTCCAGGTCCTGCTCCGTCACGTGAATGATCTTTTAGACGCGGCCAAGGGAGATAACGGGACCGCATCGTTGCATTATCAGCGGATAGAGCTTTCAGCACTGATCAGGTCATCTGCTTCTCGCTTTGAGCACTTGGCGCAAGAACGCGGCTATCGATTTGAGCTCGCGCTTCCGGATTCATTGACAGGCGAGGTGGATCCAGCCCAGTTCGACCGCTTCCTGACAAATCTCCTGTCCAACGCTTTCAAGTTTACGCCGCGCGGGGGGACAATCCGTGTGTCCGCCCAGCTGGCTCAACTGACTCAAGATAAAGAGCAGGGAGCCACGCCTGAGTTGATATTGAAAATCAGCGATAGCGGTCCCGGGGTTCCACTGCATCTGCGGACTCAGATCTTTGAACGGTTCTTTCAGCTAGAGGAAAGCTCAAACCGAAAGCACGGAGGTACCGGGCTGGGTCTCGCCATCGCAAAAGATTGTATTGAGCTTCATCGAGGAGCGATTACGGTCGGTGATTCGCCCGAGGGCGGAGCAGAATTCAGAGTGGTGCTGCCTTTACGTGCGCCTACCGGCGTAGCGGTTGAGGAGGCTTCTGGTCCTCAAGAGTTCAACCCGTATTTGGATGATTTGGCTGACTTAGATCAAGAAGCGTTTCCAGGAACCACCTCGCATTCTAAAGCTGGAACGCTTCTTGTGGTTGAAGATAACGTCGAGATGAGTGGTTTTCTTCGCCGCATTCTAAGTCCGCATTGGAACATTGAAACGGCATTTGATGGTCGCCAAGCGCTTCAAGCAGCTCTTTCATGCAGACCAGACGTGATCCTGACCGATCTCATGATGCCAGAGGTGAGTGGTGAGGACCTGCTCAAGTCCGTACGCGGACACGCTGAGCTGGCTGATATCCCTGTGATCGTGTTGACCGCAAAAGCAGATGATCAGCTTCGAAGCGAGCTCTTGCAGCGGGGAGCGCAGGACTTTCAGTTGAAACCTTTTTCTCCAGAAGAGCTCATTGCGCGCATCCATAACTGGATGGAAGTGAAACGCTCACGAGAGCTTCTCCAGCGAGAACTTAAGACACAGCAGGGCAGTCTTGTTCAGCTGACAGAAGAGATCACTGAGAAAAACGCTCATTTGCAAAACGCTTTGCGACTGGCTGAAGAAGCGAGCCTCAGGTTTCAAAAAGCACGTACGCTCAGAGACCAGTTCATTGCCGATGCATCTCATGAGCTCAGAACGCCACTCACGGCGCTGGCACTGCAAATTCAATTGGCGCAAATGAAGATCACTGAAGCCTCGGCCAAGGCCTCTCTACAGTCGATGAGTCGACAGATCGATCATCTGACAAAGCTCATCAATGGCATGTTCGATCTCTCTAAAATCGACCAGGGCAGATTGACGCTCGAAAGAAGCTCGTTGGGTGTGATGAGTCTGCTTCAATCCATCATCGAAAAAAACAAGCACTACTTAAAAGGCCCGTATGAGACTTTAAATCTTTCTTCGGATTCTGATCCTGCCGTTCAATGGGATCCTATCCAGATGGAACAGGTCTTTACCAATCTATTGATCAATGCGGTGAAGTATGGCTCAGGCAAGCCTATTCGTTTCAGGGTCGAGGCAGACGAAAAGGAAGTTTCAGTGCATTTTGAGGATCAAGGCATTGGAATTGACCCTGAAGATCAGGAGCGAATCTTTGAAAGATTTGAGCGAAATGTGTCCTACGAGAAGATCTCCGGACTTGGGCTCGGGCTTTATATCAGCCGTGAGATTGTCCGGGCACATGGGGGAGTGATTTCAGTGAATAGTGCTCTTGGCAAGGGCTCGGTTTTCAGCGTGCGAATGCCTCGCTCTCCAATTCAAGGTGAGTTTTCACATGAATAAGATCTGGATTGTGGAAGACAACGATGTGATTCGAGATTGCCTAACAAGCCTTCTCGCATTTGAAAGTTTCGAGGTGAGCGCCTTTGCAGAGGGTGGCATTGCGCTGAAGAGTGCATCCGAGAATCCTGGCATTTGGGCGGACCTGGTGCTTTTAGACTTATACACGGAAGCCATGTCAGCACAGGACTTCGTGGATGGCCTGAAGTCTTTAGCCGCACAGTTGAGCCTTCGGGTGCCTAAAATCTGCGTGATATCTGGAGCGGCAGAGATTCAAGAGATCTCCCGCCGTTTAAACGCCGATTTCTTTTTTCAAAAGCCATTTCAGATGCAGGATCTGGTTGCTTACGCAAAGAAGGCCTGTGCCGATCAAATGGTTTTCTAGACAAAGTGTCGATGGTCTCTATCCTTTAGTTAAGGTCTGAAATCAGAGTCGATCGCCGTGCGAATGAGCTTGATGCTATGGTCGTAGACGGCTTCTGAGACTTTGTCGTGAATTGAGTTCAGAACGCTTGGCGCAAACCCTCCTGCAAGTCTTAACCGACCGAGCGCGGTATACATGTGGGCGGATGCTTCGGCAATGCCCGTTACTTTTCGCTTTGGCTCCTTTTTCGAGACGATCAATTTTGGACCAATGTGATCGAAAAGTGGAGATACTGGATCGCCTGGATAAGCATAGTTACGCGGCTGAAGAGAGAGCACTGCCGCGTCGTCGATTTGAGAGTCGATTGGACTGGATTCGAGGCGGGTACCCTTATAGAGGATCGGGGTGATCTCTCGATCTTTAGGGAAGGCCTTAGCAAATACCTTCAGCGTCCGCTGACCACCGAGTGCGTTAAAAGTCACAAGATGAAGATTACCCGGTTTTGGCTCTCTTCCTTGGGCGATTTCGTGACGGCGATAGTCGTCGAGATCTTTTTGCAACAAGTAAGCAGTGGCTTGAGCAAGGCCACCGCCCAGACTATGTCCAGTGATCAAAACGTCTTGCCCACTCTCCAGGCGTTTTAGCAGACTTTTGTAGACGGTCGCGCCGGCCGAATTGCGTGGGCTCAGCATTCGAAAAACCGATTGCAGCTGAGTTCCGCCTTGATGGAAGAGGTCTTCTTTCCAATCGTCACGTGTCACTGTTCCTTTAAAGGCGAATATCACTGGCTGACCATAAGTATTGGGCTCATAAAGCGCGGTAAAAACGCCTCGCTTGGCTTCGTTTTGAGCATTATCGTTCCAGCTCGCGGCGATTCGATAACCCATGGGAGCACCCACAAGCGCAGCTGCTGAAGTAAAATGATCCACTGGCACGATCGCGTCGTTTGGAAAAATACGTGATGAATTGGCGGGGTTGTCACCCGCAGTTTTGAACAGGTTGTATACAACGTCAGAAGCTTCGGCGGCCAACCTGTCGATCTGATCACGGCTCAGCTTTTTGTCCGGTAGAAAGGAGGTCAACTCACTTTTTGCATCGCCGATGCTATTGGCAAGATCATTGAAATTGCTAAAACCGAAGGTTGGCACTTGGCGAAAGCATTCTCCAGACAGAGCGTTGTTTGACAAAAGTAGCGATGAAAAAACTAAAACTTTGGACCAATCCATTAAAGCGCGCCCATTCATGACGTTCAACCTATCCCGCGGTGGCGTGACAATAAATCCTGATGTTTATAGTTTATCTCTTTATACTGCACAAAATAGATGGGTCCCGCAAGACGCAGTGAAATGCTTCAGATGTGTTTGATTTTATAGCTTACCGGGACAGAACACACCCTGGTGGAGGTTTCAGATTGTGGTGACAAGATCGAACGTCAGAGTATTCGCTTTTGTCCTTGTAAAAGTCGTCACTCCGCCGGCGGAGTTCACTAGAAAGCGCAGAAGTACTTAGCTAAGAAGCACGTGCTTAAGACAAAAAAGCCGCCTTTCAAGCGTGCTGCAAGCCGGTTCAAGGCCTGAGCAGTGATCTGAGGTTTTGGTCGCGCGCCATTGTGGTGGCGCCAGATCTTGCAACTCACCCGAGAAGAGGGAGTGATGTCATATGAAGTTTCAATTACACGTGCTTCTAGCCGCATTCATGCTTGTGCTCGGCGGAACTGCGGCAAATGCGCAGCCCCAGTTGCCGGAGGTCCCTGGCGCAAAAGGGCAGGCCGGTAGTCAGGACATGAGCTCAGCAGCCAAGAACGCGCTCAACAACATCAAATCGGCTCGGAGCAATATTGGCAAAAAAGACTACGCGACCGCGAAAACCGATATCAGCAGCGCTCGTGAGAACCTGAAAGCCCTGAAGTCCGGCTCCGGAGTAGGGCAGGTCGAAGGAATGACGGGGGGCAAGGCAGGCGCCTCGCCGTTCTCCAGTGCGGACAAGCAGCTCGGAAACGCGGAGCAGGCTTTGAACAAGAACCAGCCGAAAGTTGCTGAAAGTCAGCTGCAGAAGGCTGAAGGATTACTCTCATCCACTGGGTAGGCTTGCTGGCTTGGGTGCTTCGAGCCATTTCCGGACCGTTGTATAGACTTCGTGGCGGTTGAGCAGATCGAGATGGCTTGTTCCGTAGGCGATCCATTGGTGTGTTTCTGGGAAGACAAGGCTATGCTTTGCCAACTTATGCATGCCAAGTGCGCTGTTCACGGGGACAATGCCGTCGCTTCGTAGCTTTCCCGTTCCTTTGGGGCCCTTTGTTGCGGCGATCGTGTAGCAGGAAATATTCGTTGGTAGTGGCAAAGGTGTACGGGTGTCGCGGCCATGAGCAAAGCGGTCGCGGCCTTGCCAGTGTTCGTCCAACACGTTGCCATGGCGCATGTCAGTTACGCCGGCGCTGCGGATTTTACCAAGCCGCGCGAAAGGGGCACTGTAACGGTTGATGACTAAGAGATGGTCGATCCAGTTGCCCACACGCTCAAGCGGTGCTCCCTGGTGAGGTGTCCCAAGAAAGATCGCCACGCGTAACTTCCTTCGCCAGAGATAGTTTTGCTCCTCTGCAATGTGACAAGCGCTACGAGCCACGAGCCCTCCCATGCTGTGGGATAAAATGGCGATTTCTTCCAGGGGCACAGGCCACGCTGTGACAAGCTGATCAAGGAGTGTGGCGAGCGTGCGACCGTTAGTCGAAATGTGGAGGCCGGTGTTGTAGTGCAGATATATCGGCGTGTATCCCAAGTCGCGCGCGAGCTCCGCCCCGTGATCATGCCCTTGTCGAGACCATTGTCGGTCACTCAGGCACGAGCCATGGACCAAAAGGAGGAGTTTGGGGCCTGCCTTCGGTAATGCCGCATGCAACGCCTTTGGCTCGAGCACAAGAGGAGCGCCGGTGTGCCGTAGCTGCATCGGGATGGCTAGAGGATTACCGGTCTCCTGCAGATAGTCGCCCAGGACTCCATTGAGCACTGCAAGTACGGCATCTTCCTGAGAGGAGCGGGAGACTCTATGACCCGGACCGATAAGCCGTGTGAGTCTTCCGAGGACACCATCGATACTTGCTCCTACAAGGTTTGTTACGCAACGGATGCTTCCGTAAACCATTTGATTGATCGTACGCGTTGGGCGTTGAAGTGGATTTCCTAACAAGTAGGGCCCCTTAGCGACCGTCTCATGCATGGCTTCAATAAGATCACAAACGCCTTGAGTTGCTTCAATGGCAAGTCGGCTTGTCCCGCGGAGATCTTCTATGTGAGAGTGGAGTTTTTCGTCCTGCTTTACGGATGGCGCCATGGTTTTAATTCGCGGTGCAATAGGAGAACCTCTTTGAATGGCGCTTGCTTTTGGGCTGTCAGGCGCGCTTTATTCCGATATCACAGTTGCCTGTAGTGTGCAAAACCCGATGATGCCCCGGAGCTGGAAACAGTTCCTTCGGTCGATCTCTCGCGCTACTTGGGCAAGTGGTACGAGATCGCTCGATTTCCGAATTCTTTTCAGAAAGACTGCACCGATGCCACGGCTGAATACACGATGACTTAAGACGGTGGAGGGAGTGGCCGAGGTTGCAGACTTGCGAACCCACGCCAAGTTGAAGGTAAGTTTTGTTCCTGGTTTTTTGCGCTGGCTGGAAATTGGGCGCGGAGATTATTGGATCATCGATCTTGCTTCTGATTACTCGTATTCGGTAGTCAGCGAGCCGAGTCGGAAATACCTCTGGATTTTGAGTCGTAAGCCCAGGATGCCAAAAGCGGTATTGTCCAAAGTCCTGCGTCGGCTTGAGGCGAATCATTTTGACACGCGAAAGTTAATTTATACAAAGGCCGAGGGAGAATTGTTGCGACCAGCAGGTTGAGTCGCCGGTTCGACCACTCAAAGAATCTGCTCCACCTGTGGCCGCGTCTCCAGGGGCCGGATGGAGATCTGCGGAAGGCAGCGTAGAAAAAATGTCGCTAGCTCAGTCGTGTCAATAGATCACCGCTCGCAGATACATGATTTTAAAGGCTATTAAGGGAGCTGCCGATTTTTCCGATAAGCAATCGAGGGGTCTGCGCTTGTCGTGCAGAGGGTAGCTTCATGAACCGCTTACGGTCTTTTGTTCTCGCTTTAACAGCTTTGACAGTAAGCTTTCCGCAATATGCGACGGCGGGGCGAAAAGTCGCCATTGTCGTCGATGGGGGCGACGACCGAAACTTAAAATCGAATTTTGCCCACTCTGCGTACCTCACTTCCATGAGCTATTATAAGAAAGGCTATGAGGTCATCCAGTTCAGGGCCTCGCCTGGAGATAACGCGGAGAAACTGCGGAAGTTGATCGCGGATCAAGTCGGCGTGGATCGACTGGACATTCACATTTATTCTCATGGGACAGTTTACCAAGCGGATAAATCATCGCCCCTTGAGGGAGATCCTGGTCGTTTTCCAAGAAGCTACCTGCGACAGGACGAATTATCGAGCCAGTTAACAGACAATGAAGAAGTGAACGGACCGGTACGATTTGCTTATGCATTCGTTCCTTCTACTGAAAATGTGGAATTTTTTGGACTAGGCGATCTTCGGAAGTCTTTGCTCGAGTATAAAACGAAGAATCCCAACGGCCGTGTTAATTTGAATACGCTGTCGTGCTTTGGCGGAAATGCCATACGCGCAGTATCCGACATTCCAGGTGTGCAGGTGTTCAGCTCAACCTCTGGAAGTCAGGTTGGTTTAGTCTCGATTCACTATGAAAAGCCTTCCGATCCTGAAGCCTACAAAGGTGTTCCGTCTGCAATTGAGCAGAAAAATTGCGATAATCGTCCCGAGTGTCTTCAACTCAATCATTCAAATTCCTACCTTCTGTATCTCAATAAGGAATTAGAAAAAGGGATGTCTTTTCTCGATGCGCATTCGAACGCGAGAAAGCATTACCAAGAGGGAACACTGGCTTTATTCGATGTCATGAAGTCGTCGGTTTACAACTCGGAGCGAGCTAAGCAATATCTCATTCTGCCTCAAAGCTCTTTCGATCTGACCTTGGCCGACTATTGTCTGGGACCTCCAGAGCGAAACGAGATTGTCTCGCCCTGCAATGCTTTCGTTTCTCAAGCGCCCGACGTGTTAAGCCTTGCAACTAAGGCGACCCATTTTGCAGTATTTGAGTACGCTCGTTCAGAGCTGGATTCCCAGAGTCGATATCTGAGGACAATCGAATCTTTCGTAGGTTGTAATGATGAAAATGTAAAACGTGTTGAAAAATTGATGGACGAAGCGTTGGAAAAGTCAAAGAGTGAAGTCATCGCCGCCATTCATGCCCTGACTCCGACGGAAATAAATACGCAAATTGAGAATTTAAATGCTGAGATCAAAAAGATACGCCACGCACGGAGCAATGAAGACTTGGTATCTTGGTTCGGCGAATTAACTCGACCCAAAGACTATGGATACAAATCGAACATTGAAACATTGATTCGATATCGACAGGATGAGATTAAGGATCTCAAAAGGCCGTTGAGTGAGATCCAAAAATCTAAGCTGGAATGGGTGGCTGGCATTTCCTTCAAGCGATGTATGAGAGAACCAGACCCAGCGGTGTGCAGGCCAGTGCTACGCAAGAACACCTGGCTAATGTTGAGTCGCCTTAGAAAAGACGCAGTCGAAAACGATCCTCAGGAAAAAGCGATAAACCTGTTAGAAGGGCCGTGCTCTGTTTCAAAGATCTCAAGTCAGATCCAAACTGCCGGTCCTGAATTAGGGGAGACGCAATTTGAATGCTTAGTGGAGAAAACGAAAGATGAGCCCGAGGTCAGGATAGAGGCATTAATGAGCTTATCGTTGCCCCTCAGTACAAGAGAAAGGCAAAAGACTTGTGATTTGATCAAAGCTGAGATTTCCAATCGTGACAAGATAAAGAGCTGCGTGAGCCGGCCCGGTGGCATCGATAACCCTCAGCTGATGAATCGCCTTCAGTCGCTCTTTTTACAAGGTGGCTCAACCCAATAGAACAAAAACCCCTGAATCTTTTATCCCAGTTGTGCAAGCTTTGTGAAATCCCTGGTTACTGTAGCCAAAAGCCGTTCAGCTACATAATTTCCTGCCACCTCAGCTAAGTGCAAACCATCGGGCGCAAGATCAGTCAGTCGATACCGGCGCCCTCCGAATTCGATTCCCTCACAAAGCACTTGTCGGTGAAGCTCATCGAGTTCCATGACAGAGCAATGACTGGATGCCTTGGCTGCTGCGTGGATCGCAGCGTTTAGTTTGGCACGACCCGGCTGCATTCCTGGAAGAAGATGCGGAATGTCGCCCAAGATTAGCGGAACTCCCGGCTTTCTGCACAACTCAATGAGGTCTTGAAGAGCGGTGAGGCTTGCATCGAGCAAATGGGAGGTCGAATCCCAGAAGAAGAAATCGATGGCAATCACGATTGTCCGATCCGCGATGTCATCGTGAGTCAATCGTCGAATGGTTTCACGGCCCGGCGTACCTCCCCGAGCCAATGTCACAACGCTGTCTTTTCCGCCGTATTTCCAGCCTAGCCGCTTGCCAGGGCTAGGTGCGCAAAAATCGGCGCTGACACTTGCTCCGGTAATGAGCGTGCGTCTGAAAAGAGTTGTTACTGGATGAGACGTTTTGAAATCTTGCAGATCAAGTTGCGTATGCATGCGTCTATTCTACCACACGATGCAAGGGGGTAATCATGCGATGAAAAGGGGGCGAGCGGCCCAGCAAGGCACCGAGGCCTCGTCAGATTGGGGTCCGATATCGGTTATACAACGTCTATTGAGCAAGGAGAGGGTGCTCGATTTGATGCAAAACATTTCATTGCCTATGTGCGTATACAGATTGACTTTAATTCGCGAAAGTTCAGCGAATTTATGCGTCTTCGAGACTGGTCGATAGAGACACAGCTGATATTACTGTAGCTTGGGTGCGATAATAAGGAACGGAATAGACAGTTCCTGTCGGGGGAATGAAATGAAAACCTGTAGAGCGATTAAGAGTAGAGCATTTTTAAAGCGAGTTGCGCCCTGGTCGGGAGGACTTGCTCTTGCATTGATCGCCTCCGCCCATCCAGCCAAAGCTGCGGCAGTCACGACCGTAGCATCAGGGGCAGTGAAGAGCAGCCTTGGAACCAATATATGCTTAGATGTCACTGCTAACAGCACTGCTTCTGGCGCGGCGCTTGAGATCTGGAGTTGTAACGGCGGAAGCAATCAGTCTTTCGTTCTGAACTCCTCAGGACAGCTGAAGAGCTTTGCTGGTGCTGGCAATCTTTGCCTGGACATCAAGGGCACTGGCGCCAACTTGAATCCCATCGTCTCCAAGACCTGCAACAATTCAGTAACTCAAAAATGGTCACTCTCGAACGGAAGGCTTGTGAGTGCATCGAGTGGACGCTGCATGGATGTCGCCGCAAATAATTCCGCAAATGGAACGCCGGTGATTCTCTATGATTGCGGCGCCGGTGCCAATCAGAAATGGAGCTTTGCAAGTGGAGCCGCGCCAATTCCGAGCCCGAGTCCAACTGTGACTCCGAAGCCAAGTCCAAGTCCGACACCGACTGTAAAGCCAAGTCCAACGCCTTCGTCGACTTCCTCAACTGGGCTGACAATCGACCAAGTGGTGAAAGACATGTCGTCTCCAAGCGAGGCGCTGGTGATCAATCCTTCGTTCGACTGGCAGTACAATCCTGTGATCACGCAGTACTCACCAGCCGGAAGCTCAATCCCATCTTGGTGGACGGGGGAGCGTCCTACCTGGTGTAGCGGATTGCTCGCATGGTACACGCTGTACGAGGCTCAAGGAAACGCCGCGACCAACACGCGTGTAGAAATCAAAAATCTTAGAGTTTACATTCTCTCCAATTCGACGCGCAAGTGGTCGCAATGGAACCAAGTCACGGCTCCGGACACTGGCCTGTGGAAGTACCCATTCGCCAGCGCGGGCACGCCTGACCGAAAAGTAGAATCCGACGGTGGCGTTTCCTTTCGCCCTGCCTATCCTTACTTCGAGCACGGCTACGGCAGCTCCTCCTCGAGCGGGGGCAAAGGGATTCCAAATCCTGCGGACGTAAGAGCGGTTTTCGTGGCTGTGGATACGAGGCTTGTCGTTGCTGATTCGTCCAAGCCAGATGATCGCAGCGTCGCCAAGTACGTGATCGACACAGGGGCTGATTATTATCCTACCCCTACCACGGGGTGGAGTCTGGGTTATGCGCCGGGCTTAGGTAACGGTCGTTATCTCCTGGCGACGCCGAACTGGCGTACGGCCACCTTAATCGTGCCGAACAAGGATCAAGGTGCGACAATGACTGAGTTCTTGTCGAATCCTCCGCCAATGAATTAATCCTCGCCACTCGTTAGCTAAGAAGCTCAGTTTTACTTAGTTAAGACATACGTGCTTTAAAAACAAAAAGGGACAGTCCAGTGGACTGTCCCTTTTATCTTTTGCTTGAATGGTAGCGGGGGCTGGATTTTTCCCTTTGGATTTTTTACTTAACTTCGAGGTAGCAGAGTTCATCGATAAACGCTCTGTCCCTACCGGATATATTTTCAAAAAGGGAATGAGCCTCTCCAGGAGAGGTATCCAGATGCACGATGACCCGAAGAATCCATCCACTAGGAAGGACAGCTCCGATCGGTTGATCGCCGAGCTATTCACTTCAGCGGTCCGCGGAAACCCGATTGGACAGGCCCTGGTGTCGCTAGGCAACGCGGTCTTGAACCAGCGGCGCACAGCCTATGCTCTGATAAGGCGTAGTGTAGCTTCCTCGATCCTGGAAGGCGCGCGGCGCTAGATTTGCGGGTCTTACGTGGCTTGGCTTGCCTCCGGCGAGCACTAGATCGATTTTGCGGGACGCTGCCAGCTCGGAAGCCAGACGACCCGTGTACCCGTAAGCTCCGTAAAGGAGCAATCGCGTTTTGCCATTCTGTTTAGGCATGACGATCGAATTTCCCCCGAACGGAATGGCTAAGGTCGGTAACGTTTCCTTGTTCCAGCAGCTCTTTCAAGCGGTGCAGATTCGAAGCGATCTCTTTGGCGGGAGGCTTTCCGATCAACGTCAGGACCCCGCGCGTCAGTCGTCCAAAAGGTGTTTTCATCACCTCCCGAACCTTCGTCTCCTCCGGATGCGCTCCTGATGAGAAACGGATCTCCCAAACCGTGCTGAGCCCGGGAATGCCGAGGGTTTGGTACCGGATCAGCTCATTGGGACGCAACTCAGTCACGCGAGTCGTCCAATGCACACGCATTCCCAGCGGGCCTTGAATTGTCCACTTCGCGGTTCCCGGTCCTGTGGGCTTGATGGACATCACGTCTCCGAGAAATCGGGGGAGATTTCTGAAGTCCTGATAGAAACGAAAGACGTGTTCCACTGGTCGCTGGATAGTGACGCTCGCCTGGATGGTGCTCATTTCAATGCAAGCATGAGAGCAAGAGCTATTCCGTTGGAACTGACTATGCCACGGCTCGGCTCACTGAGTTTCCGGTTCCGCTGAAAAGCTCCATGCGAGCGCGCGCGACCTGCTTCACGGAATCCAACGCCGGTTGGAGAACTTTGTAGGGCACGATCTCCTGAGGCTGATCCGTCAGCCCTTGCTCGAGGCCGCGCCTCCACGCCACCCGGAGCTCGGTGTTGATGTGCACGACGGTGATTCCGGCGGAAATGGCCTTCCGAAAATCCTCGTCATCAGTTCCGGAGCCTCCATGGAGGGTGAGGGGGATCCGAGTCGCGCGTTTTATTTCCTCGATCCTGCTTATGTTCAAATGCTTTTTCTGTTGTCCTTTGAGCATGGATTGCAGCATCCCATGCATGGTGCCTACTGCTGGGGAGAGGAGGTCGATTCCGGTAGCCTCGACGAATCTTTTGGCATCGGTGGCATCCGTCAGATTTTTGGAAGATTCCGGGACGTTGTCGTGAATGGACGATCCAGTCCCGATATTGCCGAGTTCTCCCTCGATCAAAATGGCTGGGTTGATCGACTTGGCGGCCTCGACCGCTTCGCGAGTACGTTTGATGTTTTCTTCCAATGACAGGGCCGAGGCATCAAACACGATCAGATCGAAGCCCGCGTTCGCGGCGTCAATGACGCCGGATAGCGAGTGCGTGTGATCCGCATTCAGAAAAATGGGGAAGCTGAATTCGTCCCTCAGGCTTTGCACGAGGGCCGAAATCTGGCGCACGCCGATGAATTTGCGTTCCCCATCGGAGACTCCGACCAGAATCGGTACGTTCAGCTCTTGCGCGGACGAGAACACCGCCTTGAGAAACACAAGATCTGACACGTTGAAGTGGGCAATGGCGATCCCCTGAGTGTCAGCATCAGTCAGGACTTTTCGAAGGTCAGGTGCTTGCATTCGTCCTCCGGACGTCAAGGCCATGTTACGGCCACGTCTATTTCTGCAGGTAAGATGCCTTTTCCGGTGGGGCGAATACATTCAGGTGCTCGGCAATCCTCGGTTCAGTCGATCTATTTCATTTCGCATGGCACATAAGGTGAACAAACTCCTTCCGAGCTTCTGAAACAGAAAGGCGGCCACATGAAGGAGTGGAAGATGCTCGAATCGAACACCCGAAAATTCATTCAAGGTTTGGAGGCTCTGGGAGGGCCACCGATTTATCAACTGACCTATGAACAGGCGCGCGAAGTGCTCAATCGTGCTCAGGCCGAAGCCAAGGTGCGAAAGCTGCCTGTCGATGCTCGGGACGAGGTACTTCCGGTGGGACCATCTGGCAAAGTCTCGGTCCGGATTGTCAGGCCAGAGGGGCAGCCTGACGAACGGCCTGACAGACGGAAAGATGCGCTGCCAGTCGTCCTTTATACCCATGGCGGTGGGTGGGTCCTGGGGAACCAGGAAACGCACGACCGCCTGATCCGAGAGATCGCGGTCGGATCCGAATCCGTGGTGGTTTTCGTGAACTACACTCCCGCGCCCGAGGCGCGGTTTCCGACGCAGATCGAAGAGGCCTATGCGGTCATGAGGTACATTTCCGAACAAAGCACGAAGCTTGCGATCGACCCGTCCCGGCTTGCGGTCGTCGGTGAAAGCGCAGGCGGAAACATGGCGGCGACGTTGGCGATGATGGCGAAAGAGCGGGGCGGGCCTCGAATTCTTTTCCAGTGTCTGTTGTACCCCGTCACCGACTCGGACTTCGATACTCCTTCCTACCGGGAGTTCGCCGACGGCCCCTGGCTGACCCGCGAAGCGATGAAATGGTTCTGGAATGCCTATCTGCCGGACGAGACGGCCCGCCAAAATCCGCTCGCATCGCCCATGCGGGCCTCTTCAGAGCTATTGAGGGATTTGCCGAAGACGCTTCTAATCACGGATGAGAACGACGTGCTTCGCGATGAGGGCGAAGCTTATGCACACAAACTGATGAACGCGGACGTGGAGGTCACGGCGTTACGCATGGCCGGCACGATTCACGACTTCATGCTGCTCAACGCGATCGCGGACACGCCGGCGGTGCGGGCGGCGATCGAATTCACCTGTCAGATGCTGAAAGACGTTTTTGCGCGGGAAGATGCAGTTGGCGCCCACGCGGCGTAGGAGCAAGTGACGCTCTTGTCTGTTGGTATCCTTCATTTGCGATCGTGGCATTGCAGATGCAATTTTCGATTGATGAAGGGCGAAAACTGCAATGAATCTAAGGAAGAGCGGAATAGCGGCCGTCGGTGATATCTCTTGGGGCACGCATTTCTGTCAGTTTTACGAGACGAGCGCTGACCTGCTTGGGGTGCTCGTACCCTATTTTAAAGTCGGCTTGGAGAGCGGCGAGTATTGTCTTTGGGTGATCGGTGGACCCGTAACGGAGGAACTGGCCTTAGGCAGCCTGAAGTCAGTTATGCCGAACCTGGATGAGCACTTGAAAGCACGCAATATCGAGTTCGTTCAGAGTCTGAGCCCGCCCGCGAAGAGTGGGAGATGCGACGGCCAGGAGATCATGAAGTCGCTGGATGCCAAGCTCAAGCAGGCGTTAGAGCGGGGCTATGTCGGCATGCGGTTGAACGACAATGTCATCTGGCAGGCAGAGAATGATTGGAGTTACATCTGCCAGTGCGAAAGGGAGCTCAACCGCTTGATTGTCAACCGTCCTTTGGTCGTCATGTGCAGTTACGCGACCAAGTCCTGTGGAGCGGACAAGGTCCTGGATGTGACGGGCACGCACGAGTTCGCGATTGCTGTCAGGAGAGGGCGGTGGGAGATGATTGAGGTCCCTCAGCTTAAGCAAGCCAAAGCCGAGATCAACCGGATCAATGTGGCGCTTGAGAATCGGATCAAGGAATCACAGCAATATATCGAATCGCTGACCCGGGAGCGAAGGCTTCGCAGGCAATTCGTCTCATCACTGACTCATGATATCCGAAATCCGCTCGGGGCCGCTCTCTTGAGTGCTCAGCTATTGACTCGGAAGTTCCCTGGCAATGAGCAGGTACATGAGTTGACGAATCGGAGCGTTTTCGCGGTTCAGAAGGCGGATGTCCTCATTCAAGATTTGCTCGACTTGAACAAAATTCTTTCCGACAATCCGATGCCGTTCAAGCTCATGGATCTGGATCTGCATGATTTGCTGGATAATCTGGTGCGGAGCTTGAGCGCATCTGAGAAAGGACGGTTTGTTTTGAGCTGTCCTCGAGGGATCATAGGCCATTGGGACGAGAAATCCTTGAGCAGGGCATTTGAAGTTTTGTTGAGGTCAGGTATGGCTTCCGCTGACGCGGAAAGCCCGATTTTCATCTCGGTTGTGGAAGGGCCTTATGTGTTGATCGACATTCACTTCAAGGGCAAGGCGCCATGGGACGTGAATCGAGATCGATGGGAGCTGTGGTGGACCCTTGCGACCGGGATCATTTCTCAGCACGGAGGAAAACTCCGAGCAGAGCGCATGCCGACTTTGGACATTCGATACTTCCTGGAGCTTCCGCTAGTGATGGCTCAACGGGCGGCATGAACCCGAAGAACCTACGACCTTTGGGTTATGAGCCAAACTGAAAGGAGTCAAGCAATTGAAGATAGTAGTCATCGGTGGCAGTGGACGGATTGGATCAAATCTTGTCAATCGGCTCAGGAAAAAAGGGCACGAAGTATTGGCTGCGTCTCCTCTTTCCGGCGTCAATACGATCACTGGAGAGGGACTGGCACAGGCACTCTCCGGCGCTCAGATCGTCATCGACGTCTCGAATTCGCCTTCATTTGAAGACAAAGCCGCTATGGAGTTTTTCACGACTTCGGGACGTAATCTCCTCGCGGCGGAGGCGATTGCCGATGTGAAGCATCATGTCGCTCTTTCGATTGTCGGCATCGAACGATCGCGGAATAACGGCTATTATCGAGCAAAGTTAGCGCAAGAGGCGCTCATCAAATCGGCAAAGACTCCTTACTCGATTGTTCGCTCAACGCAATTTTTCGAATTTTTGGAAAGTTTTGCTGAGCCCGGGAGTGCAGGCGAGGATATTCGCGTGTCACCGGCAGCTTTTCAGCCGATCTTTTCTGATGATGTCGCTGCCATTCTGTCGGACTTCACATTAGGAGCACCACTGAATCGCACGGTTGAAATCGGCGGACCCGATCGAGCGGGGCTCGCAGAGTTTGTTCAGAGGTACTTGAGCGCGATTGGAGACACCCGCAAGGTAGTTGTCGATCCTCTCTCCCCCTTTTGGGGCGATGTATTGAATGATCAATCTCTGGTCCCAGGCAGTGATGCGCGAATTGGTCGAACTCGTTTTGCGGAATGGGTGAACCACCTGCCTCGGCGCGGAGAGATGAAAAAAACGGCGTAGTCCTAGCTAGGCCTAGGTAGGGACAAGTCTATGCGGCTCTGCGGTGTTCCTTGGGAACGGGAGGCTCAGAGGTATTGAGCCTCTCGGCTTCAGATTGACCCAAAGGATAGATTCTTACTGCTCGACGACGCGTGAGAAACGAAATCGCCCAGCGTGAAAAAACCAAGATGCGTTTCCCAAAGCCGATAAGAAAATAAATGTGTACTCCTGACCAAAGCAACCAAGCAGCGAACCCCGCAGATTTGAGGAAGCCCAGATCAGCAATCGCGAAACCTCGGCCAACGACCGCTAAATTTCCCTTATTCCAATACCAGAACGGGCCTGGTGCAGGACGTTGAGCGACGCGGCTGCGAATCACGTTGGCTACGTACTTGCCTTCCTGAATCGCCGGCTGAGCCACGCCAGGCATTGGACCAGGTTTCTCAGCTTTAATGCCGAAGAGATTGCGCGATTCGGCGATCACCTCCGCCGTGTCTCCAATGACAAAAACGTCCGGATGGCCGGGGACCGAGAGGTCCGGATTAACTTTGACTCTTCCTGATCGGCCTTTTTCGGCACCTAGCCAGTCTGCGGCAGGCGAAGCCAATACGCCCGCACACCACAGCACGGTGTGGCTGAGGATCTGTTTATCGTTGACTGTAATCCCTTGAGGTTGCACCTGCTCCACTCTGCTACTCGTTTGGACGGTAACGCCCAAGCGCTCCAGATGTCGATGAGCCTTATTGGAGAGGGCTTCGGGGAAAGTAGGGAGAATACGTGGCCCCGCTTCAAAGAGCAGGATTCGAGCTTTATGCAGATCAATGTGCCGAAAGTCGCGAGCCAGCGCGAACCGCGCCAATTCCGCGATGGTTCCAGCCATCTCAACGCCGGCAGTTCCGCCGCCCACGATGATGAAGGTTAACCATTGTTCGATAGCATCTGGTTTGCTCTCGCTCGTTGTTGCAATTCTCTCTGCGGCTTCGAAGGCAGACAGAATCTTTCCTCGGATCTTGTCTGCATCGGCAACAGAGTCGAGCCCTGGTGCCAACTCTTTCCATTGCTCGTGACCAAAGTAGTTGTATTGAATTCCAGTCGCGAGAATAAGGAAGTCGTAGTGAAGCTCGCCGAAATCAAGACGCACCGATTTGCTTTTTGTGTCGATCGCCGTCACCTCGGCCATAAGCACTTCGGCATTGGATTGCCGGCTAAATACGGAACGCAAGGGTGCGGCGACTTCGTCTTCAGAAAGAAGGCCGGTTGCAATTTGATAAGTCAGCGGGCGGAACAGGTGATAGTTGTGCTTGTCTATCAGCGTAATTCGAACCGGAGCGCCTGCCAGCCTGCGCACTGCAGAGAGCCCTGCAAAGCCTCCTCCCACGACTACTACGTGCGGTTTCATCTACTCGTCGTTGCTGCAAGGTGCGTGACATGCAAATGAATAGGTAAGTAGGACAGGCGTCCTTGTAAAGATAGCTGGGTCGGAGTGAAGAAACGAACCCTGGAAGCATGGCTGCTGAAAAACGGTTGCAGCGTTCGTGCTTCTAAAAACGAAAAAGGGCCTGACATTGAGTCAGGCCCTTTTTACTTTTGCTTTAATGGTAGCGGGGGCAGGATTTGAACCTACGACCTTTGGGTTATGAGCCCAACGAGCTACCGGGCTGCTCCACCCCGCGACATAACTGCTTGCTCATTTTCAAAGCTGTCTTTAAAACGGCTTTTGCCAGTGAGGAAGCTCCGAGAACTTAGTCCTTTAGGCTGCCTTTAGTCAATTCGAAAAACAGCATTCTTGAGATTAATGCATTACTGCACAGCGTCGAGCGGAAGAAGGACCTTAAACACCGAGCCCTGGCCCACCTGGCTTTCAACCTGGATTTTGCCGCCATGAGCTTCGATCAGTTGTTTGGTGATGTAGAGCCCCAGGCCAAGTCCTGAGATTTCCTTCGTCAGATCGGCGCGCTCAAAGCGCTCGAAAATCGCTTTCTGCTTTTCCTCAGGAATCCCAAGGCCTTGGTCTTTGACCTGAAACTCGGCCATGCTCTTGAGCGAGCGGAGCGAAACCTCAATCGGCTTGCCTGCGCCGTATTTCACGGCATTGGAAATGAGATTGGTCATGAGCTGACTCATTCTCAGAGGGTCAAAATTTCCAACCACTTTGGAATCCGCATCGACGCTCAACGGGCTCTTGCTTCGGGTGATGTCCAAAGAAAGCTGGGTGAGGGATTTGTCCAGAATGGGTTTGAGGTCGCACTCTTGCTTCCGCAGTTCGAGCTTGCCGGCGCGGATGCGGGTGAGATCCAGAAGCTCCTCGACGAGACCGTTCAGCATCTCCGTCTGTTTGATGGAGCCTTCAAGAAGGCGTTTGTACTTATCGGTTGTCTCCGAAGGAGGCACCTGAGGAAGAAGCTTTCGCATCAGCTGAAGCTGAAGATACATGCCGCTGAGCGGGGTTTTGAGCTCGTGTGATGCAATGGAGAGAAATTCATCGCGCGATTCGAGTGCGTCCTTGGTTTTTTCGTAAAGCTGCGAGTTCTCTTCCGCAAGCTTGGAGAGCTCAAGCGTTCGCTCCTGAACGCGTCTCTCGAGCGTTTGATAGGTGCCGGACAGGAGCGTGCCCATCTGATTGATGGATTCCTTGAGCCTTCCGATCTCGTCGTGAGAAGTGATCTTCAGCTTATGATCAAAATCTCCCTGACCGATCCGTTGGGCAGCCTCATTGAGCTTTGCCAATCCCCGCGTGATGCGACGGCTGGTGAGATAGGTGAGAGTCAGGCCAATGGATTCAATCGACAGAACGGCGGCAAAGAGCAGCGACAGGACAATGTGCTCAAGCCAGCGCGAACCTTCACCCAAGGCGGTGGAAAAGTTTTCTTCCAGGACCGTAAGCTCACGATTGATGGTGCGAATATGGGCCGCGATTTCCTCCAGCTTCTTTTTTTCCGGAGGATGCTTGGAGAGCGTGTCGCGGTACTGCGCTCCTGCATCCTTGAGCGCAGCCATCAGATCATCGCCCCGGTGCCAGTATTGAATGGCTTGATCCAAGTAGCTTACCCAATAGAAGTGTCGGATCAGCTTGACGACTGAGTCGATGTCATCCGGATGCACATGGCCCTGAATCAATCCCTTTCGGACGATGTCCATGTTCGGGAGGGGCTTCATCAGCTCCGTGCGGGCCATCTGATCGCCCTCGGACACCGTGAACTCGCTGAGGAACTCCTGGTAATCGGATTCGCTGTGCGTGAGGGCGTAGTGCTGCAGATCGAAGATCGCGTTTTTCTGCGCCTTGGACCAATCGCCTTCGCCCTCAACAAACGCGCGGACTGCTGATAGCACGTTCATGGAGAATGCAAGCGCAAGCAATTCGCCGGCAATCAGAAAGGCCATGAGACCCACGATGAACGTGAGCTTTTTGCTAATCGATAGTTTCTTCCACCCCATCATGTTGCGGGGGGATGTTTATCAGAAATTAGCCGCGAGTGCTCTTTTTTCGTGCGACACGGATGCCGCTTTTTGGTGCGCCGCGTCCTCCAAAGCTTGGCTTTGAACCAGCCGCTCTTGGCTTTACAAAGGGCTTTGGACCGCCACTGCTAGCTCCAGCTGATGCGCTTCTTGGCTTTGGTGCCTTGGACGCGCCAGAAACGGCAGCTCTTGGACGTGGAAGTGCGGGCTTATCGCCTGTCTCACGTTGTGCACCGGTGGCAGCTTCGCGTCTACCTGCGAGCGTGGCGCTTCGCTCACCTTCTGGGCGGCGATAATGGAAGCCTTGTCCTTCAGGCTGAGGGCGTCCATCATCAGGAATATTCTTGAGGCCAAGCTCAGGATTGGTGAGGAGCGCTTCCACTTGTGAAGGCTTGAGGTAGCGGAACTCAGCGGGCTTCAGTCCGCGAAGAGTGATTTGTCCGATCGCAGTCCGACGAATGCTCTCTACCAGGAAACCTTTTTGCTCAAAGAGAGTCTTCACGTCCACAGCACCTGCTTCGGTAAGGACGATTTCAATGCGAACTTTGTTGGCAAGCTCTTCAGCCAGGCGAATGGAGTGAGGCTTGATCAGGCGATTGCCCAGACGCGCGCCTTTTTCGAGGCGTGCAATCATGGATGGATCAGGACGGCCGCGAACCTTGATGTGGTAAACGCGAGGCACACCTTCCATCTTTTGAAGTTTTTCAGCAAAGGCACCGTCATTGGTCATCAGAATCAGGCCTTCGCTCGAGAAGTCCAGACGACCAATCGGATAAACGCGCTGCTTGACCTTGCCTTGGAGAACTTCCGTGAGGGAAGGGCGGCCATCAGGATCCGACATCGCGGAGATCGCGCCCCTGGGCTTGTAGAGAGCGATGTAAACAGGGGCTTCCTTGGTGTGAAGAAGCTTTCCACGAACTTTAATTGAGTCGGTGGCCAGATCGGCTTTATCGCCGAGTTTTGCGAGCTTTCCGTTAATCGTGACTTCGCCGAGTTGAATCATTTCCTCAGCCTTACGGCGAGAGGCAATGCCTGCTTGAGCTAAGATCTTCTGTACGCGTTCTTGTGCCATGTAGGGCTCCTTTGGGACAGCTCCCGCCGTTCCGGTAAAATGATATGCCGCATTAATGCCTGAGGATGGCGTAAAACGCAATCCCTAAAGCCCAGGCAGCCGCGGTTTTAAGTTCCCGCTTAGTGGTGAGGAACTTCAGCTGGGGTCTCGGAAGGAGCTGCTTCTGGAAGCATTTCAGGAGCTTCTTCAGATCCAGCTTTTGCAGCGGCCTTTTCAGCTTCCTTCGCGGCAGCGGCAGCAGCTTGAGCGGCACCCCATTCTTCGAGGGTCATGCCATGCTTAGCAGCTTCTGCAGTCTGCTTTTCGATTTCCTTCTGCTGCTCAAGATAAGGTGTCGTCGTTGCGATCGAGCCAACGCGCTCCTTGATGTCCTTGAGAATCTTCTCGTCTTCGCGAGCGTCGTAAATGAGCGAGACGCTGGTATCAGACTTCATCTGGCCAACGAGCTTGCGCATTTCCTTCACGCGAGGATCTTCATCCTCTGGGTTTTGGGACTGAGACGCAGGAATCATCTGCTCAATCTCGCGGAGCGATGGCATTGCCGAAAGATCTTTGAGGTTAAAGAGCGAGAGGAATTCATCCGTGGTTGAATAGAGGAGTGGGCGACCCACGAGTTCCGAACGACCCGAGATGTGAATGAGCTTCTTATCCAGAAGCTGACGAATGAAGTAAGAGGAGTCCACGCCGCGGATCTTGTCGATATCGTCCTTCAGAACAGGCTGACGATAAGCGATGATCGCAAGCGATTCCATCGCGCCGCTGGAGAGGCGTTGCGTTTGAACTTTGGCAAGCTTCTTCACAAGTGCTGCGCGGCCCGCCTTGGTGCGGAACTGATAGCCGTTGGCGACTTGGACGATTTCCACGCCATGAGCGGTGGATTGATAGCGATCCATGAGAGCTGACATCGCTTCTTGGAAGAGATTGAGCTCAAAATCCGGGCCGAGCATCTCGTGGATACGAGCCATGGAAATTGGCTTATCGACCATGAAGAGGATGGCTTCGATGGCGGATTGAAGTTCGTTCAGATCCAGGCTTCCGTCTTCGCCACGTTGGGGGAGAGCAGCAGCCAGAGCTGGGTCGATTTGTTCGGCTTCTTCAGCTTCCTTGGCAAGCTCTGCTTGAAGGGCTTGGTCTTCAGCAATTTGAGACGCGAGTTGATTGGCGGATTCCATGGCAGCTTTTGCGTCTGCATCTGGAGTCCAATCAGCCAAAGCTTCTGCGGCTTTTGCGACAAGCTCTTCAGCTTCGATGCGGTCTTTTTCAGTTTGCTCAGTGATTGCGCCGGCGAGGCGATCGAGAGCGCCGTTGTCTTCAGCGGCAACGAACTCTTCCGTGTCGACTTCAAACGATTCAATGGCGGAATCAGACTCAGACTGAGCTGCTGTTTCTGCTTGGGCCTGGGCACGAAGATCGGCCATGCTGATGGCGGAAACTTCGGTTTCATCGTCTTCGGATGCAGACTCGGACATATTCATGCCGGTGTCTTCGTCGTCTTCAAAATCATCTTCGAACTCATCTTGGGGCTCATCGAGGTTCAATGGCTCGGAGCTGTCTTGAGCTTCCGAAACTTCATTGTTGGTGAAGCCATAGGGGTCAGAAATCAAAGAGACGTAAGAGACGCCGTCGTCGTTCTGCTTCTTTTCAGAATGTTGGGGCGCATCTTCTGGAGCGCTCATGTCTTGAGAGTTTTGTTCCGAGTCGAGATGGTTGTTTTCTTTTTCGGTCATAAAATCGTTCCTGCTCAGTTTCTACGCACGAGATCGGAGTTTCCGCCCATTTGAGCGTCCAACTCTGCCAGCGGGTTAAATTCCACTTCACCGGAGAGGTCCATGGCGGCACGACGATCGTCTTCAGGACGTGCTTGAGGGTTACCCGGCTGAGCTTTTGAAAGTTCAGCCGATGCGAGAAGCGCCTCAGCTTGTTCTGGATTGATTTCTGTCGCGCCTTCTTCTTTAGGCTGCGGGTTTGGATTGCTAAATCCATCGGCCATATTCTCGTCAAAGTTCTTGAGCGACTCAAGAAGCTCCAGCCAGATCGGCGCGTAGGTCATCTCTTGATGGACGCGCATCTTTTTCAGGCGGGAAAGCTCGAGCGTTGCCAGGAAGGCCGCAACAATCTCAGGCTTGGAAGGTGCAGCGGAAAGAAGCTCACGGAACTCAGAAAGCTTTCCAACCTTGAGCTTATCGCGAAACTCAACAATCTTGCTCGCAAGAGAAACGGTTTCCTTGCGAAGAATCGTCGTACGCTTGCGCTGACGGACCAGCATGTCCTGATAAGCCAGGGTGAGGTCAGTCAGGTTCATTTCCTTCCAGACTTTCTCAACTGGAGGGCGGCGGGTAGGACGAGTGAAAATATCTTCGCCCAGCAATGGGAGCTGCGCCAGGTCCTGGCCAGCTTGCTTGAAGCGTTGATGCTCGAGCAATTGTCGGATCAGGTCTTCCTGGCTGAGGAGGCCGTCTTCCGCATTCGCGCCGGCCTGGTCCTGCTTGTCCTCTTGCGGGAGCACGGCTTTGCTCTTCCAGTGAAGAAGAGTTGCAGCCATGACCAAAAACTCACTGGCGGTATCGAAGTTCAGTTCCTGCATCAATCGCACGTAGGCGAGATACTGGTCCGTGATCCTCGAAATCGAGATCTTCGAAATATCGAGCTCGTGGCTTTGGATCAGATAAAGCAAAAGATCCAGAGGGCCTTCGAAGCTCTCTAGGCGTACTGTAATCGGAAGCCGAGATGCCATATGAGCCTCGGATCATAACCAAGTGGGCAATATAGGCAAGGGTTCCGGTTCAGAATTTCAAAATAAATTTAGTGTTTTGACTCTGGGGCCATTTTGGAAAATCAGCCTCATTTTCATCTTAAAATCGTCGTAAAACTGAATAAATTCACACTCAATAGCTCGTTCGCTGCAATGCGATATGGGTTCTGAGAGCCTCAGTGCTCGGCTAGCGATTCAGATTTTTCAGAGCCTCACGACGGCTGAGAGGTGCAAGTCGATCTTCGTTTTGGGCCACGTAGCGTTTGACCTCTTTTGGGTCCTTCCAGGCATATTGTCTTATTGCCCAGCCGATCGCTTTTTGGAGGAAGAATTCTTTTGATCCCAACGAGGGCTCAATGCACGCATAAAGCAGCTTAAGATCAGTTTTTAAACCAAAGCCAAGCTGACAAATAATCGAAGTGCGCCTTTTCCACATGTCGGCCGAGCGGCTCCATTGGAGCATCAGTGGTTTGATGTCAGCAGGGTAGCGCTCCAGAAGATTTCCGACTCGGTCGGCTGCCAGCGTATCCACATAATCCCACCAGGCGCCATCCACGATGAGATCCTCGTAAAGTTTCAAAGCTTTGGGGGTTTGAAATTCGTCGGCGCTTTTGTGGCTGCAAAGCTGGAGCGCGCAGTATCGTTCTTCACGAAAGCGAGCGCCTTCCCAGATTGCTCGAACTTCCGTCTCCCATTCCCGGGCGTTTTTGAATTCAACGTTTTTGAAAAGCTGCTTGCAGATCAGCCGCCTCATCGGCGTCTGTACGCCGTGATAAGGCATCTTGGATTTCATATAGGCCTGCATCTCAGGCGCCTTCGCGGGGACCGCAGCTTTTTTGAGCTCACGGCGGAGCTCGCTGAGGAGTTTGGAGGTGGGCATAATCAGTCTTTATTCTAATGCGCGAAAAAGGGCAGCATCGTTTGTTCTCCGAGCTTGAGAAAAGCCTGCTGACGATTATGAGTCCGGCAAAGGAGCCTGAGTTGACTCCGCCGGCGGAGCGACGCGCCTTACCGGCTTTGAGTGTTGGGTGAGCCCAGTTACTCTGGTTTATGGATGACTAAACTGATTCTTCCGTCCATCCTAATGACTATTGGGACGGGTGAAGAAAGGAACTTCAATGCCGATGATTAGAGGAAATGACTTGGTCATGATTATCCAAGCTGTCGATCACATGATCGACGTGCTTAAAAAGGAGCTCGACGAGGCTTCTCCTGATGCGGAGGATACTGCCGGTCTTTGTGAGCTCCTTTTCTCCTATGAAAAGACCTCGTGGCACTTGGAAGAAGCCTATCAGGAAGCCCTTAAAGAGCAAATTAACTTGCCGCCCTACGAAAAGCTGGTCCGAAAACGCGGCTGACTTCTTGATTAAAAAACTTGTTGAACCATTCTCACTCTGAGAACTCACAAGCTCAAAAAGAGTGAGGCGCTCAAAGTGGTTTCAATCACTTCAAGCGCCTCTCCTTAGTGTCGATGTCTAGATCAGGAGCCTAAGTTATTGGGCACCGTTCATCGTTGAGTGAGCATCCTGACCTGGCATGTAGGTTGATTTCCAGGCGCTGTAGCTGGCGTCGATGCCAGGGCTCGAGCCACCCTGCCAGAGGCGGCCAAAGTGGCTCACATTGGTGCTCTGGTAGGTGTTGTTGTCATACCGGGCAAAGGTGCTCAGGTTGGTTCCGGTTTCAAGTCGGTAACCGTATTCGCCATGAGTGGAGTTCATCGCGTTATACGTGAACACGTTGTCGTGCATGGTTCCAGTGTCCTGGCCCATGGTGACGTGAGCAACCGCGCTGTTGGCGATCTTATTGTGATGGATATTGTTGTTGTATCCATTGTGCAATATCATCCCGTCTGAACATCCGGAGACGTCGTTGTATGAGACGGTCACGCCATTGGCATAGTCATCGAGGTAGATGCCGCTGCCTCCACTGGTGACCACTTTGTTGTTGTCGATGATCAGATTAAGACCGGCATGTGGCGTGGCTTTCTGTGCCGTGTAGATTGCGCCACAATCCTTATCAGGACCTGTGCAGCTATTTTGAGCTATGCTGTTCGTCACATAGGAATTGGTTGTCTCAAGAGAGACAATTCCGTGATAAGCAGAGTTGCTGACAGATACGTGATCGATCCGGTTGTTAGTACCGTTATAGAAGTAGATGCCGACGCCACCTGCGCCGCCGCTACCTTTGCTGGTATTATAAACCGTCGTGTTAGTGATCGTCGCGTTGCTGACCGCGCCCAGGCTGTCGACACCCGTGACGCCGCTGTTACTGATACTGCTGTTCGAAACAGTCATGCCATTCACACCGCTGCAAAAAATCCCGGCGTTGGAGCTGTTCAAGATATCCACGTTATCAATGCTGATGGTTTTCGCATTGTTCACGTTGATCCCTTGAGATGCGCCCTGGATTTTGATGCCGCTGATCTTGATGGTGTTTGCGCCAACAGCATTAATCCCGACTTGTGAATTGGATGCAGGAATGATGGTCGGCTTGCCACAGGTACCTGCGACTTTCACGGAGATGTAGGATTTGTAGCTGAGATCAAGCGTTCCCCGATAAACTTGTCCGCATTGCAGACTGACAACGGTTGGGCTTGAAGCAGATGATCCGTTGGCGATGCCACTTGGCAAGGCAAGCGTCGAGGCTGGGATAGCGATCGCGCTAGGTACGACGACATTTGAGCCCACGGCTGGAAGCGGAGTCGCAGTCGGCGTAGGCGATGGAGTAGGCGTCGGAGTAGGCTTTGGAGTCACAGTCGGACTTGGACTAGGGCTTGGTTTTGGAACCACTGAAGAACAAACTGCCTGGACAGAAAGCCTTTTGCCTACGCCACTGCAAGGGTCGCCAAACAAGGAATTTGAAGCGCTGAGTTGGCAGGATGCTTTGCCTACACATGCCGATTGCACAACGCTCTTCGAGGTGCTTGCGTTACAGCTGCTCACTGCAAAGCTGCCGCACGAGCCAGTTGGGGTCCCGTAACTCGCAAAGGTAATGCTTGAAATGACCTTTCCTGATGGACAAGTGAGTGCCGCGGACTGACTTTCGGCCACACTCGTGCAGGCGTTTGAGGTTGAAGGAGCCGAACATACGGCTTGAATGGCAAGAGATTTCGTGATGCCACTGCAAGGATCGCCAAACAAGGAATTCGAAGCACTGACTTGGCAAGACGCTTTGCCTACACACGCCGATTGCACGACGCTCTTGGAGGTGCTGGAGTTGCAACTGCTGACACTATAGCTGCCGCATGCGCCGGAGGGGGTCCCGTAACTCGCAAAACCAATGTTCGTAATAGTTTGACCCGCAGGACAGGTCAATTGTGCGACCTGGTTCTCGGATACTTTGCTGCAGACGTCCCCAAACGCGGTCTGTGCGCCTAAAAGTGCTACAGCCATCAAAAAAGAATGAAATCTCATACGTGCCCCCTGTGATTGCAATCCCCGCCTAATTCGACTTTTGATGAATAGTCTCAGTCTAACAGGCCTATCCGGGAATAGGATGTGTCAAATAAACACAGGGTGCTGATTGTTTCTACTTAGGGCAAGCAAATTACACTTAGACAGTTGAAAATAGACTAAATGGGCTAATTCAGCTGGATAAAGCGGTCGGTTTACCGAACAGGAATAAAACCAATCCGATCGTAAACCTTGCGCAGTGTAGGCTCTGCGCGCTCACGGGCACGCTCGGCGCCGCGCTTGAGAATGCCATCCAAATAGCCTGGGTCGGCCAGGATCTCGCGAACGCGATCGCGAATCGGGCCCACGGCGGCAGCAACGATGTCGCCAGTTTCAACCTTGAGATGGCCATACATTTTGCCAGCGTACGAAGCGACGATTTCCTCGGGCTTTTTGCCGGTGATCGCGGCCTGAATCATGATCAGATTTTTAACGCCGGGTTTTGCGTCGTCCAAAGTGATCTCAGTACCTGAGTCGGTCACGGCGCGTTTCAATTTCTTGCGAATCACATCATCCGAATCGCTCAGATAAATCGCAGAATTCGGATCAGGATCCGACTTCGACATTTTAGCCGTCGGGTCTTGCAAGCTCATGATGCGAGCGCCGACAGGCGGAATATAGGGCTCAGGCATCGTGAACAGATCATCTCCAAAGAGATTGTTCATCCGGCCCGCAAGATCGCGCGTGAGCTCGACGTGCTGTTTTTGGTCTTCGCCGACCGGGACTTTCTTGGTTTGATAAAGAAGAATGTCGGACGCCATCAAAACCGGATAGGTGAAAAGGCCCGCAGGAATGTTCTGACCCTGTTTGGCGCTTTTATCTTTGAACTGCGTCATGCGGTTGAGCTCGCCCATGTAACTGAAGGTCGTTAAAACCCAGGCAAGCTCCGCGTGAGCAGGAACGTGCGATTGAACGAACAAAAGCGATTTCTCAGGATCGATTCCGCAGGCAATGTAAGTCGCGATCGCCTCATACGTCCATTGGCGAAGCTCTTTCGGGTCCTGACGAACGGTGATGGAGTGCATGTCGACCGCAAAGAAGATGCAATCGTTCTCGTCTTGAAGCTTCACCCAGTTTTTCAAAGCGCCCAGATAATTTCCAAGCGTGAGATTCTTGGAAGGCTGAACCGCAGAGAGCATGACAGGCTTATTCATAGAGCAACCTCAGGAAGATGAAAAGCATGGGCCATCAGGCCCAAGGTCAAACGTGAAGCGATGCGAATGGGAGTGCCGATCACGTTCAAGGCGCCCGTAAAAAGCAGGGCCATCAAAATCAGCATTCCGTATCGAGACAAAGATTCGTATTTGCGCGCCAGATGAAGCGGCAGAACGGATTCAATGACCTTGCTGCCATCCAGTGGGGGCACAGGGATCAGATTGAAGAATCCCAGCGCATAGTTGAGCGTGATCGAGACGTAGCACATCGTGATCAAAGGCTCGAAAAAGAAGAAGTCCTGAGGCATCCAGCGCTGGATGGCGCAAAAGCTTGCAGCCGAAAGCAATGCCAGAAGAAAATTCATTCCAGGGCCCGCGAACGAAACCCAGAAAAGACCTGGGCGAAATTTGCGAAAGCGGCGTGGATCAATCGGCACGGGCTTGGCCCATCCAAAAAGGAAGTGAGTGCCCGAGAGCATCATGAGAATCGGAAAGACCAGGGTTCCCAGTGGATCAATATGGGGGACTGGATTAAGAGTCAATCGGCCGTTCTCTTTGGCCGTCTTATCACCCCAGCGGCTGGCAATAAATCCGTGGGCATATTCGTGAAAGACAACGGCCATCACGAAAGGCACGAATTGTACGGAAAGCAGCTGGATGTTTTGTGCGAGTGATTCTCCCATAAGTCCTCAATGAGTCTATGAGTTATGGTTCTAGCACAGGATTTAAAACGGGTCCTGACTTTATTCGCCCCGAGGGTGATACTTCTTATGAGCGCTTTTAAGATGTTCAGGCGTCACATGGGCATAGATCTGAGTAGTGGAAAGATCCGAGTGACCAAGCAGCATTTGAAGGGAGCGCAGATTCATTCCTGACTGAAGAAGATGCGTCGCAAAGGAATGCCTGAGTTTGTGAGGAGAAAGAGTTGTGGAGACTCCAGCCTGAAGGGCCAGTTCTTTCAAAGTTTTCCAGACGGATTGGCGCGTTAGGGCAAATCCGCGATGGTTGATAAAAACATGATCGGTTGCGGGCTTTAGGGTCGCGCGATGATTCTCCATCCAGTTTCTCAGATGATCGCCGGCAACCGTGGCAAAAGGGGCGATGCGTTCTTTGCCGCCCTTTCCCTTGACCCGGAGATAACCCATTTGAAGGTCAATATCGTGAGGGGTGAGGCTCGTGAGTTCTGAGATGCGAAGCCCCGTTGCGTAAAGCAGATAAAGAATCGCCCGATCGCGAGCGCGCAAGGCATCGGCGTTTGTCTCGTTCAAGTAAGTGAGCCCTGTGTCTGCGGCTGATAGAAGTTTTCCGACTTCATCGGTCGAGAGATTTTTAGGAAGTCTCTGACCTTGCTTGGGAGACTCGAGATTCTCAGCAGGGTTTTCCAGCAGACGCCGCTCAAGACAGCAGAATTTGAAGAACTGTCTCAAAGCACTGATCTTTCGAGCAATGGATGCGGGCTTCTGCTGATCATGATGAAGCTTTGTGATGTAATCCTGAAGATGGCTTGCGGAAATCTTTTCCGGCGCAAGTCCTTCGGGGAGGGAGCTTGCAAACTGTTCCAGGTCCCGCTTATAGGCCTCGATCGTCCGATCGCTTGCCCCGCGATCGATGCGGCGGGCCTCAAGAAAGGATTTGATCCAGTAGATCAGAACGTTTGTTTGCGGGGATGCGCTCACTTCTCTTATTTTAACTGGCGCTATGTAATAAGGAAGGGGTAAGCGTTCCCTTTTTGAGGAAGCGCTTACCCCTTTCGCCCAAGTCGGCAACATCTGCCCCGTGTTACCGGTTGGGCTGCCTTGTGGTTCCGTCGTGCAACTTCATACTGCTTCTGCTTCTACTTCCGCTTGATACCGCTACCGCTAGAAGACGGACCCTTTGGAGAGGGAGATAGTTTTTTCAGAACTTAACTCAGATCAGTACAGCTGGAGGATGTATCCGTGCTGAGTATTGTTCAGGTAAAGATAGGCGTATCCGTAGACACCGTTCACGCTCGTGTAAGGAGCAAGCTGGAGAGCGATACCGCTCACACAGGCGCTGCTGCTGGTGTAACCGCCTCCGTAGTACGAAGAGTTGCCCCAGGGTGTATAGGATGCATTGTTATAACTCGGGTAAGCCCCACTTTGGGCTGCCAATGAGATGTTGTATTGGGCGGCCTGGCTGAGTTGCAAGCTACCCGATACCGACGTCTGAGCTCCTGCGTAGGAGCTGGCGACGCTGATCTGCAATCCCGAAGGACTTGTATAGACCTGGCCCCCCACCTGGGAAACCGGTGAGGTGGAGATTCCTAAGCTACCATACGTTCCGTAGTTAGGAATCGTGCCTGCTGCCAGGACATTTCCTAAGATTTGTCCTGAGCCTGCAAAGTAAATCGGTGATGAAAGAGGAACGCAACCACCGGTTCCGCCATAGATTGGAACCTGCACACAGCCTGTCGGCGTGCACTGTTGGGTGTAACCGATGATGTTTCCTGCTACCGGTGCGGGACTACCGCCGCTGGATCCGCATCCTGTCAGGAGCGAGATCGTACTCATGGCCAGGGCAATGGCCAACTTTTTCGTTTTCATAACTACCTCCACTAACAACGTTTTGCGTGCGAGGGGTTCTACTCTACGTGACCCTCGTCACTTCAGCTCTCTCGGGAGGGATTAGAGCAAGTCGAATGCCAGGTGCGTCAAAGTCGACGCATCGGTGTGTCATTTTGTAAGTATATGAAAAGAATGGAGTTAAAAGTAAACGAATAGGATTGATGGTTACTTGCCCTCAGGCAAGAACTGTCAATGAACTTTACATCTGCTCAATGTCAGTTGAGCCTGACCCGTGCCACGAGTGTCCCGGAAGCTCATGATCGCGCGTGCGAGAGCGACTCCCAGAGCGTGGCGGCTCTTCGGCGACTGCATGGTTTCACGATCGCGAGGATTGGATAGAAAGCCCGCCTCAACCAGGATGCTGGGCATTTCAGCGCCTAAGAGAACGTGGAAGAGGGCCTGTCTGACGCCGCGATTGCGCGGTTTTGCTTTGGCCGTACCGATCAGATGATCCTGAACGATGCAGGCCAGGCGTTTACTCTCAGAAAGATTGGCATCCAGCCGCAAGTCTCTCAGGATCAGCGCCACATCCAGTTGCTCTGGGGATTCGGCAGCAGCGCGCTCTTCAGGGCTGAGGACGGAGTTTTCAAGGTGGGCCAGGCGCTTGGATGTCGCGTCTGTGGTGTTGTTCAGAATAAATGTCTCAATCCCTTCGGCCCCGACCACCATGGGAGTGTCAGTGGAGTTCATGTGAATGGAGAGAAAGACATCGGCCTTCAGGCGATTGGCAAGCGCGGTGCGAGCCCCCAGGGCTACGTCTTTATCCTCGGTGCGGGTGAGAATCGTCACTACGCCTTTGGCGCGAAGAATGCGCGCAGTCTCTTGCGCAAGCGCCAGAGTGAGCTGCTTTTCCATCACTTCGGCGTTTCCGATGAGTTGAGTGGTGCCATGATCATTTCCACCATGGCCCGGATCAATCACGACCTTAAAAGGATGCTTGGGTTTTGCAGCCCATGCGGATGAGACGGCAAGCGGCCCAAAAAGAGCCGAGCTCAAGGTAAGTCCCACTAAGTTTATAAAGATGCCGTGAAAGATCGTTCTTGCCACCGAATTTCAGCTTATGGGAGAAACAGCGGGAATGGCAAGAGGAGCAAAGGGTAGAAGCCCGCTTAAGCAGCTAAAGCAATTAAAGGAGCTGAATCAGCTCGGTGAATGGTTTGAGCGTCAAAAACGTGTCTTACCGTGGCGTGATGAACCCACGCTTTACCGCGTGTGGATCTCAGAGATCATGCTGCAGCAAACTCAGGTCATTACCGTCATTCCTTACTTTGAGCGCTTTGTTTCGCGCTTTCCATCCGTTGAGACGTTGGCAGCCGCGCCTGAGGAAGACGTGCTCCTGCATTGGGCAGGCTTGGGTTATTACTCGCGAGCGCGCAATATTCATAAAGCTGCTCGCCAGATCGTGGCAGCAGGTGGATTTCCTCGTACTCGCGAAGGCTGGCTTGATGTTCCGGGAGTAGGTCCTTATACGGCAGGCGCAATTCTCTCGATCGCGCTCAATCAACCCGAATCCATCCTGGATGGAAACGTTGAGCGTGTGCTCTCGCGCGTACGTCGCGTTTCACGCGCGGGAGGAGATGCAGCTTACAAGAATCGTCTGTGGCGACTCTCAAAAGTTTTTGTCGAGCGCGCCCATGAGCAGGGAGTGCGCCCAAGCGTTCTCAATCAAGCCATGATGGAGCTCGGTGCGACGGTCTGCACGCCGAAAAAACCGAAATGCCTTTTGTGCCCGATCGCGTCCATGTGCCGCGCACATCAGAACTCCGAAGAAGAGGCCTATCCGCCGAAGAAAAAGCCTAAAGAGTGGCTTGCGGTGAAAGAGGAAGTGCATTGCATCTTTGACTCAAAAGGACGCATGCTTCTGGCACTCAGGCGTCCCGGCGAGTGGCGGGCGGGGCTTTGGGATTTTCCCGAGGAATCACCCGTTGCCAAAACAAAACTCGCTCGCGTGGGCAAAGTCGAGAGCAAGCTTATCGTCACTCGTCACAAAATCACACGCACGGCGCATGTATGGATGACTAAGCTGGCGATCTCATCTTCTGTACTGAGCGCTTCAGAGTCAGATGGCGCTAGTTTGCGATGGATTTCGATCCAGCATCCTGAGGTTGCTGTTGGCGGATCCCTGCAGAAAACCCTTCGTCAGATTCGCGATACTTATCCTGAAGTCTTGCCAGCTCGTTGAGTGCTTGAAGCGGGGTCATTGCGTTGAGGTTGAGGTTTTTTAAATCTTCGAGAATCGCAAGTCGCTCGAGTTCCTCTTCCTTTTTAGGTTCAGGCTGAGTTTCAATTTGAGGTTCTTGTTCAGGCTCAGCCTGAGCTGCTAAATCAAAAAGCGAAAGCTGTGCAGCTTGCGGGTGAGCGTTTCCGTTCTCCAGTTCATCGAGCACTTTCCAGGCGCGATCAATCACCGGGCGTGGAAGTCCTGCGATCTGCGCGACGTGAACACCGAAGCTCTCGTTGGTTGGACCTTCTTTGAGCTTATAAAGGAAGCGAAGATTCGAACTCTTGCCGGTCTTCTCGCTCTCCACTGCCATATGGGCATTGGCAAGAAGTGGAAGCTGCGTCGTCAGACGCGTGAGCTCATGATAGTGGGTCGCAAAAAGAGTGCGAGCCTTGATCTTCTGGCAGATCCACTCCAGCGTTGCCCAAGCCACACTCATTCCGTCATAGGTGCTCGTGCCGCGGCCGATTTCATCGAGAATGATCAGGGAGCGCGAATCCGCGTAATGAAGAATATGCGCAAGCTCGCTCATCTCGACCATGAAAGTCGATTGGCCGCGGGCGATCGCGTCGTGTGCGCCGATACGGGTATATAAGGAGGAGACCGAACCCCAGCGAGCTTCACTGGCAGGAACGGGCGCACCCATTTGTCCCAAAATCACGATGAGCGCCACCTGGCGCATGACGGTCGATTTACCGCCCATGTTCGGGCCAGTGATCATCAGAGTCAGGCGCGTTTGATCCGAGAGTTTCAGATCATTTGGAACAAATCCACCGCCGCTGTTTCGATCCACGAGCGGGTGACGGCCGTTCATGATGGTCATCTCAAGGGAGTCATCAATTTCAGGGAAAGACCATCCTGCTTCATCGGCCAGGCGCGAGAGCGAGACCAGCGCATCGAGCTCACCCAAAACGCGGGCGGCTTCCATGATCGCTGAAGTTTGTTCCTGAATCGACTTCAAGAGATCTTCGAAGAGCTGCTGCTCCAGGGATTTTTGGCGAGACGAGGCAGTGAGAATCTCTTCTTCAAACTTTTTCAGCTCTTCCGTAAAGAAACGCTCAGCACCCACCATCGTCTGCTTGCGCTGGTAATGCGCAGGAACGTTTTTGAGGTGCGCTGAAGTCACTTCAAGATAGTATCCAAAGACGCGGTTGTAGCGCACTTTAAGGGAAGTGATGCCCGTGGCTTCACGCTCGCGCGTTTCAAGATCCACGAGCCAGCGCTGACCGTTCTCCGTAAGATCAATCAGATGATCGAGATCCGGAGAGGTGCCGCGGCTGAAGATTTCACCATCGCGCGCGGTCAGTGGAGCTTCTTCGCGCTGATTGTCGACGATTCTCTTGCCCAAGTCTTGAAGAGCGCTTGAGGCCTGGGCAAAGCTTTCGGCCATGTTCTTCAGAAGCGGCGCTTTGTAAGAGCTCAAATAGCCAGACATCTGAGAAAGCGCGCGGATGGAGCGTCCGAGCTGCAAAGTGTCGCGTGGGTTGGCAAGTCCCGTATTCACGCGACCCAAGATGCGCTCAAGATCGTAAACATCCGCAAGCTCTTGCGAGAGGCGCTCGCGGCTATCGCTTCTCAGGATCTCGCGAACCGCGTCCTGCCTGGCAGCGATCTCCTTGGAGTCCTTTAAAGGAGAGAGGAGCCAGCGTTTGAGTTGGCGCGCGCCCAGAGCTGAGCGTGTGTGATTGATGAGACCATAAAGGTGAGGGGTTCCTTCTTGAGCCGGCACCAAATCCAAGTGTTGCGGGACGCGCGGTCCCAGCACCAAAGTCTTGGGTTTGCGCAAAGGAGAAGGAAGTCTCAAGTGCTGCAAGCGCTCTTGTTTTTGCGAGCGTGCGGCGTAGATGACCAGGATTCCTAAAGCGATGATTCCCTCGTCTGTTGAGATGAAGGCGCCCAGCTGGTCCAGGCCATAGTTCTTTTTGAGGATCTCGCGCGCCTGAATGAGCGAAAGATAGTTGGCTGGAATCTCTTCGATCAAAACCTGGTTTGCGGTCAGGGCCGATACGGCGTGACTCAAGAGCTCCGGAAGCGACTGATCGCTGATCGTCAAGAGATGGCGAACCGGTAACAGTCCCAATTCAGTGGCCGCGGCTTGAGCGCTCATAGGCTCACTGACTAACGCTTCACCCGTTGAGGCGTCGAGGCAAGCCAGATTCCAGGTGTCGCTCTTATCGCCACGGACAAAAGAAGTAGGAACGAGGATTGCCAGATAGTGGGCTTCCGATCCTTCCGATTCAAACTGGATTCCAGGCGTAAAGGTGCGAACAATATCGCGCTTCACAATCGCCTTGCCCACGACGGTAGCCGGGTCTTCAATCTGCTCGCCGATCGCGACTTTTTTGCCAGCTTTCAAAAGTCTCTGCAGGTAGCCCTGCACGCTGTGGTGGGGAACTCCTGCCATGGGCATCGGGTTCGCCTTGTTCTTATCGCGCGAGGTCAGCGTGATGTCGAGAATGCGAGCGGCCTCAACCGCGTCGTCTCCAAACAGTTCATAGAAATCACCCATTCTGAAAAGAAGAAGGGCATCGCCCGCCTGCTTTTTCAGATCCCAGTACTGCTTCATTAATGGGGTCTGGGACGGGGTCTGAGAAGGGCTCTGATTCTCGAGATCGATCTGCTGCGCCATAGACTTTCCGGACTAGCACCCGAGTGAGTGTGCATCAAGAAAGAAACTCCGCCGGCGGAGTCGTGCACGGCCTCAGGGCGGGGGGCTAACTCATGAATATCACGCGCAATTGTAAAAATTACTATCTAATAGTAGACAAAAGAAGTCAGACATTATATAAAAGTCGCCGGGTAAGGGCCTGTGGAGGTTGTTCTTGTGGCAGTGAAAACATCTTGGCTCCGTTCAAAGTCGGTAACTGGTCTGGTTCTTTTGATCCAAATGGGATCGGTTCCCGCGTATGCGATGAATTCCTCGGAAAGCGGAGGCTTTTTCTCCTCGTTTCGAGGAGCGCTCTCTTCGTTGTTTCGCGCCCGGAACGTTGAGCCATCCCGAGAAGCGGGAAACCTGAATCAAGCGCTTGCTGTGCAGGAGATGGTTCTGTCAGGACAAGAGTCCGCTCAGCCAGCAGCAGTGGCGTCCGTAACGCCATCCGTGGTTCCATCCGAGACTCAGGCGCAACCTGAGCAGCGCAGTTCGATCGTATTTGCCAGAAGAGCAGGCTATCCTCCTGCGATCTTCAAGTCACATGAGAGATTTGATGTGAGCGATCCTGAGTCTTTTGCCAGAATTGAAGACGCTCTTGCCGATGATGAGCAAGCCAATGCTCTGATTACGGCAGTATTGAGCGAGACCGGGAAATCCAGTCTTCGCGAGCTTGTGACCTTTATTAATCCGCGCAATGCGTTTGAAAACGGTGTTTCCATGATCATCACGGATCGCGCGAGCCCTCGGTCCGTTCTCGCGGGCTGGCCAGCTTTGGATCCCGAAGGCATGTTCATTCCAGATCCGAATCCGGGTGTACGGCTCAGTGTTGTCGTCAGCCTCAATCCCAAGTCCGAGATGATCGACTTGTATGCAACGATCATTCACGAGTTGACGCACGTTCTGGGCTCATTGCGCCGGATGAAGTCAGAAAATCTCAATGAACTTCTGATTTTCAAGGACGCAAACGACTACAGCCTTTGGAATATGGAAAGACAAGGCGGAGAGGTGGATGCATTCGCAGCTGAGATCTCGGCTGTCATCCGGTATCGCAATCGCTACAATCTTCCTTACGAGCCTTTCCATACGCAGTCATCACGTGAAAACTACAGAATTTTCAATTTGCAAACGGGCGAGCTGGTGAACCGCAGTGCCCTGGAAGAAAGCATCGCGGGCAAGGGCAACAAGCTGGCTTATTATTCCACCGGAATTGAAAAGTTCGCTCAGATGATCCAGCTTGAGCTGAGCTACTGCGAGACTCTTCTGCAGCAACTGAAGACTTCGCGAAGCTATGACCAAAGAGCGGACGTGCGCGAGGAAGCGCGACGCCTGGAGCTCCGAATTCAGCGGATTCGCGCTCAGTATCCTTCGCTTGTAAATTAATGGTGCGGGTGCCGGAGGCTAGAGGGCTTACCGGGCGCGGTCAGCGTTTGCGCCAATACGATGCACTTTCACCATATTGGTTGTGCCGCGACGAAGGGTAGGAATGCCCGCGGTAACCACAACCAGGTCCTCGGCCTCAGCCCAGCCATTCGTTTGAAGCACTTTTTCGACCATCGCAAAAAGATCGTCGGTTGAGACAATCTTTGGAATGATCGCACCACGTACGCCCCAGACAAAGGCAAGCTTACGAAGGTTCGGTTCATTGTCCATGATCGCAACGATTGGGGTCGTTGGGCGATATTTAGCGAGAGTGCGTGCGGCCATTCCGGAGTGGGTGAGGCAAGCGATCGCAACCGCGCCCACTTGCTTGGCAATGCCTGCTGCGCTGTGCTCGATGGCGTCCACTACGGAGCCTGGTAATGCCATATTGTCACGATGGCGTGAGAAGTTATCGCGTGAGCGTTCTGCATCGATGATGATTCTGGCCATCGTGCGAACCGTCTCAAATGGATACTGGCCTGATGCGGTTTCGGCGGAGAGCATGACGGCGTCGGTTCCGTCAAAAACGGCGTTTGCGACGTCGCTGGCTTCTGCGCGCGTAGGAGTCGGGGAGGAGATCATGGACTCAAGCATCTGGGTTGCCGTGATGATCGGCACGCCCAGCTCGTTGCAGCCGTGAATGAGTTGCTTTTGAACCGTTGGAACGCGTTCAGCCCCGATTTCCACGGCCAAGTCACCGCGTGCGACCATGAGGGCATCAGAAACTTCCATGATGGCTTCCATGGATTCGATCGCCTCTTCGCGCTCGATCTTGGAAACGACAATCGGATGTTCATTGGATTGCTTGCGGATCTTGTCTTTCAAGATCTCGACGTCTTGAACGGTGCGAACAAAGGAGAGGGCGACTGCATCGACGCCTTCGGCCAAGCCAAAGGTGAGGTCAGCCAAGTCCTTGTCCGTTAAACATGGCAAAGAAAGAGGGGTGCCGGGAAGATTCATTCCCTTATTGCTCGTGAGGCGTCCTCCGACTTCGACTTCAACGATAATCTCAGGGGGATTGACGGAGGAGACGCGAGTGGCGATCTTTCCATCGTCAAAGAGGATGCGGCTGCCAGGCTGAACGTCAGCGGAAATCGGTGCTGCGATCTCGGCGGAGATCGGAAGCGCGATCTTTCCTTGAGTGGAAGTCTTCGGCGTTGATCCTTCTGGATGGAGAAGAAGGACATCTCCCGCCTTGAGCTCGATTCCAGCTTTGGGAAGAACGCCGGCGCGGAGTTTCGGGCCTTGAAGATCTTGCATGATCGCCACTGGCTTTCCGTGGCGGCGAGAGGCTTCGCGAATGTTTTGAATCAGGCCGCGGTGAAACTCGTGAGTGCCGTGGCTGAAGTTCAAGCGCGCTACGTCCATTCCGGATTCGATCAGCTGGCTGATCTGCTCCAGTGTGGAAGTGGAGGGGCCCAGGGTACAGACGATTTTTACTTTTCTAAGATTTCCGTTGGATGAGGAGAGCATTCGATCGTTTCAACTTTTCAATTTGGTCCTGGTAGTTGTCACTGATAGTACGCTCTCGCTCCTTAGTTTGGTACTCCATTTGAGCGATTTTTTGCTCATAGCCCTTGGCTTGGTCATCTAATAGCTGGCGGGTACGGCGCTCGGCCTCATGTTGATGCGTTGCAAGCTGTTCCTTGAGGTTGGAGAGGGCATCTTCGTAAGAAGTCTTTTGTTCCTCGAGCTTGCGCTCGTAAGACTTGGAGATTTCATACTGCTGGGACGCAAAGTTGCGCTGCGCTAATTTTGCGTTAAAGTCGGCTTGTTGACGCACGTCGGTCATCTTTTGGCTGTAGTCGGACTTCAGCTGGTTGATGACGCCTTCATACTCGCGACGCTGCCGCTCCAAGTCATTGCTGTAGTTGTGATTCAGGGACTCCATCTGGCGGTTTGCTTGATAGTCCTTGTCACGAAGCATTCGCTCCTGCGTGGATTTGATTTCATCGACATGGTTCATCAAAGTCTGCTGTTGAAGATACTCGCTGGAGCGGTGATCGGCTTCTGCGGTCATGATGCGCGTATCTGATGCTTCGACGACATCGGCCAGGCGCTTTGAATATTCCTTGTGGAGGCTATCGGTCTTCTCTTTGTTGCGAGTGATCTCGGCGTCTTGTTTCTTGGTGAACTCCTTCATGAAGTTGTCACGCATTCTGGCTTCGGCTGCCGGGGCGACCCAGGATGGATCACCTGAGGTGATGTGTCCTTTGATCTCGCTCTCCAGGTGGTGAATCGTGCTCTGATCTTCCTCGCGCTGAAGCTGTTTTTCGTGTCGGAAAGTCTCAGCCTGGCGGGTGAGGGATTCCTGGTTGTCACGCTGCATGCTGGTAGCTTGGCGATCCATGGATTCTTGCGCGTGAACGGCCTGTTGGCGAGCCATGTCACGCACCTGATTGACGACGTGCTCGGTGCTCTCAGAGAGGGTGCGCATGTCGTCCTGATGCTGCTGAGTCATGCGGTGGAGGTCTTTGGCGAATTGAGTGTCGCGATCGTGCATGTCCTGCTGATGCGATTGAATCAGGTCGTGCTCAGTCTGAACGCTCTTGTGCTGTTGCTGCTGAAGGTCGTTCTCGTACTGGTTGCGCATGACGAACTCGCGAGTGCGGGATTCGTTCTCAATCTCACGGCGAGCGTCGACCGAGCCCTGGCCTTTTTCCTTGCCGTAGGCTCTTTCGTTTTCAAGCAGGCTATCGATCGATTGCCGAAGCTCCGTGGTCTCGCGAGTGCGGCTTTCGTGTTCCTGGTCGGCGTTTTTTCTCAGGCGTTCAGCAGCGCCCAGAGTGGTCTTGGCCGAGGCGCTTTCGATCGCGCGATCAAACTTCGGCTTTTGTGAGTCCATCTGCTCTTGCATCTGTTGAATCGCGTCGTCAGCGCGCTTTTTGTGGAAAGCGATCTCAGATTGCGAGCGACCGTACTTGTCGTAGGTTGCGGCTCTTGCGCGCTCGACATCCGCACGTGCGGCCTCGCGCTCCTTGTCCATCTGAGCAGAGGAGTTCTCACGAACATCATTCACGGCTTCATCAGATTTCTTTTCGTAGTCACGCACGTTCTGCGTCGACTTCTTTTCAAGCGCGTCGGCACGCTCGTCGTAATGTTCGCGAGAGCGCTTGGCCTCGTCGCGCATCTCCGACTCGAGATCGCTGAGCTTGCGTTGGTAGTACTGATATCCGCCGTCCGTGGTAGAAATCGAACTCATACTTCAATTATTATCGCATATAGATTGAAGAAGTAATGAAGAGAAATTGAAGCGAAACGCGGGAAAAACAGGGCATTGGGCAAAGAATGCCTACTTTGCCATTACTTTGCCATTACTTCGAAAGATCCATGTTCTTGGTCTCGCGATTGATTCGCTCTTCCTCAAGCTTTGCGATCTTCATGCGAAAATAGATGAGCCTGCCGATGCGGTAAAGAAGGGTGTTCTCATCGATCGAGTCCGTCTCCACATAGCGCCAGCCTTCCAGGACGTCATATTGGACCATCTGATCCTTGGTGACGGTGATTTTGACAACAGGCTCGCCATTATAGAAGGTGCTGGCCACATTCACCTTGAAGCGAAACTGGGCCTTGAGCGTCGCGTTTGCGTCGCCAAACGAGTCGACAAAGTTTCTCTGCTCGGTGTTATCGACCCATTTGGTCTGAATATAGCCCGATTGGGTGTTTTTCACGTCGAGAGGGTTGGACTTCATGGCCTCAAGACAGGCCTGCCAGGCGGTATTCAGGTCGGTGACATAGCGGCGGCTATAGACTTGTCCGACATTGTCCACCCCGACGCTTTTCCGGTAAGCGCTCATGCAACCTGAGAGCAGGGGGAGCAGGGCAAGGGAGGGTAAAACGACCAATAAAAGAGCGCGCAGAAGAGCCTGACCTTGCTTCATGCTTCTATTGTCGCTTGGGTCAGGGAGTCTGTCAAAATGTGCAATTCCTGCTGGAGTACCTTTTTGTTTCCATTAACTTATGCGATGAACATTTTATGAGCACATCGAAAGACTGGCCAAAAGAGTTGCCAAAAGATCTGGCAGGTGAGGTCCGCCGCGTCCTGGAATGCGAAGGACAAGCGCTTCTGGCCTGTGCAAAAAGGCTTGAGCAAAAGGGAGCCGAAGAAGGAATTCAAAAAGCCCTGGAACTCATGCAGCAGGCTCTTGCGCGCGGAAACAAGATCGTGATCGCGGGAGTCGGAAAGTCCGGCAAAATCGGCCAGAAAATCGCAGCTACTTTCTGCAGCACGGGAAGCCTGGCTGTTTACCTCCACCCCACCGAAGGATTGCACGGAGATTTAGGTCTGGTTCAGGTGGGAGATGTGGTTTTAGCGCTCAGCTATACCGGAAATACCGAGGAGCTGGTTCGACTGATCCCTTCTTTCAAGAGCCTAAAAGTTCCAGTGATTGCCCTTTGCGGAAACCGCCAATCCAAGCTTGCTCAACAATCCGACGTCTGGCTCGACGGGTTTGTGGAGCAGGAGGCTTGTCCTCATAACTTAGCGCCCACTTCAAGCACGACCCTGGCTCTTGCCTTAGGGGATGCCCTGGCTCTGGCGCTGATGCAGTGGCGAGGATTTGACGCTCAAGCCTTTGCTCAGAATCATCCCGGAGGCTCACTCGGGAATCGCCTCAATCTTCGAGTCTCTGATGTGATGCATCAAGGCGATGCGGTCGCGTGCGTCAGTGATCAGGCTTCGATGGATGAAGTGGTCGTTGCATCCACTCAAAAACGCCTCGGTGCGGTCCTTGTGGTTCAAGGTGAGAAGCTTTTGGGAATCATCACGGACGGAGACATTCGTCGCGCGCTTCAACACCGTGAAAAATTTTTCATGATGAAAGCAGGGGAAGTCATGACAAGATCCCCTGTGACGGCTTCGCCAGAAATGATGGCGAAGACGGCATTAGAACTGATGGAGAATCGTCCAAGGCAGATCAGTGTGATTCCAGTCGTGGATGAGAACGGATGTTGGAAAGGCGTGGTACGCGTGCATGACCTTGTCCGCACGTTCTAAACTGACCGGTAGATATGCCGAAGGCGATCCTTGTCCTTCTTGTCTTGCCAAATATGGTGAAGACAAAGGAGGAGAGCTTGTTTCACGTCCTGCGTATCCCTACCCGGTAGTGACGCAGATTCTGTTCGGGCTCAGCTTTGTTCTGTTTTTGATTTACTCAGATAAAATTCAGGCGCATCGAGCTTGGATTTGGTCATGGTGCGTCGTGCAATTTGTTCTCGGAATCGTTTTGGTTTACCGACGTCGTCGGGCAAGCAAGCGAGTTTTGCATTGCATACGCTGTGGTCAGGAATTACGATAAAGCCAGTTTTTAAAATATTTCACGCTGTTGTCTTAGCTTGATTTGGAGCCGAACTAAGGAGGCCGAAGTTGCTTAATTCGCAGATTCAGAATTCGATTTTCAAGAAACACACTCTCTCGCTGGTCACGATTCTCGTGGCTGCATCTACGGCCGTTGTTGTTACCGGCTGCACTGGATCGCAAGCCAAGACCAAGCCAAATATTGTCACCAAGGACAATGCTCCGGCTCCAGGCGTGGTTGCCAAGATCAACGGTCAGAACGTGACCGAAGAAGAGCTCATTGGCGACGACAAGATGGACTTCTTCGACTTGAAGAAGAAGGAATACGACCTCAAGATGGAGCGCCTCAATCGCTTGATCGTCGAGAAGATGATCGGTGATGAAGCCAAGAAGGCCAACATGAGCCTCGACGACTATATCAACAAGAAAGTCGTCGGCGACGTGAAGGTTTCCGACTCCGATTACAAGAAGTTCGTGAAGGAAAAGAACGTTCCAGAAAGCCAGCTCACGCCTCAGCTCAAGGAACGCATCATGGGTTACTTGCAGCAAATGAAGAAGCAAGACCTTCTTCAGGCTTACATTGCCAAGGCAACCAAGAACAACCCAGTGGAAGTTTACTTCCAAAAGCCAAAGATGGTGGTTCCTGTTGAAGCAGGCAATGGTCCATGGTTTGGCGGCGAAAACGCAAAGGTCACGATCATTGAGTTCTCCGACTTCCAATGCCCATACTGCGCACAAGGTGCTGAGCGCGTTCATGAGCTCAAGAAGAAGTACGGAAACAAGATCAAGCTCGCTTTCCGTCAGTTCCCGCTTCCTCCGACCATGCACCCTCAAGCTCGCCAATCCGCAGAAGCTTCTCTTTGCGTGAACGAGCAAGGCATGGACAAGTTCTGGAAGTATCATGACATCCTCTTCAAGAACCAAGACAAGCTCGACGATGCAAACTTGGCTAAGTTCGCCAAGGAAGCTGGCGCAGATCAGGCCAAGTTCGAAGAATGCTACAAGGCGAAGAAGTACTCCGCTCAAGTGGCAGCCGACATGGCTTACGGCGAAAAGATGGGAGTCCGCTCCACGCCAACGTTCTTCGTCAACGGCCAGCTGATCAACGGCGCATTGCCTGTTGAGAGCTTCTCCGAAATCATCGACGAAGAGTTGACCGCTAAGAAGTAATAGCCGATCGATTCGAGACCATATGGTATAAGAAACCCCGGGAAGGAGAGCCTTCTCGGGGTTTTTAGTTTGGATTAACGAAAATGATCACCCTTACAGGACTTCCGGATTTGTCGCTGATGGATTCTCTGGTGAACCTGACGGTGCAGGGACTGACTCCAGGCTCGCGTGTCACGCTTAAGCTGGCTGTACAGGACGATGCCCAGGTGACCTGGCAGAGCCAGGCTCGCTTTGAGATTTCTCCAGAAGAAGGAAGAATGAAGCTCTCGCGTGCGCAACCTGAAGCAGGCTCTTATGATCGCGCGCATCCGATGGGGCTCTTTTGGTCCATGCGTCCTCAGCGTGAGGCGGGTGAGGGCTTGGTATTTCAAAAGCGCGGACTCTCGCCGCTGGAGTATCGCCTGGAGATCGAAGACGAGCAGGGAGCTCTTTTGCTGGAGCGACAATTTACTCGCACTCTGATCGACTCTGACGTTGTCGTTGAAAAGCTTGAGGCATCATCAGGCCCGGGTCTCGCGGCCGAGTTCTATTTCAAAAAAGGGAGCGATCTGAAGAATCATCCCCTGGCGCTGATCTTTGGTGGGTCAGGGGGAGGAATGGATTTTTCGAGACGTGCCGCAGCCCTTCTTGCGTCTCGTGGAATTCCGTCCATGGCATTGGCTTATTTTGCGTATCCCGGACGGCCGCCGCTTCTTGCCGGTATCGAAATCGAGTATTTTGAAAAGGCACTGCGCTGGCTGAAGGCTCGTGCGGGAAATGATCACGCCAAGATCACCGTCATGGGAGGATCTCGTGGAGGTGAGCTTTCGCTGATCCTGGCAAGCCTTTACCCCGGTGAGATACACCAGGTCGTTGCCCGCGTTCCATCCCATGTCGTTTGGGCGCAGGGAGCGCCTTCGTGGATCTATCAAGGATCGCCACTTTGCCATGTCCCGATGCTTGCGCTTCAGGAGATTCAGGCGGAGTTTGAAGCGCTTCGCAAAAAGGGGGGCTATCTCGCACTCACGCCGCTTTTTGAAAAAGCGATCCGACTCATGGGGCAGCAGTGTCAGGAGGCAGCGATTGCGGTCGAGAAATTCAATGGAAGAATGCTTCTGATTTCAGGCGAGGATGATCAGACCTGGCCATCGTCATGGTTCTCCGATCGCGTCGTGGAGCGAATGCAGGCGCATGGCAAAGGAGATCAGGTTCGCCATCTCAGGTACCCTAATGCCGGTCACGGCATTCCGCTGCCATATTTCCCAGCCACGGCTCATGACATGCTTCATCCGGTTGAGAAGAGTGGATTTAAAAACGGTGGAACCGATGAAGGCGATGCGTTTGCCGCTGAAGATAGCTGGCTTCAAATCCGGAGATTCATTGAGTCATGAGCGCTATCGCGCTCAATGAATAGGCTTAGGTTCGCTGTGCGCTGAGCTGGTGACGACCGGGGTGCGGTCGCCTGCCAGGATTTTCTTCCAGGTCTCGACCTGCGCGTTGAGCGCAAGCTTGGAGTCTTTGTCGATTCCGGTCAGCATCTGAAGGGCAAAAATCGTCTGGCGTTGAAGCTCTGGATCCTTCTGATGGTCCAGAAGCGGGCGAAGGTAAGGCACGACCGAGAAGTCATGAAGAACCACAAGCGCTGAAAGAGCGCGTTGTGGAACCCATTGGGCTTTTCCAAAACGATAGTTGTCCTGGCTTTGGAGAACCGAGATCAGGGCTTGAGCGCCCCCTTCAGGCTTGAGGACTTTTACGGTTTCGACAGCTTCAACGCGAACCACAAGAGCTGGGTCTTTCAATAGAGGCAAAACCGCCTGAGCAGTTGCAGGATCTTTGAGCGCTGCCAATGCTCTGAGAGTGGCGCTACGGATCAACCAGACTTTGTCCTTGAGAAGGGGAACAAGCTTTTCAGCAACGGCGGGTCCGCCAAGCTTTGCTGCACCCATCACTGCAATGTAGCGCTGACGATCGGAGTTGCGTTTGTCTTTCGCAATGGAAAGCAGGGGCTGACTGGCGAGGCTTCCGTATTGATTCGTCCAGCGCTGAAGAAGCGCTTCGAAATCGACATCGGGGTTGGTGTTGATGTCCTGAACCAATGTCGCCTGGGAAGGCGCGATGTAAGTGTTGGCAGCAAAAGTCGAAATCGACGAAAAAGAGGACAGTGCGAGCAGGACTGCAACGGCCTTAGCTGTTAAGCATTTTTTCGAACTCAGCAATGAGGTCTTCATCGGATTTCTCTGGAACTTTCTCTGGGGTTTTTTCAGCTTTGGTTTCTGCTTGAGCCGGAGCTGCAGGAGTTGCGGCCGCTGCGGGAGCAGGAGCATTCGGTTGCAAGCTCTTTTCCACTTCGTCAACCAGGCCTTCAAATTCGTTGGACGCGGCGCTTGGTGCAGGAGCAGCGGCAGGAGTAGAAGGAGCCGTGCCGGCAGAGTCCAGCATGGCCTGGATTGCGTCCTGGTCCATGACGGTTGAGCTAGGTGCGTCAGCGGCGGTGGCTGCAGCAACGGCTGCTGCGGCAGCTGCGGCTTCTGGATCTGCAGGGGTTGCTGGCGCTGCTTCTGCTGCAGGAGCAGGTGCTGCTTCGGCAGGAGCTGGAGCGGCTTCGGGTTCTGCTGCGGCCGGAGTAGATGGAGCAGCAGTCGCTGCAGGGGTAGCTGGAACGGCAGGACCTGCGGCCGTGGCGCCTGCGCCACCGCTTGCCAGCTGAGTCTTCAACTGAGCGTTCTCTTGCTGCAAGCGCTTCAAATTTGCCAGGTCATCTTCGATGACGCTGTATTCGGCCAGGCGAGCTTCAAGGCTCTGGCATTTCTCCTGAAGTTTTTGAACGTCTTCGCCACCCGCACTGGCACCGCCTGCTGCCGCGCCATTTGCGCGAGCATCATTGAGCTCTTTTTCAAGCTTGGCTTTCTCGCTCATGATGCGTTCCATGGCGGCGGCTTGTTCGGCCATCTTCTGCTCCAATGCCGTGAGTTTTTCAGCAGCATCGCCCGAGACAACAAAGGATGGGCTAGAAATATGAGCATCAGCGTGAGCGTGACGTGGGCGCGGAGCGTGGCCTGAGAGCAGGCCGAAGAGTTGCGTGCGCATGTCTTCGGCTTCGCCAATCAGCTCGTTCAGGTAAACCTTCACGACCGATGCAGGCACTTCGTCTTCAATGGCGCCAAATCTGCGCTTACGCAAAACCCAGAAGGCTGCGTAGCTTGAGACCAGAACGCAAATCAGCAAAGCCTCAAATAACAAGGCTTCAGGCGTGAACTTGGATAAGATGTAGATCCATGAAGACATGGTAACCTCACCTTAAAAGTCTAAAGAGGGTTTTGGCCCCTGTCAAAGTTAGTCTGAGATCGAAGTGCCAGGGGGCGGGAGCTGACAATATTCTGGCGCCACCGCCTGAAGAAGTTGAGAGTGAAGATGCGGAGTGGAGGCTAGAATCTCGCGAAACTCAGGCTGAAACGGATTGCTCTTGAAATCAGTGACAATCCCACCCGCTTCCTGGACTAAAAGGGCTCCCGCGGCCATATCCCACGGGGAGAGCTTTCTTTCCCAGAAACCGTCAAAAACGCCGCGAGCGGTGTAAGCCAGGTCCAAGGCCGCGCTTCCCGGGCGGCGGATCGCGCGCGCAATCCCGCTGAGCCTTTCAAAGGCTTCCATTTCCTGATGAAGGATCTCGTTTCTTCGGTAGGTAAAGCCCGTGGTCAAAAGCGAGTCCGAGATCTTTGAAGTGGTGGAGACCTTCATCTTCACGCCGTTCACTTTGGCGCCTTTGCCTTTAATGGCAAGATAGGTCTCTTTGAAAATCGGATGATAAACGACGCCCACGACCAGCTGGCCTGACCATTCGGCCGCAAGCGAGACGCAGAACATCGGAAAGCCGTGAACAAAGTTCGTCGTTCCATCCAGAGGATCCAGGATCCACCTTCCATGATCACGCGGCATCTCAGGAGGGGATTCCTCTGTCAGGGTCCCGAAGTCCGGAAACTTCCGCTTGAGAATGCGCAGAGCCGCGTCCTCGGCCTCAAGATCCGCATTGGTCACCAGGCCCGCGCCCAGTTTTTCGCGAATCTTGAGCTTTCTTCCGTAATGCTTTGCCAGCACCGCGCCTGCGGCATGAGCAGCTTGCACCGCTGTGGCTGCAATCTGGTTCAACGGCGGGCTCTTTGGAAACTTTTGGGGCTGCTTACGTTTGCTTTTCAAGTCGTGCTCCTGCGTGAGTTCTCACGCTGAGTGCGTTCGGCGATCAGCTCGTTGAACTGATTGTGCAGCTTGCGAGTGAGTTTTCCCGGCGTTCCGTTTCCGATCTTGCGCCCATCAATCCGGGTCACGGGAAAGATTTCCTTAATGGAGCTTGTCATGAAAACTTCATCCGCTTCATAAAGGCGCTCTTTAGGGAATCGGACTTCGCGGACCTCAATGCCTGAGTCACGGCACATCTGAATGACTTCGCGGCGGGTGATCCCGTCCAGTATCCCGATATCCAGAGGTGGCGTCGCGATGATGCCACGACGGATGTAGAAGATGTTGAAGGTTGTGCCTTCAGTCACATGTCCATCGGCATTGCAAAGCAGGGCATCGTCATAGTTCTCAGAAGCTGCCTCAAGGTAAGCGAGAAGGCTATTGAGGTAGTTTCCGGATTTCATGGCCGGATCCAAAGCCTTTGGGTTATTTCTCAAGCGCTTGGAGACCTGGAAGTTAAAGCCCTTTTGAAACTGCTCGGCCGTAGGCGGCTCAAGCGCTTGAACGATAATCGTAAAGAGCGTGGGAGACGTCAGGCAGGGAAGACCAAAGCCGATTCGGCCTTCGCCCCGGCTGACGATGATCCGGCAATAAGCTTCACGCTTTTGGTTGCCGGCCATTTTCTTCCATGCAGCCAGGGTCCTCATAATCTCGTTATGATAGGTCTCCAGGCTTTGCCCTAAAACCATGTGGCAGAGCTCGGCTGATTTGCCGAGCCTTTTGAGGTGGCCATCCAGCTCAAAGAAATAGCCGCCGTAGGTGCGGGCTACCTCATAGAGGCTATCGCCATAGATATAGCTTCGATCAAAGACCGAAACTTTGGCATCATCGGCGCTATAGAACTCTCCGTTGACGTTCACGAGGATGTTTTTAGGCAGGGCAGTTTTTTCAACGCTCATTGCTGCATCTTAACTGTTGATTTTAGGAGCTTAAAACAGGAAAAAGAGGACATCGTGCTGGAAAATGATGACTCCCTGCTTCCATCCCCCAAACGCAAAGCGGTAAGCCGGAGCGAAAATGCGTCCGCAGCCCCAAAAACTGCCAAAAAAAGCTCAGGGCACACGCCCGAGCAAGTCGCTTCACCTCAGCTTCGCGTCATTTCAGTAGGCTTAGAGTCAGAATCTGTCGACGAGCTGGATCAGCTTCTCTTGACCTTGGGAGCACTTCCGCTCGATCAAGTCGTTGCCTCGGTGCGAAAAATTAATCCTGCGACTTATATCGGAGCAGGCAAAATCGACGAAATCAAAGCAGCCGTTACGCGTCATGAGGCTGATTCAGTGATTTTTGACATGGAACTTTCTCCCAATCAGTTGAGAAACTTGGAGAAGGTGATCGGAAAACCTGTTCTGGATCGTCCCGGCGTGATTATCGAAATCTTCTCGCAGCACGCACGAACCAAGGAATCCAAAACTCAAGTTTCCCTGGCGCGACTTCAATATCTTCTTCCTCGTCTGACACATTTCTGGACGCACTTTGAGCGCCAACGAGGCGGCGGCACGGCAGCCCGCGGAATGGGTGAAAAGCAGATCGAAGTCGATCGTCGTCTCATCAAGAAGCGCATCTCTGTTTTACAGCAACGCCTCAAGGATATCGAAAAAGAGCGCCAAGTTCAGCGCGCTGGGCGACAGGATGTCCTGAAGGTGGCACTCGTGGGTTACACAAACGCTGGAAAGTCGACGCTCCTCAATGCGCTCACTCAAAGCAATGTTTTGGCTGAGAACAAACTCTTTGCAACTCTCGATGCAAGCGTGAGGACTCTTGATCCGAACAGCCATCCGCCGATCGTCGCGATTGATACCGTAGGATTTATCAATAAACTTCCTCCTTCTCTTGTTGCATCGTTTCGATCCACTTTGGAAGAGCTGGAGGAAGCTGATCTTCTCTTGCACGTCGTGGACGCAAGCCATGCCCAGGGGCGCGAGCAAGTCGAAGTGACTGAGCAGATTTTAAAAGATCTTAAAGTGGATGAAAAACCACGCATCACGGTTCTCAATAAAGCTGACCAGCTCAAAGGTCCTGGCGAAAAGAACCGAGCAAAACTCATGTACCCAGGCGCTGTGATGGTCTCGGCGCTCAATCGTGACGATGTCATCAGGCTTCGGGACTTGATCCTCGAGCATTTCAGAAAAAATCTCGAAGTCATCGAGCTTGTTGTGCCTTATTCTGAGAGCCGTCTGGAGGCCATGCTCCACGCTCATGGAAGCATTGAAGTGAGCCGCCATCTGGAGAAGGGGACGTTCTACCGACTCAGAATCGAAAAGGGTTGGGCTCAAAAACTCAAACTTGAGAAATACCGCTTATGATGGGTTTAGTCCTCGCGATTTTTTCACTGACAACGACAGCACAGGCCGCAGCTTTACCTAAAAACTTTGAGGTCTCGCTTCAGACCACGACTGAGACTTCGTCAGAGCCGCTGACGATCGAGAAAATCGCATCGCTGGATCCCGCACAGCCCAATCCCCAGCTTCGTCGCTGGATCGTGAGCCGCAAAATCAACATTCCGGATTGGGCCGGCAGAAAACTTCCCGGGGGCCTGATCGGCGTCCAAGGCGGAGCGATCAGTGGCAACTCAACGATTTATCTCAAAGGCCCAGGTCCTTGGTACGATACGCTTGCTCAATTTCCCTGCTCAGAGAAGGCCCCGGATCCTGTATTTGCAACCGCTGAAGGGAGTCGTGCCGAAGCTCAAGCCGCAGCCAAGCTTTGGGACGAGATGCTCAGCGCTGGAAAGTTCAAGCTCTCGCTCCTTCTTTCCAAGGTCGCCGCAGTCAATGAGCGCTCAGCTCGCTCCAAGGCAGATCGTGTTTTTCAGGAATGGGTTTCAAGGCTCGATCATGAGTGGCGCGCCCGTGTGGCAAGCGAAGTGATCCCGCATCAATGGAAGCAAGACCGAAAACATGCTGAGCAGGCTGGATATTGCTCGGCATCGGCTCATGCGAAAAAGGCGAAAGCTTCGAGCAAGCCAACCTCTTCAGAGACTTGGATGGCTCAAGAAACCCCTGCCGCCGTCGCAACCCCAACAGGGCTGCCTCTTGCCCGCGCGCCTTCTCGCCGCTGGCAAGGTTGGTTTGCGGTCCGGATGGATGTCGGGGTGAGTGAGAACAGTGTTCTGGGGCAAATGCTCATTGATCCTGCGACCCCTCGAAGCATTCTCTCGCCCGATTGGCTCAAGTCCCAAGGCATGCCGCCTGAGTGGCTCCAGATTCCAGAAGCTCAGCCAGAGCGCGTGAAAATCGCCGCAGGTGCTGAAGCAGGTGAGACGGGGCTTGGCGCAGTCACGAGAGTTGAAAAGGCCATCATCAGCGATTATCCGATTTCAGTGAGCCGGTTTCTTCTTTTTGATACGGAGCTTTTTGATGAACCGGAGTTCGTTGCTCCATGCTGCTCAGGGATTTTAGGAATCGATTTTCTGAGGCGCTATGTCGTCGAGTTCCGTGGATCGAAACCAAACGAGGTCAATCTCTGGCCGCTCCAATCTTATCATGTTCCGACTGGATACCAGTGGGTGGAAGTGCGCGAGAACGGAAAGGGCGATCTTGTGCCAGTCTGCTCGGAGCGGGTGAAGGCCCTTGCGGGTGCTGAGAAGCTTTGTCGTGATCCAAGGCAATCGCTTCGAGAGGCATCCGCGACGATTGTTTTCGACCTGCCTCATGGTCGCGTTTGGTACTCTCCAGAAGAGCTTGCGGCGCCTGAGTATAAGAACAAATCAGGCCTGACGCTCAACTACACTTACATCAAAGGCGATCGCGCTCTGGTGGTTCAATCCATCAAGTCCGGCAGCGTTGCGCAGCAGCTTGAAAAAGCGGGCCTGAAAAAGGGAATGATTGTCACCGATATCGACGGCATTCCGGCGCTTGAGATGGATCTCTGGGAAGTGAACCGCAGACTCGCAGGCGTTTATGGCGATGAAGTGAAGCTCAAGTGGCAATCCCCAAAGGGCTTCCAGGTCGAGCCACTCCGAGTTCTTGAGCGTTCGATTCGAAATCCTTAACAAGCGCCGAAAATGATTCGCTTATATTGAAAAACTCGCGCGATTCTGATGACCATCATTTTGACAGCTGCATAAATCCATCACACACGATTTTGAGTCGGGTGCAAAACTGCACTAAGTGTTTTGAGGGTTTAATCACGCGCGGACAACAGCGGCTATGGCTTAACCTTTGCTCTTTGCCAGGCCGGCTCTCAGTAGCGCCAAAATGTATCTCTAATGCATGATTTGAGGGAATTCTTAATGTTGAAGTATTTCGTGATGGCTGTTGCTCTTGGTTGCTCCGTTGCTCAAGCCTGTCCACAAATCAATGGGGAGTTTGCTCAACAGATTGATGCTAACTCATCTGTAAGTATTTCTGTGAATACGCGAATGGAAAACGGCGTCGTCTCTTACTCTATGGATAATGGCACTACCTATGTCGCAGCGGACGGGCAGCCTCATCATCAAAGTGCCAACGGAGAGAGTGGCTCTGTCAAGATCAGTTGCTCCGGTGATACGGTTGATATTGATCTTCAAATGGATGGAGGTCCTGCTGCAGGAATGCAGATCGAGAAGACCGGAGAAACGTCGATACGTGTTACGGGCCGTGGCGGTCTATCCGATTCCCAAGGTACTTATATTCGCCGCTAAAAAAACGAATTGATTTCATGTGAGGCGTGGAAAGCTCAGCTTTTCGCGCCTTTTGCTTTTTTGGCTTTTGAGTCTCCAAAAAATTTGGGCTCAAGTGAACAGTCTAGTGAGAATCCGTAAAGACCCGCTCAAGTCCCCAGACATCATTTACTTTGCTGGCGACAGCAACCAGGCTTCCAGCGCATCGGATGACGATATGATCAGGATCGATGGCCTTCTTGCTCAGCTCATCTTGCGGAGCCTCGGCGCGCTTTAAGATATTGAAAAGCACAGCCTGCTTTCCTTGTGTTAATGCCAGTGCCTCGTCGCGCGTTGCTTCGGCCGTAATATATCCACCCAGCATCTGATCAAAATGAACCCAGGACGGAAGCTCATCGAAGTTCTTTCCCTGGCGTGTGGCTTCCAGGATCTCGGTCAAAGTCTGAGAGCGAGTCTCATTGAAAATCCCGGATCCTGAGCGATGAAGCGAATCCAGCATCGCCACTGTTCCCAAAAGCTTTCCAAGGTCTTGAGAAAGAGTGCGGATATAAGTGCCCGAGCTGCAAACGACACGAAAGTTAGCGCGGCGATTCTCATAATTGAAAATCTCAAACGAGTAGATCTGGCAAACCTTGGCCTCGCGCTCGATTTCAATTCCCTGGCGCGCAAGCTCATAGAGAGGCTTTCCATCCTTCTTCTTGGCTGAATGCATGGGGGGCGTTTGAGAATAAGGCTGGAGCGTGAACTTGTGAGCTGCGGCCCGAATCTCTTCAAGCGAAGAGGGGAGATGATCGGAGCGCTCGCTGATTGGATCCGTGGGGTCGCCTGGAATGGTCGTCTCACCAAAACGGATCGTGCCTTCGTAGGTTTTATTGGAGCCCAGGAAATAACGGGAGAGTTTCACGCCACGACCCACGCAAACGAGCAAAAGCCCGGTTGCGAATGGATCTAGCGTTCCGCCGTGTCCCATTTTGGGCAAGTCTCGTTTTTTAATGCCTTGGCCTGTGAGCGACTCGCGTTTGCTTTTTTCCAAAAGCTCACGCTGAAGCGCCTCAATCACGCCAAAGGAGCTGACGCCTGCAGGCTTGTTCAACAAGAGCATGCCATTGGGGCCAGCTGGAGGCTTCTGAGACACGGCGAACCGACTTACTTGTTTTCGTTTTCCGAGGAGATCTTCTTCAAAAGATCATGAACGCGAATGGTGTTTTCGAATCCACGGTCTTCTTTGAAGATCAGCGTCGGAATGTGGCGAACGGTCAAAATCTTTGCGAGGTGACGACGAAGAAAGCCTGCGGCCGACTGAAGGCCATCAATGCAATCTTTCATCTTCTCCGCCGCCGCTTTGGCCGCAACCGGATCATCGGTGTTCACTTGCGATGCGCCAAGCATCGAAACATACACCGTGGCCTGGCTGCCATCGGGAGTGACCTCGACATTAGTAAAGGTGATGGAGGGCACGCGAGGGTCTTTCACCTCGCGTGGCACCACCATCGCTAACTCTTCGAGGATCACGGCTTGGAGCCGCTGACGTCGAGTTTCTTGCATTAGGAGTCAAGCTCCGGAGTGATCAGATCGATCTGGAATGCTTCGATGATATCGCCCGGCTTGAGATCGTTATAGTTCTCAATGCCGATACCGCATTCATATCCCGTAGCAACTTCCTTCGCGTCGTCTTTGAAGCGACGGAGTGAACCCATCTTGCCTTCGTAGACGATCTTGCTGTCACGCAACAAGCGAACATTGGATCCACGGATCATCTTGCCATCGACCACCGCCGTACCGGCAATCACGCCGATTTTTGGAACGGAGAAGATCTGGCGGACTTCCGCACGACCCAAGAAACGTTCGACCTTCTTCTTATCGAGAAGACCGACCATCGCGTTCCTGATGTCATCGAGAAGCTCGTAAATGATCGAGTACGACTTGATTTCGACATGCTCAGCTTCTGCAAGCTGGCGAGCCTTGGTTTCAGGACGTACGTTGAAGCCGATGATGATCGCGTTCTCGGAAGCGCTGGCCAAAAGGACGTCGCTTTCCGTGATGCCGCCTGGCGCTGCGTAGATGACTTTCACTTTGACCTTTTCGGTCGAAAGTTTCGTCAAGCTTTCGCGAATCGCTTCGACGGAGCCGAACACGTCAGCCTTAAGAACCACTTCAAGCTCCTTCACGTTTCCGGTCTGGATCTTGGCAAAGAGGTCTTCCAAGCTTGCCTTAGCGGTAGGCACGTTAGCTCTTGCGCGGTTCTTGTCGATACGGTTCTGAGCAATCTCGCGTGCGTCTGCATCGGTCGGAGCTGCGCTGAACTTCTCACCTGCGTTTGGCAGGCCTTCAAAGCCCAGGATCTCGACTGCGATGCCAGGGGTTGCCGTCTTTACGGTGCGACCCTTGTCGTCGGTGAGTGCCTTGACCTTACCAGCGTAAGTGCCCGAAACAATCGGATCACCGACGCGGAGAGTTCCGCGGTTGACCAGGACGCTGACCACTGGACCACGGCCTTTTTCAAGGCGCGCTTCAAGGACGGTTCCCGAGGCTTGTGGCGCTGGGTTGGCCTTGAGGTCCAGAACTTCAGCCTGGAGAAGAATCGCATCCAGAAGCTTGTCGATGTTCAACTTCTTAAGAGCCGAAACTTGGACGAACATCGTTTCGCCGCCCCAGTCTTCAGCCAAGAGATTGAGCTCAGCTAAGCCTTGTTTGATCTTATCAGGGTTTGCGCCTGGCTTGTCGATCTTGTTCACGGCCACAATGATTGGCACCTTCGCAGCTTGCGCATGTGAGAGGGCTTCACGGGTTTGTGGCATCACGCCGTCATCCGCAGACACGACGAGAATCACGATATCCGTGACGTTCGCACCACGTGCGCGCATGACGGAGAACGCTTCGTGGCCTGGCGTATCGATGAAGGTGATGAGCTTGCCGTTCTTTTCAACGGTATAAGCGCCGATGTGCTGCGTGATCCCGCCAGCTTCGCCACCTGCGACATCCGCTTCACGAATTGCATCGAGAAGGGTCGTCTTGCCGTGGTCGACGTGACCCATGATGGTCACGACTGGTGGACGTGGCTGAAGTTCTTCAGCCGCATCTTCGCCAACTCCGATGAGGGCTTCTTCGTTGTAAGCAACGTTACGGACTTCGTAGCCGTATTCGTTTGCAACGAGAGTTGCCGTGTCGAAGTCGATCGACTGGTTGATCGTTGCCATCTGGCCCATTCCCATGAGCTTACGGATGACATCGACTGCCTTGACGCTGAGCTGAGCGGCGAGATCCTGAACGGAAATCGCTTCTTGCATCGTGATCACGCGCTTTTGAGCGCTCTTCTCGGTGATCTGGGTCTTCTTGATCTCTTTACCGATAGGAAGTCTCTTCTTCTTAGGAAGAAAGACCATTTCCTTCTTACGGTAGTCGGCAAAGCGGACGTCCTCAGGACGAATTTCAGCTTCTTTACCGCCACCCCCACGCTTCTTGGCGGCTTCTTCCTCAACCATCTGGTCGAGGCTTTCTTTCGTCGCCTTGATGATGCGGTAGCCGTCCTTATCTCCACCCACAGGGCCGGTGCCTGGCTTTGCCACCGGTTTGATCGGTGATGCAGCAGGAGCTGGCTTGATCACTGGACGAGGAGGAGGAGCGGATGCTTCAACGATCTTCAGGATGCTACGACGAGGCGCCACTGGGCGGTTGAACGGAGCAATCGGAGGACGAGCAGGAGGCGTCGCAGGCTGTTGCGGAGCTGCGGTCGCTGGACCTGCTGAAGTTGGTGCATTGGCGCCTGCGTTTGCAGTAGGCGCTGGACCTGCGTGAGCGGCAGGTGCTGCTTCATTTGCCTCTTGAGCGGCAGAATCGCTCTCGCTTGCTGCTACTTCTTCAGAAGCATTCATTTCCTCTGAAGGAGCGGCTTCTTCATGAGCTGCATGCGTTTCGTTCTGCGCTTCGAATTCCTGAACGGAAGCTTCGGCTCCGGCGTGGGCATGCTCAGCTGCCATGTTCTCTTCATGAGCGGCAGAATGACCTCCGGCTGGTGCGGTCGTTTCCGTCTGCTCAGTGGAGCCATTGCGAAGAGTCTGCGTCACAGTTTCCGTCACGGCACCGTCCGCTTTCGTGCGGCGGCGAATGATCGGAGAGGCTGCGCGAGCAGTAGGTGCTTCAGCCGCAGGCGTTGGAGCCGCAGCTGCCGTTGTCTCGGTCTTCTTGCGAGCGCGAGTCACGGTCTTCTTGGGAGCAGCGGACTTTGCTGATCCCGAGGAAGGGCGCAGAGAGTTCCGCGCCAAGCTTGCTTCTTCTCCTCGAAGCTCGCTCATATGGTTTTTTACATTGATGTTCAGACCTTTGAGCTTATCGAGCAAAGAAATCGAATCGATTCCCAGCTCCTTCGCAAGCTCATAGACCTTCACGGTTTCGTGTTCTGACATTCAGTCTTTTCTCCAAACTAAAATTGGCAAATTAAAATTGGCAATTCCAAAAAATTAGCGGGTCGTAATCTCAGCTTTTGTCAGCGCCGGAAGTGCCACCCGTGTCTTGTTTCATCATCTCACGCAAGCGTTGCTCGGCTTGAGCCTTAGCGTCGTTTGACGATGGAGCAGCGGTGAAGCTGCCTTTGCTATCGTCATTTGCGCTTGGACCTGCGAGAACATCTCCAGCCTTTTCAACCACACCTGCGGCCAGTTCCTTGAGCTTCTGAGCGGCTTCAGCGCTTTCGTAGCCAGGAATCTTCTGGAGATTTTCAAGTTGTGCATCCGCAACCTGGCGGACATTGAAGAAGCCAGCTTGGTAGATGGCTTGTGCGAGCGTCTCGTTGACGCCTTCAATGTGCTGCAAGTTGAAGATAGCTTCTGCAGTACGCTTTTGGAGCTTGGACTTCGAAATGATATCGAGTCTCCAACCCGTCAGCTGTGCTGCCAGACGAACGTTTTGACCCTTACGGCCGATGGCCAGTGAGAGCTGGTCGTCTTCGACCATAATTTCCATCTTCTTATCACGTTCATCGACGCGAATAGAAGAGATCTCAGCTGGAGCCAATGCGCTGCGAACAAACAGCATTGGGTTATCCGACCAAGGAATGATGTCGATCTTCTCGCCCTTGAGCTCTTGAATCACGTTCTGAACGCGAATGCCCTTCATGCCGACGCATGCGCCGACTGGATCCACGTCACGGTCCTTCGAGGTGACAGCGATCTTGGAGCGTGCGCCTGGCTCGCGGGAGCAAAGCTTGATTTCCACGATGCCTTCACGGATCTCAGGCACTTCGGTTTCGAAGAGCTTCATCAGATACTTCGGAGAAGTACGGGAGAGATAGATTTGTGGGCCGCGGGTGCTCAAGGCAACGTCAGCCAGATAAGCTTGAACGCGATCGCCCGGCTTGAAAGATTCGCCAGGAATGATCTCGCTGCGAGGCAGGAGAGCGTCCGTCTTACCGAGATCGATCACGAGGTTGCCGCGTTCCACGCGACGAGCGATACCGGTGATGATCTCACCCTTGCGGTGAATGTATTCGTTGTAAACGATCTCGCGCTCAGCATCGCGGACCTTCTGGAAGATCACTTGCTTTGCGGTTTGAGCGTCGATGCGTCCGAAGTCCGGAGCTTCCACTTTCACGCCAAGTTCGTCGCCGATGGTTGCGCCTGGGTCGAGCTGGCGAGCATCGTTGATATCGATTTCTTCGCTCTCTTCGAGCATCTCAGGTTCAGACTCAACGACCTTCTTGAATTGGAAGAGGTCGATTTCGCCGGTGTCTTGGTTGTAATGAGCTTCGAGGACGGCGTTCGGTCCGTATTTTTTCTGGGCGGCCATGAGCATGGCTTGCTCCAGCGCGCTGATGATAATCTCGCGCTTGATGCCGCGGTCTTTGCCAACTGCTTCAATCACTCTGCTCAATTCTGAACTGTTCATAAACTTTCTTCACTTTCTCCAAACCCGGTTTGGCCAGCTAAAGCTATCCTAAAGCTAGTCAGAGGTCTGGTTGCCAATGGGGGCCGATCAACTTACTCGGTGTCTTCATCACCAAAGTCGAATTTGGGCTCCAGATTGGCTTTCGATATGAGGGGAAGGGGAATGCTGATCTCGGCGTTGGTGCCAGTTTCCGCTTCCTTGTTTGTCTTAGGTTTGCGCTTGGACTTTCCCTTTTCTGCCGAGGGTCCAGGCGAAACCGCCAATTGGACCTTGTCTCCGTTGATACCGAGCAAGGTTCCAAAAAAGTTTTTCTGTTTCGGGTTCTTCGAAAAATACGAAGCGTTCCCGACTTCTTCCGCAGTCAGTGGGCGGAAGGTGTGGATTCGCACTTCACTTTGCGCGAATCGCTTGAAATCTTTTGCCTGACGAAGCGGGCGATCCACGCCCGGGCTCGAAACTTCGAGCTCATAAGCTCCGTGAAGAATGGCTTCCACTTCGGGAATCTGATCGAGCGGCTCATCCAGGGCCCGAGTCACGGCGACGCAATCCTCGATGCCAACCGTCTTGCCATTGGCATCTGCGAAATCAATGAATACGCGAAGCGTTTTCTGGCGATGAGTTTGGAGTTCCAAATGGACGACTTCGTAGCCTAAGGGTGCAATCAGCCGGTCGATGATCTCAATCAGAGTATCGACAGAAGTTTTTGCGCTGCTTTCGGCCTTTGCCGTATTTGTCTTCTTATTATCCAAACCGTTATCCAAATCGTTCCTGTTTTGCTGTTAGGCAAAAAAAAAGTGGGCGAGTGGCCCACAGGTGGTGTGACCTGTAAAGATAGGCTTTCTTTACCATATCCCAAGTGGGCCTTCCACCTTATAAAGTGCCAATTTCTTGCTGTTGACACTCCCCAGATCGCCTGCTCCAATAAGATAAATTATGACAAGATTTTGCGGGTTAAAGAAAACGGGTTTAGCAGTCACAAGTACGTTTGCCATGGCATTTATGGCCTCGATTTCTTTAGCAAATTTGGCCGCTGCCGCTGAGGTTAAAACGGTTTGGAATGCTTCGGCAGAAAAGCATGCGCTCAAGACCTGGTCCTTGGCTGAGATCCAAAAACTGAAATCCCTGACTCATCATGAAAAGGATCCTGCCACGGGTCAGTCCGGTTCCTGGAAGGGTCCCGAGATGTCCGCAGTGATCGATAAAACCATGGAAAGCCTGCCTGCGGACCAGCGTGCGCAGGTCGATCTGATCATCCTGAAGGACTCGGCCGGCAAAGAGATTCGGCTCCCTCGTTCATTGATCGTTCGCTTCCCGGTTCTTCTTTCCCCTCAAAGCAATGGGGCCAAGCTGGTTCTCCCGCTGGGCTCCAAGCCCAAGATCTGGGAAGAGGGACTTCCTCTCGGCCTGTATCAGCTTCATGACGTGAGCGAGATCGAGTTTGCGAACTCTCATAATCTTTATGGTTCGTACTTTCTAAAGAGTCGGAAAGACCCTCTGGCCGTCCGCGGCGAGAAGATTTTTGTTCAGAACTGCCTGAGCTGCCATGCGGGGAATACCAAGAGCGAGCCACTGGGTTTTGAAAAGTCGGCCCGCAAGCTTGCTTCAGCCAGTCACCCTGAAGTGAAGAACGCGCCGCAGCTCAAGAGCCGCGAAATGAAGGCTCTGATTTCTTACCTGGATGCTTTCCGCCTGGAAAATCCAGCTGCTTCCGGCGCAGCTTTCACTGGCAAATAGTTCGAACTAAGCGTTGAATCCTTCAAGCTTCCTTAAGCGCCGTTCATGGTCAGTGACGTCAGCAACAGTGTGGCCGAGTTGATTGAAGGTTGCATCCAGTTTAGTCTCTACACGATCGAGGCGTTTGATCACGTCATCGACCTTCGCGTCCAGCTTATCGATCCTCGCGCTGAGACGTGATTCCACAGAATCGACCTTCGCGTCTAGCTTATCGATCTTCGTATTGAGGCCTGTGATGGCCAGTATGAGCGTGTCAAACTGCGTCGTTTCCATGGAGCGTCCGTCATATCTTGGGTGGCACAATATGTCGAGAAATCGTGTCTTAAATTTCCGTTTTTGCGTTGTGTACGGAGTCCGATTTTCGGATTTGTTTTAAGCACTTAGAAGAGCTCGAAACGGCTGATTAGGTGTTTGGTGCAAGTTTTCTGCGTTGAAAAGACTTAGTTTTTTGATGCAAACTAAGACTGTTCTGAGCTAGAAAAAGTTTCAGAAATTTCGTCATTCGCAAATCAGTTGGGGAATCGTCCAATGGTAGGACTCCAGACTCTGACTCTGG
>JBJMMA010000258.1:0-4338 GCA_045805065.1 Bdellovibrionia bacterium | reverse complement strand
GAGAACATCGTGCTGTACGGCGTGTAAAAAGTCCAACCCGTATCGACGCCTCCAGCGATGATGGCTGCTATGGTGAAGAGCCCGCCCAAAATATAAATATACCAGCTTGCCAGGTTCAATCTCGGAAAGGCGAGATCCCGGGCGCCGATCATCATCGGGACGAGAAAATTACCTAGAACGGTTGGAATAGATGGAATCAGAAAGAACCAAACCATCACGACCCCATGAAGAGTGAACATCTTATTGTAGGTGTCATGAGTGAGAAGGCTTCCGGTAGGCTCCATGAGATGAAGCCGAATCAGTGTTGCCGCAGCTCCTCCGACGACAAAGAAAAACGTGATGGAGACCAGGTAAAGAAGTGCAATCCGCTTATGATCCGTTGTCAGAAGCCAGGATCGAATGGTTGTACTTTCGTTCAAGTAATTCTTGGCGACAGGTCTCATGGAGTTCCTCGCAAGGATTTAATGTAGGCGATGAGATCAAGAACGTCTTCTTCGCTGGCTGTTTTTGCAAATGAAGGCATGATGTTCGGATAACCCATGGTGATCTTGGCCTGAGGGTTAAGGATTGACTCGCGGATGTAATTTTCATCTGCCTTAACGTACGAGCCATCAGAGAGTGGAACTTGGCTGCCGAAGAGGCCTTCCAGCTTCGGCGCGCGGATGCCTGTAGGGACGTTAGGTGTGTTGCCATGGCAACTGATGCAACCCAGACGTGTGAAAAGATCGCGTCCGCGTGCCGCCATGGAGAGCGTACCTCGGGGCTCAACGTCTGAGACTCCTGCAGCCAGTCCGGTTTGAAGCCAGTTCTGATATTCCTGCTGCGGCATGACGATGATCTTTCCGCGCATCTCAGCATGCATGGTCCCGCAGTATTGGGTGCAGAACAGATGGTAGGTGCCGGGTTGTGTTGCCTGAAACCAGACTTGCACGTATCGATCAGGAAGGACGTCCTGCTTGATTCTGAACGCAGGGACAAAGAAGCTGTGGATCACATCCTGTGACGTCATGGTCAGGACAATGGGCTCTCCCACGGGTACATGCAGCTCATTAATTTCTCTTTTTCCGCTGGGATGCTGGAATTTCCACATCCATTGCTTGCCAATGACGGTGATTTCCGCTGCCCCTGCCGGTGGCAGGTGCTGCTCAAAATAGATCACTGCCGCCCAGGCAAAAATGGCGACAAATACTCCGAAAGTAGCGAAGGTCCAGCCCCACTCAAGCTTATGTTTTCCGCCCCAGACGATCCTTCTGGAATGAGGAGAGCCCTTTCGATAGCGAACGCTGAAGAAAGCGATCAGTGCGAACACCATGAAGAGCATGAAGCCCGTCACCGCAAGAAGCGACCAGGTTATGGCATCCACATGAGGTGCCATGGTTGATGCAGCCTGAGGGAAGATCGCAAAAAGAGGAATCATGCGATGGGAGATCTCCTCGTCCTTGAAAGATGGATCAGAAGCACCAGGAGTCCGATAGCGCCAATGAAGCCGACCAGGCGTACGACGGCCAGAACTGCTCTCCCGTTCTTGTTCGCGCTTGGGCTGTAGTGGAAGCAGTAGAGCAGGATTTCTTCTGCCAGTGATCCAATGCGGCCAAGTTTGGCGTCATCCAATGACTCGCTGAGTGTTTTAGGATCGTACTGAATGCCAAAAAGATAGCGGATGATTTTGCCCTTGGGGGATAGCACGATGATCCCGCTTGGGTGGTTGTATTCTCCGGAAAGTGAGTCCTTCTCATAGTGAAACCCCGCCGCATAAGTCAGCGCTCGAATGGATGCATTTTGGCCTACGAGAAAATGCCAGTCATGAGTGGAGGTTTGACCATAGCGCGCAAGATAGCTTCGCTGCTTCATCAGGGCCAGCGAAGAGCGCTCCTCTGGATTGATGCTCACGGTGATGACATCAAAGTCCTTTCCGAGCTTTTGTGGGAGTTTCTTCATGGACTCAACAAGTCCGTTGAGAACCAAGGTGCAGAGATTGGGGCAGCGATAATACGAGAAAACCAGAATATGAGGCTTGTCCCCCGCAATCAGCGAAATTGGCAGTTGCTCGCCATGAGCGTCGGTCAGCTGTGTTTGTAAAGGAATGACACTGCCGATTTTCTGCTCGAAATAGACTTTCTCATGTGCTGGAGTTTCCTCCGCCTGTTGACTCTGGGGAGCATCAGCTGCCATCAGTAGGCTTGAAAAACACGATAAGATGAGAAGTGCGAGTTTACTTTTCACGTGTGAGAATCTCCATGGCCCGATCAACGGGAATTCGTGCGATTCCTGACTTACGGTCCGTCCAGCCATAACTCTTGAGAAGCTGATCCTGGCTTTCGTGGTATTCGACATAATCGGCTGGCGGGTTGCGCTGGAGTCTTGGTGCAGGGGGCCCCGCTCGATGGGTCACGAGTGATGAGTCAATCGTTTTCGGTTGAGTTCGGGTCAGCTTCTTTTTGAGATAGAAAAGTCCACCGGCAAGCGCGAGATGCATCACAAAGGCAAGCGCGATCATCGCAACCGCCAGTGATAGAAGAAGTCGTGAGCTGAAATCACTGAGCTCGTGCCCGGCTCTATGGCTCGGATTTTCTGGATTGCTGGGATCTTTCTTTGCGCGCTCTTCGCTCTGATGCACCTCAGATTCGACGACGACGCGGGTTGCGCCCCAAAGAACTGCTACAGTTTCCAAAGCTTTCACGATGCGTTTAATCATGGGAGTATGCACGGGGGCGTACCTCGATGTTGGGTTCAATCGGCCAGTCGATATCTTTTGTCGCAAAGATCGGTTGTTTTCTCAGGTGATGAAGGAATGCGGCAAACCAAAGGCCTCCCACTCCGATCAACGTCGTGGCATCTTGCCAGTGAAGCTCAATATGTTGTGGATAAAGGCCTGGCATGATCGTCCAATAGTGATCGGCGATCCGAATCACGAAGGTAAGACACGCAACGGCGCGAAGTATCGGAAGGTGGTCTTTTGTGCCCCGAAATAAAAGCGCGCAAAAGGGGAGACCAAACTGAAGGACGATCAAGGCAATGGCAATGGCTTGCCAGCCGCCGTGCGTGCGATGGATGAACCAGATTGCTTCTTCAGGAAGATTTCCCATCCAGATCACCAGAAACTGCATGAAAGAGAGGTAAGCCCAGACCATCACCATGGCGAGCAGAAGGCGCCCGAGGTCTCGCTTTGTCTTGTTTGGGAAAAGTCCGGCATATTCTGACCGGCGGGTTAGCCAAACGAAAATAATCAGACCGAACGCAAAGGCAGAAAGTCCCTGAGCTGTGCAGAAAACCATCCCATAGATGGTCGAGTACCATTTAGGCTCAAGCGACATCTGCCAGTCAAAGGCCGCGAAAGTTGCAGTAAGAACGTAGAGCACGAGGCCCCCCGCACTCAGACTTCGGGCCTTGGCGCGAGTCTCAATGGGCTGGCCCTCTTCGATACCGTTGGACCATTTCTTGAGGAAATGGGTAAGAACAATCCAGCACGCAAAATAAAAGATCGCTCGGATGATGAATCCAGTCGAGTTCAGATAGCTGGCTTTATGAATGATTTTTGGGTCAAGCGCCATGGGGGTGGAAAGCCATGGATAGATCGAGTGCATTCCGAACAGGATCGGAAGAAACAGAACCGCCATCATCGAAATGGTCTGTGCGGAAGCTTCGAAAATTCTTCGACTGGCAGCGCCCCAGGTGCCACCCGTGAGTTGATAGATCATAAGGAGCGTCAGTGAACCCAAGGGAAGGTCCAGCCAGAACATGAAGCTGAACAAGTAGGAGTGAAAAAAGCGAGTGGGGTTTGAAACAGCCCCGATCAGAGAGATCAAAATCGAGATGATGCCAATCAGTAAAGCGGGTATCATTCTTGACTCTCCTGGAGCTTTTTAAGCTCCTCGGGTTTAAGAAGCTTTGTTGCCGATTGAGCGGGGAAGTTCTGACTGAGTTGAAGCGCCCGGATGTAGGCTACAATCGCCCATCGATCGGAAACTGAGATGCGGTCGCCGTAACTGTACATCGCTCCGTATCCTTGTGAGATCACATCAAAGAAGTGACTATCGGGAGCATCCCGGAGCCGATCGGTATGATACGAGGGCGGAGCAATGAAGCCTCTTTGAACGATCATGCCATTGCCTTTGCCTGTGAAGTCATGGCAGGGCGAGCAATAGATGTTGTAACGCTCTCTTCCGCGCTCAAGAAGCGCCTGGGTGATCGGCATAGGCATTTTGCCAGTTCCGGTACTCGTGCCCGGCCACTGACCTTGGGCTATGGTTCCAGCTGGAGGTGTTCGGGCTGACTCATAAGTTCTTTATTTTGATTGTTTTAGCTTTTTGTTTTGAGAGTATTTTTGGGTATGTTTTT
>JBJMMA010000257.1:0-20936 GCA_045805065.1 Bdellovibrionia bacterium | reverse complement strand
ACGGCCGATCGCTTCGGTGAGGTAGGTAAGTTGATCCTTTGAGATCACGGCTCCCATATCCTGACCCAGGCGAACCTTGGAAGCTTCTTCGACGATCTTTTCAATATGCGCGGACGAGTCTTGAATCGGCAGTAGAACGCTCGCGGCCATGCATCTTTGACCTGCGCATCCGGTAAAAGAGTCGGCGATGCCTTTGCCCGTCATTTCCTTTTCCGCGTCTGGCAGAAGAAAGATGTGGTTCTTAGCGCCACCCAGAGCAAGAACGCGCTTCCCGTAACGTGTTCCACGTTCGTAGACGAACTTTGCGATCTTCGTCGATCCCACAAAGCTGATGGCAGGAATCTCAGGATGATCCAGGATCGCTTCAACGATCGATCTTCCACCTTGGAGAACGTTGAATACGCCATCAGGAAGGCCGGCTTCTTGAAGCGCTTGAGCAAGAAACACGCTCGTGAGCGGGGTCTTTTCAGATGGCTTCCAGATAAAGCTGTTACCTAGAGTCAGTGCAATGGGAATCGTCCACATCGGAACCATGGCTGGAAAATTGAACGGAGTAATGCTGGCGACCACGCCTAAAGATTCACGGCGGTACTCACAAAAGACTCCGCGAGAAACTTCGAGCCTTCCGCCGGTGTCCGAGTTCTGAAGGCCCGTAGCGAATTCGAGAACCTCAATGCCCTTCAGAAGTCCTGCTTTCGCTTCGCTGACAAGCTTTCCGTTTTCGAGAGATACAACCTGAGAAATCTTTTCAATATCGCGGAGGAGAATCTCGCGAAAATTGAACATCACCTGAGTGCGTTCTTTGATCGGCGTTTGCGACCATTTTGCGTACGCTTCTCGTGCGATATTTACAGTTAAATTAAGATCGTCCTGGGTGCTTTCGCGTGATTCACCGACAGTCGAACCAAACCAGGGAGAAGTGATCTCAAACCGGTCTCCGTTTCCTTCAACAAACCTTCCGCCAATAAAGCAAGGAGCAGTTAATCTCTCGCGAGGCAAGGCGACTTTGTTCATTTCTCACATCCGATTTTAGGAAGTTATCAATGATGCCGAGTCAAAGTCGCGCGAGCAGGTGGTGGGGTATAGCTTCGATAAAATGAAATGTCTATATGAGTTGTAGGTTGGGACTGTGCGCTATCAATTAAATAACGCGCGTTAAAAAGCGTTGCACGCAGCGTTGAGATCATATGCGATAGTTACGCAACTGAGCGCGCCGGAGAAATTTCGATTCGCTTTTGGTCTCCTGTCGTAGAGAACCAATGAAGCTCGCTCGGATTAATCTCAACGGAGAAGCGGCTTCCAACATCAAGCTTTCTAGGCAGTTCTTTCTCAGGCGAGCGAAGTGTGATGCGTTGGCCGGCAAGATTTGCGATCAAGTGAACATCAAAGCCATGATACTCAATCCAATCGAGCTCGAGTAAAACTCTGCGCTCATTCCATTCAAAAGCCTCAGGACGAAAGCCAAGAATGTATGGACCTGATTGGGCGGGGCAGCGAGAGCGAGGAATATCAATTCGTTGATGTCCTACGATGAATGTCCCATTTAAGTAGCCGATCTCAAGCCTGCCTTCGATGAAGTTCATTCTAGGGCTTCCGATAAAGGATCCAACAAATCGATTGATTGGCTCGTTGTAAAGCTCAAGAGGAGCGCCGACTTGCTGCAGTCTTCCTGCTTTGAGAACAACGATTCGGTCCGCCAAAGTCATGGCTTCTTCCTGGTCATGAGTCACATAAATCGTGGTGCTCCCAATTCTGCGATGAAGAGCTGCGATTTCAAGGCGGGTTTGTGCCCTGAGTTGCGCATCGAGATTAGAAAGTGGCTCATCCAGGAGAAAGACCTTGGGTCTTTTGACAAGCGCCCGGCCGATCGCTACGCGCTGGCGTTGTCCGCCTGAGAGTTGAGACGGCTTTCGATTTAAAAGACTTTCAAGCCCAAGCATTTCGGCGGCTTCATCGACTCGTTTGACGATCTCAGTCTTTGGCAATCGTTGAATAGTCAGGCCAAAGGAGAGATTCTCCCTGACGTTCATGTGCGGATAAAGAGCATAGTCCTGAAAGACCATCCCAATGCCTCGCTCGGCTGGAGAAAGATGAGTGACCGATTGTCCATCAAAACGAATCTCGCCTGCCGTTGGTTTTTCAAGCCCTGCAACACATCGAAGAAGCGTGCTCTTTCCGCAGCCTGAGGGACCAACGAGCACGACAAACTCGCCTGACTCAATGTCGACGCTGATATCGTCCAGAGAAGGGGGAGCATTTCCAAAGCGTTTACCGAGATTCAAGATAGAGACTTGCGCCATAGGATTTATCCCTTCACCGCTCCGGCGGTCAACCCCGAGACAATTCGTTTTTGGAAAATCCAGACCAGAAAGATCACAGGAAGCGTGACAAGAACGGACGCGGCCATGATTCTACCCCATGGGATCTCATGCTCAGATGCTCCGCTCATCAGTGCGATTGCGACCGGAACGGTCCGCGATCGATCGGTTAAACTGAAAGTGAGAGCGAATAAGAACTCGTTCCAAGCAGCGATAAACCCAAGAAGCGTCGTAGTGACAAGAGCTGGCGCGAGCACAGGCAAAAATACTTTGAAAATGATTGTGAATGGCCCTGCACCATCGACAATTGCAGCTTCTTCAAGCCCTTTAGGTAACTCCCTCATAAAAACTGTCAAAGTCCAAACCGTGAAAGGCAGTGTGAAGATCAGGTAAGAGAGAATGAGTGCAGGCTTTCGGTTAAATAACCCAAGCGCCCGAATCATTTCAAAGAGCCCGGACAGAACAGCAATTTGCGGAAACATCGAAACAAACAGAAAGCAAAGAAGGATGGCGCGCCTTCCTGGAAATACTCTTCTTCCTAAAGCAAAAGAGGCAAAAAGCGCGATCGCCGTTGCCAATAGAACAGTCAAAAGTGATACAAAGATGGAATTAAAAATATTTTCGCCAAAGGGCTGTTCCAAGAAAATGGATTTGTAATTTGAGAGGCCCGAGCCGAGCGTTGGAAGAAGCTGAACTTTGAAGAGATCGCTTCCCGCTTTAAACGAGGTAACAATTGCCCAATAAAATGGGAAAACGGTCCAGCCTATCAAAAGCGCGACAATGGGATAGATCAACGCCTTTTTCATCGCTCAAGCCCCAATTGTTTTCTTGCCGTCGCGAGATAGATCACCGCAATCACAGCCGTCATACAAAAGATTAAGAATGCCGCCGCAGACCCATAGCCCACATCTTGGAAGTCCACCATCTGCTGACGTGCGTAGATGGAAATTACGGAAGTCGATTTGCTGTTGCTGGTGAGCACAAACGGCAGATCAAAAATTCTCAAGGCATCAAGCATCCGAAACAACACCGCAACTCCAATGGCAGGTCTTAAAAGGGGAAGTGTGACGGATTTGAACTCACGCCAGGCCGATGCGCCATCGACCTGCGAGGCTTCATGTACGCTTGTCGGAATGGATTGAAGGCCAGCAAGAATCAAAAGGGCCATGAAAGGTGTGGTCTTCCAGACGTCAACAATCACCAGCGTTGTCATGGCTAAACGAGGATCGGCAAGCCAGGCGACAGGTGATGCGATCACTCCTAGGCGAGTGAGAACCTCGTTGACCACACCATAGAGATCGTTGAACATCCAAGCCCAGATGCGAGCTGACACAACCGCAGGAATTGCCCACGGGATCAAAACAGCCGTTCTCAACGCTCCACGGCCTTTGAGGTTGGAGTGAAGCAAGAGAGCGATTCCCAGTCCGAGAAGAGTTTCCAGGAAAACAGAACACGCTGTGAAAATCAGGGTGTTTTCGACAGAACGCCACCAATCCGGATCGCGAAGCAGATAGGCGTAGTTCTCAAGGCCAATCCATTCTGCAGCTTGTGAGACTCCAAGATGCGCATTGGTAAAAGAGTCACGAACTGTTTGCGCCAAAGGAAGGATTGTCAGCGAGATCAGGACAAGCAGTGCAGGCAGGCAAAACAGCCAGGGTTGCAGCCAGGGCTTTTCGCGTTTCACCATTTGCCTCCCTTGCTAACGACATCAAGCCGCTTTTTCAGATCCTTGAGGCCATCTTGAACGCGGACCTCACCGGATAAAATCGTGTGAGCGGTATCCCAGAACTCCGAGCTCACCCGATTGTATTTGGTTCCGGTGACGACGGAGGGACGTGGAACGGCGACATCAAAAATCTTGAGTAACTCTGAGTCATGATAGAGAGAGCGAATCGTTGGATTCTGCCCCAAAATTTCGGCGCGGCGTTTTTGTTCTTCAGGACGAGCAAGCCATTGAACCAGAGAAACGGCCGCATCCTTGCTGCGCGAGTATTTTGATACGGCGAGCGACCAGCCCCCTAATGTCGCAATGTGTTTTCCTTGCGGTGAATCCCCTTGAGGGAGAGGCGCGATCTTGACTTTGCCGCGGACAGGACTATCGGGAGCATCGGCAAGTTTCAAAGCATATGGCCAGTTTCGCATAAACGCCGCATTACCGGATTGAAAGACGCCGCGCGCTTCTTCTTCCATGTAGTTGAGCACACCGCGAGGAGCGATGGGGTTTGAGCCGTTCAGCCATTTTGCGGCAAGTTCAAATGCTTGAGAGGCTTGTGGACTGTCCACGGTGATTTGACCGGACGAGTTGACGATCGTTCCGCCGCCCCAGCTATCTACCCATTCCAAGGCGTTGCAAGTCAGCCCTTCATAGGCGCGTCCTTGGAAAACAAAGCCCCAGAATTTTGCATTGCCCCGGGCTCTCTCTGAAGTTTGAATCTTCTGCGCCACTCGCGTGAGCTCGCTCCACGTTTCAGGAACCTTTTCCTGGTAGCGAGATAGAAGGTCAGATCGATAATAGAGAAGGCCCGCGTCAATAAACCAGGGAAGCGCGACCAGCTTTCCCTCAACCGTATTGTTCTCGATGAAAGATTTGAAGTGCAGTGGGGTCACGGCTTGGACTTCGGGATAGCTCTTCAGATCCACAAAGAACTCACCCAGCATTCCTGGCCACGTCGTATCGATGAGAAACACATCGATGTCCGAGCTTCCGGCAGCCAGAAGGAGCTGATACTGCGCGAGGCGCTCGCCCGCTGCGCTGGGTGATGCGAGCACTTCGACCTGGTTTCCGGTTTTCTTGGCCCACGCTTCAGCGCTGGAACGACAGACCTCGAGCTCTTTTCCCATGGATCCGCAGGAGAGCACAACGCGTGCGGCTAGGCTTGAACTCGCACTCAGGCCCAGGCTGAGAATGACGGCGATAGCGATGATCCAGCCCCACATGCCCGGGCACCCTGTGCATTCTTCGTGCTGAGTGGAGGATTTGGAACGCTGAGTGCATGAGATTGCCGCGGAAAAAGGAGAATCTTTTATGCCAGAGAAAAGAACGATTCGGAGAGCACGCAAAGATGCCCGCGAAGGCAAAGCTCCAACGACCCAGGCCGGTGAGTTTGTTCGCGAGGAAATCGAGCATATTCGCAAGGGCATTCACGGCGCTGCGAACGTCAAACAGGCGATCGCAATCGGATTGTCCAAGGCCCGTAAGATCGGGATTCCAATTCCAGCCCAGTCCGCATCCAAGACAAAGTCCAAGTCCTCAAAAGGTACGAAGACTAAAGGAGTTGGTCTCAAACGGGAATCTGCAGCCAAGCGCGGACGCGTTTCGAGAACCGTTCTCAAGCGCAAGCCACGTACCGCAGCTTCTAAGCGCGCCTTGTCAGCTCAAGGTCGTGAAGCGGCACGCAAACGCGGATCCGCTTCGAGAACCAAAGCAGCACGTCAGGCTGCGCGGACGAAGGGACCAGGCGTACGTCATCGTGCTGCTGTGAAAGCAGCCCGTACGCGCAAGACCCAGCGTCGCGCTAGCGGACGTTAAAACGGTTACGGCTTGGCCTTTGGGGCCGATCCGCTGACGGGGATCTTCTGAGAGATTTCTTTGAGCTTCTGGCGTTGCTCAGGCGTTAGGTTTTCGGTAAAGCCTTTCGGGTCGTTCTTGGCCTGATCCATAAGCTCTTTCATCTTGGCAGGGTCCCCGTTTGTTTTCAGAACCAGGGATTCCATGATGTCGGCCGAAAGGTCGTAAATCGCGTTCGTGTTTTCAGCGCTTCCGGCAAGCGCTTGAGTCTGCTTATCTACAAACTGAGCCTGCGGGTTAGCTGCCGCGGCCTGAGCGCGCTTTTGAGGATCTCGTAGCAGAGCTTGGGTTTTGGTCAAAGCTTCCGCAGATGCAGAATCAAGTTCAGCAGGGTTATTATCTGAACTATATGCGGTATGAGCTAAAGCAGGGGCCAGAGCCAAAGTACCTAGCGCCATCAAAACGTTCAGCATACTCATATTTCTAATCATTTTATCCTCATTTTCTTGGAATTTCTGAAAAGATGCGAAATAAGCGAAATGAATGGAATTTCGCATTTTATACCGAGATGACTGGCTTGTTGCCGTAGATAAACCTGCAGGGTTTCAGGTCCATCAGCCTGAAGATCAGCAGCACCGCGTTTCGCGGTCGTTCGATTGTATATTTCAACTTCGGCGCCAACTCGACCGTTATGTTTATCCCATCCATCGTCTGGATCGCGCGACGTCCGGCGTTCTGCTTTTTGCGCTGGATGCTGAAGCCGCGCGCCGGGTCTGCGATCAATTCCAAAAGCATGAGGTCACAAAAACTTACGTCTGTGTCACCCGCGGGTGGACGGAGGAGGGGGGAGTCACGGATCGCCCTCTCTCGGATGACAACGACCCCTCGATTAAAAGAGAAGCCAGAACCGCTTATCAGCGATTGGCAACAGTTGAACTTCCTTACGCGGTGGGACGCTATCCAACGGCGCGCTACTCTTTAGTCCGGGTGGTTCCACAGACGGGAAGAATGCATCAGATCAGGCGCCACTTTGGGCATCTCTCTCATCCTCTGGTGGGCGACACAATATATGGTGACGGTCAGCACAATCGCTTCTTCAGAAACGAGCTCAAGATGCGCCATCTGATGCTCAAGGCTTATATGCTGGAACTCAAGCATCCTTTCAGTGGTGAGTCGCTGAAGATCCGCTCCAAGTGGAATCCAGCCTGGCATAAGGCATTTGATTTGTTCGGCACTTGTCCGTGGGGGTAGATTTTCAACATGATCTCTAAAGTCGCTTTGATCTTTGCCATGGAAGCTGAGGCCAGACCTCTGATTGATGAGCTTGCGCTCGAATATGATCCAAGTTTTGGGGACCCAAGACTTCCTTTTAAACATTTTCGCGGCCAGCTGGATGGCCGCATGGAGCTCATGCTTTCCTTGAGTGGAAAGCATGACATCCATCAAGTGGATAACATTGGAACCGAGCCCGCGACTTTGAACGCCTATGTGACGCTTTCTCGCTTTCAACCGGATTTGTGCATCAATGCAGGAACAGCAGGAGGCTTTCGAAGCCGGGGCTGCGAGATCGGGGATGTCTTTTTAATCGATAAGCCCTGCAAGTTTCACGATCACCGGATCCCGATTCCTGGATTTGATGCCTATGGAATTGGCTCATATCCTGTTTTTGCGCCCTCTGGGATGGCTGAAGCTTTGGGACTTAAAAAGGGCGGGGTCTCAACTGGAAACGCTCTTGATCATACAGACGTCTGCCTGAAACTCATTGAGCAGAATGAAGGCAATGTCAAAGAGATGGAAGCTGCCGCAATTGCCTGGATTGCATCGATGATGAAAGTTCCATTCATGGCGCTTAAGTCCGTCACGGACATCGTCGATGGTGAGCATCCGACCGAAGAAGAGTTTTTGAGAAACCTCGATGCTGCGAGTCGCAGAATCCGCGAAAAGACTTTAGAAGTGCTGAAGTATATTTCTTCACATCCTCAGCTGCTGAGGCACTGACGCAGTTGGCAGGTGGTTTGATTCGAGGTATTGTGCCTCACATGTCTACTTTTGATGCATCGAACCCGGCCAAGGTAAAAAAATCATCCGTTCAAGCCGCACCGGCAGCAAGTCATGATTCGGTGAACCCACCGAACCTGATTTCCTTCATGCTGAAGAACTGGAAACCAGCATCGGGTAAGATGCCTGCGCCGATCCGCAATCTTGCGAACTTCAAGAAGCGCCGCCAAGCGCTCTCGAAGCTCTTTCCAGGCGAGCTGATTTTGATTCCAACGGGTCATCTGAAAGTGCGTGCAAACGATACGCACTACAGCTTCAGACCAGCGACTGATTTTTACTATCTGACGGGTAATATGGAGCCGGATTGTGTGCTGGCTTTGATGCCTGAGGGCAACTCAGGTCATAAAGACGTGCTCTTTGTCGAACCCAACCCAGGCAAAACCGATGCGACGTTTTATACGGATCGTATCAAGGGTGAGCTTTGGGAAGGTGCACGCCTTGGAGTGCCTGAGAGTCGCGCAAAGTACGGAGTCCAGGACACGCGCGGACTTCCTGAACTTGAGACTTTCGTAAAGTCCATGATGCCAGCAGCGCCTAAGGGCGTGCGCATCCTGCGTGATCATTCCGCGATGTTGGAAGCTTGGGTGGGACGCTCCACTCCTGAGCAGCGCAAGAAAGATCAGGACCTTGCAACAGCGCTTTCTGAGATGCGCTTGATCAAGGATAAGGAAGAGATCAAGGAACTCGCAGACGCTGTCAACGCCACGAAGCGCGGATTTGAAGACGTGATTCGCCGTATAAAAACGGCGAAGACCGAGCGTGAGCTTGAGGGCGTGTTTTTCACCCGCGCAAGAATGGAAGGGAACGATGTGGGCTATGGCTCAATCGTGGCTTCGGGCGCACACGCTTGTACGCTTCACTGGAAGAAAAACGATGGCATCCTTCGCAAGAACGATCTTCTTCTCTTGGATGCGGGCATTGAGGGCAATTCGCTTTACACGGCCGATATCACGCGCACTTTCCCAATCAGCGGCAAATTCAGCCGCGAACAAAAGCTCATTTATGAACTCGTTCTTGCCGCGCAAAGCGCTGCACTCAAGGCCGTAAAGGCAGGCAACGACTTCATGGAGCCAAATCGCGCTGCGATGAAGGTTCTTGCTGAAGGACTTGAGAAGCTTGGAATTCTTCCAACTTCCGCAGAAGAAGCTCTGAAGGATGAGAATCAATTCTACAAGCGCTACTCGCTTCATAACGTCAGCCACATGCTGGGACTTGATGTTCATGATTGCGCGCAGGCCCGTGCTGAGAATTACAAGTACGGCAAGCTTGAAGCCGGGATGGTTCTCACCGTTGAACCAGGTCTTTACTTCCAGGTGGATGACATGACGGTTCCTGCCAGGTTTCGTGGCATCGGCGTCCGCATTGAAGACGACGTTGTGGTGACGGAAAAGGGCTGTAAGAACCTTTCGGCAAACATCCCTCACACGGTGAAAGACATCGAAGCCTGGATGAAGTCTCTTTGGAAGAAGAAAGCTTAGAAGCTTGCGCCAAAGCGAATTTCGCCGGTGCTCTCAGTAGGCGTTGGAGCGCTTCCAGCGAGGGAGCGCTTTTGCCCGACAGATGCAATGACGTGGGGGGCGACTTCTTTGCTGAGCGTGGCTCTCAGAGTTGGATTGGCATCTGGCTCCATTTGATAGCCGATGTCGCTGGAGAGGCCGAGCGGTGAGATGTTTCTGCGAGTTAAGCAGAATGCATGAGTTCCAGAGGCCAGCTTGGCATTTCCTGAGAGGTCGACGTTCTCAGTGAGATGCGTGGAAAATGTCTTTCCGTTGATAAAGAGATAAGCCGTGCCCAGGAAAAGAGCTGATCTTGCGACCATGGAGCCTGAAGCTTCTTCTTCAATTCTTGCCTTCAGAAGCTTGAGATGACCATCGGCTTGATACATCGCCACTTCGTGAATCAGGCCGTCGCGTTGAGTGCTCAGATCGTTGAAATGGGCAAACTTGGAATTGTAATCCATCAAGCCATATTGCGAGCGAAGCTCGTAGTCATGCGCCGAGATGCCCAGCTGCTGCAGGCGCTCTTGTGAAAGAGGGGAATAATGGGTGTGAAGCTCTTCGAATTTCTGGTTTTGGTCTGCTGCCAAAACTCCCATCTCCGCAAATGCGGGGGAAGTAGTGATGCAGAACGCTACGGACAATGCGGCGCTCATCAACGTAACGAAATTGATTTTGCGAGTCTGTAAGCGAATCATGTCTCGACCCTTCATGCTGTATTGCAGCAATGGTTGTGCCATGCGCGATTCGGAAAAACCCAAGGATTCCGAGCATTAATCACATAAATAATGTGTAAGAAGCTGACAGTTGTTCAGGCCTTGTCTAGGTCTTGCCTGACACTTGCAACGAAGGGCTTAGGTTAGAACCTTTCCCCCACCTTTATAAAGATAAGGAGATCTTTCATGAGATCATCATTTCGCTTTGGCAGCTCGCTTGTTGTGGCTCTCGCATTGGTATGGTGTGGTGCAGCCCGCGCTGCCGATAACATGACCAACGCCGACACCAGCCCTCAAGACATTCTTTCAAAGATTCACACCGTGAATCAGCAAGAAATCAAGATGGCTAAATTGGCCATGCAAAAGGGTCACTCTCCGGAAGTTAAGCAGTTCGCCCAACGCATGATCAAGGACCACACCAAGGCTGATCAAAAGGTGGCGAAACTAGCTAAGCAAGAAGGCTTCACTTTGGGTCAGGTCCCAATGACTGCGCAGCAACAGGGACAGATGGAGAAGCTGGCCTCGACCTCCGGCACTGAGTTCGATCGCGCTTACATGGAAGCCAATCGCGTGGGTCACCATATGGCCGTTGAAATGCTCAAGAACGCGGAACAGCAAACCAGCGATGCCAAGGTCAAAAGCCTTGTGACGCAGCTTTTGCCAACGGTGGAGCATCACGATCAGATGGCTGAGCAAATCCATCCAGGCAGCGGAAAGTCCTCCAGCTGATCAAAGTAGACTCAGGTTAGTTGACCGTAAGGATCCCTCTTCAACGGAGGGATCCTGTTTTATTTCTGCAGGATCTTGTCGATCCACTGTTCGCAAGATAGACAGGAGCAATGAAAAAATTCGCATGGTTGGCATTGGCAGGTTTAGTGGCGGTTCAAACTCAAGCCCTTGCAGCTCCCACTTTTAATTTCAAATACCAATCTGCGGATGGACAGATTCAACTCGATTGCATCCACACCGCGCAGGCAAGCGATAGCTGGGACTATCTAGTGGTTTGCGGAAAAGGCACGCCTTTGGAGAGAAGCTACTTTGCTCATTTGCTGATTCGCCAATTCAAGCGCGCAGTAGAACCCAAGATGGCGCTTGAGACGGTTTACTTTGTTACGGATCGCAGAATTAAAAACGATCCAAAGTTCACGAGCCAGGCAAACTGGATCATGTTCAAGGGCGATCAGGATATTTATTCTATTCAGCTCAGCCAGAGCGTGGAAAATGACTACGCTTACCTGATGGTGACTTTGAGTCCATGATCTTTACATATCGACAACGTCGAGGACGATGAACTTACCGCCCAGGATCTGCCATTTGACATCAAAGTCAAAGAGCTTGAAACCGTAACGAGTTCCTTCGGCTTCAGGGCTTGATGCGGGCATGCGACGCTTTTGAAACGCGGGCCTTGGATCAAGCTCAAGCATTTGGACGATGAGCTCACGTAAGCGCGGATATTTCTCACCGGTGCGAGCATCGATTGCAGTGAGAGCTTGTTCGGTGAACTCGACCACATTGCGCTCAATGGGTTCATCCGCCCAGCCTGCGCGAGCATCAGGTACGGAGTCCGCATAAGGAATGTAGGGCTTGATGTCGAGCACTGGGGTGCCATCTAAGATATCAACGCCTGTGACATGAATCTCAGGTCCGCCTGGAGCATCAACGTCCACTTTTTTGAGTTTCACAACGCTCATCCCGATTGGATTTGGGCGATGAGGAGAGCGTGAGGCCAGAACGCCGACTTTGCGTGCGCCGCCCAATCTTGGGGGGCGGATGGATGGCTTCCAGTCCTTTGCATCATGTTGATGAAAGATAAAGATGATCCAAAGATGGCTGAAACCTTCAAGTTCACGAATCGCGTTCTTCATGAACGGATGATCGCGAAGCTTTAAGATGCCATCCGCATCATCCACAAGACCTGGCTGGCGGGGGATCCCGAACTTCTCTTTGAAGCAAGTCTCTAGGATCCCGATCGGCTCGAACGTATATTCTGGTAACTTCTTACCAGTTTTTTGGCTCGCCATTTCAAATCAACCGCGAGGCAGTGCCGTCACACCGATCTTCAGAGTATCTCCATCGATATCCGATTCTTCAGTGTGCTTACCCTGAGGCGTCTCAGTCATGGTGAATTTCGATGCAAGCGTTTCATCTTGAATCATCTGCTGATGAGTTTCTACTGCTGTCTTGAGAGCACCCGTTGCCGAGATCTCAAGCGCGATGCGGTCATCCAGGTTGAAATCAGCTGCCTTACGAGCTTGCTGAACCTTGCGAATGATTTCACGAGCCAGGCCTTCGCGGATCTGCTCTTCGCTCACCGTTGGATCAAGCTCAATGGAGACAAGCTGTGAGGTCGAAAGATTTGGCTGCGTGCCCTTAGGCGCGCGGCGAATCTCAACTTCCGAAAGCAGAATGCCTTCGCCTTCAACCATGACGGTTTCGCCAGCCTCAAGCTTCAAGATATCTTGCAGGCTCATCTTTTGGATGCCAGCAGCGATTTGCTTCATCTTGCCGCCCAGGCGCTTTCCAAGGACCGGGAAGTTCGCTTTGGCTGTGATCTGAATGTATTGATCTTCGTTGGAATCATACATCACGCTCTGAACGTTGAGCTCGTCCTTGAAGTAAGGCTCAAACTTGCGCAGGTTCTCGAGAACGCGCGCATCACGCTGAATGATCTTCAAGCTGCGCAGCGGAATCTTGGCTTTTACGCCAATCTTCTCGCGCTGATTGCGTCCCAGCATCACAAGCGTGTCCATCACGCGCACCGCTTCTTCAAGCTCTGGCTTGATGAGGGATTTATCGAGCTCTGGGAAGTTCTCCAGATGCACGCTCTCGTGACGATCCTTCGCGACCTGCGAGAGGTTGCGATAAGTCGCTTCAGCCAGGAACGGCGCAAACGGTGCCATGAGCCGGCTCAAGGTCGTGAGGACCTCATAGAGCGTCTCATAGGCCAGGCGCTTGTCTTCAGGCATTCCATCTTGCCAGAAATGGCTGCGATTAAAGCGGATGTAAGTGTTCGTGAGATCTTCAATGAACTGAAGCAGCGCAGGAACCACGTTATACAGGCGATAGGCGCCCATTTCTTCCTGCGTGTTCTGGATCAGGTGATGAAGACGTGAGAGCACCCATTGATCGAGGATGTTTGGAGAACTCTTCGCATCACCACGCGGACGGAAATCATCGATGTTCGCGTAATTGACGAAGAACGAGTACGAGTTCCACCAGCGAAGAAGAATCTTACGAACGATTTCCTTCACGCCGTTTTCAGAAAATCTGAGTTCCTGAGCTTTCACGACCGGGGAATCGATCATGTAAAGGCGCAAGGCGTCCGCGCCGTGCTGCTCAAGAACAAGCATCGGGTCTGGATAATTGCGAAGGCTCTTGGACATTTTCTTGCCGTCTTCGGCCAGGACAAGTCCGTTCACGACGACGTTCTTGAAAGGTGCTTTGTCAAACAAGGCGGTGCCAATGACCATCAAGGTGTAGAACCAGCCGCGAGTCTGATCGAGGCCTTCCGCGATGAAATCACCAGGGAACGCTTTCTTGAACGCGTCGACGTTTTCAAACGGATAGCCCCATTGCGCGTAAGGCATGGATCCGCTTTCAAACCAGCAATCCAGCACTCCTTCGATGCGCTTCAAAGGGCTCTTGCCGGTAGGAGATGGAATCGTGATCTTATCGACGTGCTCAATGTGAAGGTCAGTGACCTTCTGGCCCGAGAGCTTCTCAAGCTCTTCGCGTGAGCCGATGCACATGATTTCGCCTTCAGGATTGCGCCAGATTGGAAGCGGCGTTCCCCAGAAGCGATTGCGTGAAATCGCCCAGTCGCGAGCGTTCTCAAGCCAGTTGCCAAAGCGACCATCGCGAAGATGATCAGGCACCCAGCGCGTGGTCTTGTTGTTGGCAACGATCTGGTCTTTGATCTTCTCAACCGCGACAAACCAGCTCGAAACCGCGCGGTAAATGAGCGGGGTATCCGTGCGCCAGCAGAACGGATAGCTATGCTCAATCGTATCTTGCTTGAAAAGACGTCCGCGTTTTTTCAAATCCGCGATGATGTCTTTGTCTGCGTCTTTTGCGCGACGGCCCTGATAATCAGGGACTTCAGCGGTGAACATTCCGTCATCATCAATCGGGTTGACGATCGGCATGCCTTCTTTTGCGCAGGCGTAGTAGTCTTCTTCACCGAAGGCCGGTGCCATGTGAACGATGCCGGTACCGCTTTCGGTCGTGACGTGATCGGAATGGATCACGCGGAATGCGCCCTTGGCCTTGCGATCAGCAAAGTAGTTGAAGAGAGGCTCGTAGGTCATTCCCAAGAGCTCAGAGCCTTTCACCGTCACGACTTCATCGAGATCGGCTTCTGGAGTTTTCCAGTAGTTCTTATAAAGCGCTTCGGCCAAAATGTAAGTGTTGCCCGTGGCCTTTTCACGTGCGCGCACATAAGAGATGTCGCGGCCCACAGCGAGACCCAGGTTGGATGGCAATGTCCAAGGAGTCGTCGTCCAGGCGAGAAAGAAAGTTTTATCCTGACCGATCACCGGGAAAGTCACGGTGATGGCAGGGTCTTGAACCATTTTATAGTTCAGATTAGCTTCAAAGTTTGAAAGCGGAGTGGAGAGACCGACAGAGTAGGGAACGACTTTGTAGCCTTCATAGATCAGTCCCTTGTCAAAGAGCTGCCTGAAGACCCACCACACGCTCTGCATGAAACTCACGTCCATGGTGAAATAGGCGTTATCCATATCGACCCAGCGGCCGACACGGCGAACGGTTTTCTTCCACTCATGCGAGTAGCGATCAACAATCGAGCGGCAGGCAGCATTGTACTTATCGACGCCATAGTTGATGACGTCTTTGCGGCTGCTCAGGTTCAGTGACTTGTTGATTTCAAATTCGACCGGAACGCCATGGCAGTCCCAACCAAAGCGACGAGGGACTGAGTAGCCTTTCATTGTCCAATAACGTGGAACAATGTCTTTTAGGACGCCGGCCAGAATGTGGCCATAGTGAGGCAGGCCGGTCGCGAACGGAGGGCCATCGTAAAAGCTGTAGGGCTTTGCTGACTCACTGCGGTGGAGCGACTTTTCAAAAATTTTATTCTCATCCCAAAAGCTGAGGATCTCATCCTCAAGCTTAGGAAGTTGAACGTCCGGACGAACAGGAGAAAACGGCCTTTTTTCACTCGTATTTGCTGCCATAGGGAATGAGCGGCATCCTACCTTTCCGGTATGGCTTCTGCAACCTGAAGCGATGATGCAAAACGATTACTTTTCGTCATTTAGTCTTAAACGTTCTGGCTCAAATTCCGCTCTGCCGGCTTTTTTGGCCGGAATCGCCTTTGCGGGCTTAGGCTACTGGGCTTACCGAGCATTGAGCGGTCGGATTCGACTTTCCGGTGGCGGTGGAGGTGGCTTGGCCAAAATCCTTCCCTTGAGAGGGGGCCCCAAGATCGATGCGCCTCAAAACCAGGAGGTCTCAAGCGACGTGAAAGAGAACAAGAAGTTCCGCAACGGGACCGCTGACGTTGTTGAGGAGGCTTCCATGGAATCCTTCCCGGCAAGTGATCCTCCGGCATGGTAATTTTCTAACGCATTGCGTGATCCATTTATTCGGTTGATCGATAAATTTTGGTCACTGTGATGGCAGTTCCATATGACTTTTGGTATGGTGCGCACCGGAAGGGGAATTCCATGCCGGGGTCTAGAACTCTAATTACGCCATCACCGCAGCTCTCGTGGGATCAAAAAGGCCAACAACTGCTGTTGATCGAGGACAATGAGAGTATTCGCGATACCTTTAAGCTTCTTTTAGAAGATGAAGGGTATCGGGTCATGACCGCATGTAATGGGAAAGATGCCCTCAGAGTGATTACCGAGAAGGGGGAGCCTGCTGCGATCTTCTTGGATCTGAACATGCCAGAGATGGATGGAATTACTTTTCTTCGCGAACGTTCCAAGGCAAATCTTGCCGTCCACACGCCTGTGATCGTTTTTACGGCATATGGCAAAAAAATGCAGATTGAAGGCGTTTCCGAGTGGGTAAAAAAGCCCGTCGACGTCGAGCGTTTGCTATCTATTGTCAGCAAGTATTGCAACCAATACGTCCTGCATTAAACTTAAAGGCAGAGCACTCTCTTCATGACCACTCTGCCTCCATCGATTCAACACATCCCGAACCTGATTGATCCGCTCATCAAGAGAGGAACGATCTTGGTTTATCGCGTTTTCGATATCGCTGAAGAAGTTGATCTTCGCGCCGTTGAAAACACCTTGAGAGACGCATCGGGCACGGCTCGCATGGCGATTTCTCGCGGTCGTGGAAACGCGGTCATCATTCGCAATGCCCCGGTCCGTTTGAACCTGGGCAAGGCTTCGTTCAAAATTCTGGACACTCTGGTTCACGCTGAGCTTTTGGCGACGGTTTGGGATTACGGCGTTCTTTCGGTCGTGTTTCAAATTCCGATCGCTGAGGGCACTCTATGGTCTTCGCTCATTGCCAGAGGCGCGGTTTTCAACGGCGATATTCCCGGCATTGAAGAGCTCAATCAGCTCGCGCGCGAAAAAGCTCGCGAGCTCACTCAAATCATGAGGCCTGCCCTGAAGCGGGTGAACGAGTGGGATGTTTTTGAGGATTATACGATTTACTTCCTCGAGGAAGTGGCAGGAATTGATAAGGCAGCTCAGCTGATTGATCAGGGCGCCATTCCCGAGCTGATTTTGGGCGAGCCCAAAGAGCGGCTTTCTTCAAAGAGCCGAAACGGAATCAGGGATGTTTCGTTCCAGTATTCTGAAAACGACCTTGTCGTCATTGATTGGAATAGCGCAATCGTCATTGAGCCGTCTGGCCAAAGAGACATTGCGGACGTTCTGGAGTTTGCGCTCACGCACTTGCTCGAGTTTCGCTATTACGATGACCTTCTGGATAAAAGGCTCACTGAGCTTTATGACTCCATTGAGCTTGGCAAGAACAGGTTCTTTCGAGGCGACTTTGCGAAGATCTCGCACGAAGCAAACTCCCGCTATATCGAGTTCTCCGAATTTCTGGAGCGAATCGATAACTCGCTGAAGGTTGTCGGTGACTTTTATCTCGCCGTGATTTTCCGCGGAGCCATCCGCCGCTTCCGCATCGGAGATTGGCAAGAAAGCTTATCAGGTAAAATGAACCTGCTTGCTCGCGTCTCTGAGCTCTTGCAAGGCGAGGTCAATACGCGCCGTGCTCATATGTATGAGCTTATTATTATTGTGCTGATTGCATTTGAAATCGTCTCAGCACTGCTTCGTTAATAGAACGTGCCATACATAGTATGGAGCGCGCTCAGGTCGTGCCACACAGTGGCGCGCTTGGGTCGTGCCACATAGTGGCGCGCTTGGAATGATTCCTGAAAAACAACAATTAGGATGCGCATCACGACTCGCCAGCTATCAGAAAATCTCCATAAAATTAGCGGGCTTTTTCTCCGCTCCGCGGGTTTTAAGCTCGAGCGGTGGGGCTGTGAAACGTTGCAAAATGGGATCGAGCAAAGCGACGGGCCTTGTAGCGGACAAGCGACGTGCAAGATCGGAATGTGGCGCAAACCCTTGCGAACCAGGCAGCATAAGAATAGAAACAAGGGGCCCTTTGTTCTGATTCCCGGCTTTGCAGATTCGCCTTTAAGCTGGCTGCCTACGATCACGATGCTTCAGAGCGATCTCTCTAAACACTTTGACGAACTCGTCTTGATCGAGTTTCCGGGCTTTCATGGCTATCTTTTCAATGAGCCTTGTTTTGACTCGATAGATTCCATGGTGAACGTGAGTGTCTCTGCTTTGGACGCGCTCAATCCGCATACCGTGATGGGACACTCCTTGGGCGGGGCTTTGGCCGCGCATTATGCCGCAATTCGAGGTGTTACTTATCCCCATGAGACTAATCTGAAGCAAGTCCTGCTCATTGCTCCGTCCGGCGTTTTTGTGGATCGTGATTTCAGAGTGAAAATTGAGAACCGGATCAGGGAGCTCGTCGAAAACGGAATCGAATGCTTGAGAGAGCTTCGCCCCTCTCTTTTGGAGAAGGAAAACCGGCTACATCGGCTGGTGGGTGAGCTGATGACCTTTGCCTCTCAAGAAGAGATTCGCCAATTTGTGCGCTCGTTCCGGGATGACCATCTTTTGGAACCTCTTTTGCCTCAGGTGAAAGCACAGGTCGACCTGGTCTGGGGGGAGAAAGACTCGCTGATTCCACCCGCCGTCATTCCTTGCTGGCTTTCGGCGCTCAAGCAGACTTCCACTCGAGTTATTGAGCTTGAGGGCGTTGGTCATGCTCCCCAATTTGAGGCTCCAGTAAAACTGACTTCCGTACTCTCTCGGCTCATTCAGCCTGTCCCGGCTCCTCAGGTCGTGGGTCTCAACCCTGGCGACCCACAAGCGGATCCGTTTTCGGCAGAAATCTTTTCGCTCCTGCGCTAAGATCAGCTTTATGCAGAAGCAGGATGTCCTCATTATCGGGGGCGGCGTCATCGGACTGTCCGCCGCGTACGAACTCAGCAGTCGTGGAGTGGCCGTAACCCTGATCGATAAAGGCGATCCAGGCTATGGATGCTCTTATGGGAATGCAGGCTGGCTTACACCCTGTTTTTCCATGCCTCTTCCGATGCCGGGCATGCTGCTTAAGTCGATCGGCTGGTTGATGGATCCGGATAGTCCGCTTCGAATCAAGCCTCAGCCCAGTATTCTGCTCATGCGCTGGCTTGCGCGCTTTTTGATGTCAATGAACCAAAAGCAGGCTTTGCGTGCGGTTTCCGTTTTGACTGACATTTCCAAGTACAGCCTTGAGGCTTACTCAAAGCTCGATCAAAAGTATCCAGGCGCCATTGGCTTTGAACAAAAAGGCCTTTTGATGGTGAGCGCGACCGACGCTGGTTTTGCTGCTGCCGTGCAAGAGATGGATCTCGTCGCTCCACACGGTGTTCCCGGCCAGAAGATGAACGAAGACGAGGTCAAAGCGCTTGAGCCTGGCCTTCGCGCCCGTCTTCGCGGGGGCGTCTATTTTCCAAAAGAAGCGCATGCTGAGCCCCTTCAGATTTCCAGGATTTTGGCAGAAGCCGCGATCGCAAACGGCGCAAAAATTATTTCACGTGCTGAGGTTTTTGCTTTCAATACGAGTAATGGAAAAATCGATTCGATCAGAACCACTCGTGGTGACATGCGCGCAGATCAATACGTTCTTGCAACGGGAACGTGGTCAACCAACATCGCCCGCGAGCTTGGGCTTCGCGTGCCGATCCTGGGGGGCAAGGGTTACGCCATCACGGTGAAGTCTTTTGACAAGGCTCCTACGCATCCAATCATGATTCTGGAGAGAAAAATCGCGGTGACTCCGCGTAAAGGCGGCGTTCGCCTCGCGGGAACTCTTGAGCTCGTTGATAGCAAAGATGATTCGATCACGCCCCGTCGCCTGGACGGAATCATGAGAGGCTCGCAAGAGTTCATGTACGTGCCTGAGAATCCTGAGATCGTTGAGATCTGGCGCGGCCTGCGCCCTTGTACACCCGATGGCGTACCGGTGATTGGAAGACCAAAACGTTATAGCAACCTGGTCGTCTCAGCAGGGCATCAGATGCTTGGCCTCCAATCCGGCATGGGAAGCGGCCGCTTTGTCGCGGATCTTGTTACTGGAGAGAAGTCGATCTTTGATCCTTATCCATTCCGGGCGGATCGCTTTTAATTACTGCTTTTGCGAGCTCTGTGAAGAGTCGATTTTATGGCAGTGGTCGTAAAGCGTCCATAACTGCCGATCATCTCGTGTTCGAGTCATAATCCGGACATCAGACAGATCTTTCGCATGGCCCATGACAGTCAAGTATAGAAGTTCTGATGTCGGAAATTCAAAATTCGCAAAGAGGTTCTTTTCCACGCTTATAAACGTGCCATACGCCTTGGAATTCAAGGTCGGGGCGCTGACTTCCACGTACGTTTTCCCGCTTGAGGATTCTAAAAAGAGGAAGCGCGCTATTGTCGGTTTTTCTTGTTCTGTGCACTCATAAGTGCCAGGGGGTAAAAAATTCTTCAGTGGTGCAAAGAGTTTTTTCGCGGATATCGTTCCCGTTTGTGTCCAGCGAGGAGAGAGTTTTTCATTACCATCTTCGCCGACTTCATAGCGAAAAGGATCCGGAGCTTTTTGACAGGTCAGCACTCCATAAGAATGATCGTTGTTCTCACAATAAACACGGTTTCCTTGCTGCATGATCAGGCAATCGGCATTTTTAACTTTAGAGCAGCTTGGGTATTCTGGCTCGGTGATTCGAGTGTCAATGACTGCGTTGACTTGCAGCAGGCCTGGCAGAATAGAATCGAATTCGCCGACAGAGTTCGATTGGGCTCCCGTGATGCGAATGTATTTTCCTGGCCCAAGAGGCAAACCATCGAACAAGCGCTTCACTTTTACGGCGTCCGAAAGCGCCATGCAGGATGTATTGTCAAATTCAACGCTCGCGCCAAGACGATTAGGGTTCGTGAGCTGAGACAGGTACTCATATAGAATGATCTCACTTGTAAATGAGTTGCCATGTCCGATGTAGCTGAGTTTTATTTTGCCATTCTTGCAAGAGGCGGCGGCGCCTTCGATGAAATCCCAGCCTGGGACCAACTGCTTAACGTCGCATCCCGATTGCCTGCCCAGCCAGTGTTTACAGCCGAGTTTAAATGCTGAAACTTGCCAGCCGGGATGATTGCCGACAGTACAAATACAGCAGGTTTTCTCTGGAGGAGTACCGAGGTTATCGGTCGCTTGCGCAAAATTGGCAATGAAAGCGACAGCAATGATCGAAATGGCAGTTAAGCTGGGTGAGTGTTTTTTAAAACTCATT
>JBJMMA010000256.1:0-8728 GCA_045805065.1 Bdellovibrionia bacterium | reverse complement strand
TCGCGCGACATCGCGTCGATTTATGAAAATGGGGAGAATCTGGATAAGAAGCTTCGTCAAGTGATCGCGGCTGACTCTGGAAAAATCGAAAAACTCAAAAACGAACTGAAGCGGATTGAGCAGGCCATGTGGCACTTTTACGTTCAAGAAACCAAAGGCCTGGTTGATCTGATGAATACCGCTTCGCGTGTGGGACCAAAAGCTTCTGCAATCGTTGAAGCGCTTAAGCCGGAAATCAATCGACTGGGTGTAATCGCTCAATCCTTTACGATCATGGTAACTGAAGGAGTTGATTGTACGGACTCCGATGTTCTCTCACTGATTCAAGTCTCTAATTTCCGGGGATTTAAGGAAGATCGCCTCCTAAAAGCTTTAAATACTGCATCTCTTGGCGGTTGATTGCTGTGCAAATGAGCGCATGCTACCCTCATAAGAGGGGGAGCGTGCCTATGTCGCGGCATCAAAGATTGGCTTTTATTTTCTCTGGTTTGAGCCTGGTCTTGCTAAGCGTTTATGAAAGCCCAGTCTCGGCCATCACCTGCTATCGTGAGAGGCATATGTACAATGGTGGATCCTGTGCCCAGGACATGGGCTTAGGCGGAACGGATAATACAACGGTCGCGACTGGAGCTGATTGCGCAGCCTTTTGCGACGGTAGCTGTAATCAGATTTGTACTGATCCATTTGCGTTCTGCTCATTTACTTACGAGAACTGTACTTACTGAACCCCATCACTCCAAACGTCTTGCTTTGGCCAAGGCTTAGACAGCGCAAAAAACTTCGACAGGTTTTCTACGTGTGTCCTTCTCGACACGTTTTTTAAATGGTGAGAACTATTCGATCTTTCTTCTAAACAATTGAGGCATCCAGCTTGAACCTTATAGAGCTTGAGGAAGATGAATATGTCATTCCGTCACGTTCTGATGATTTCTCTGGCTCTTATGGTCTCCATTCCAGCGTGGTCCGCTGAGAAAGCTTCTCATCGCAAAGCCGAATTGAGTCAGATTTATCAAACTCTCATGCGCGATTCTCAAAAGAAGCTCACGCCCGTGAGTCGTGAACAAAGCGTTTATCTCCCTACGGCTGTGACTCAGCCTTCAGGCCGTAGCCCAGCATCCGTAGCAGACTCTTTCTCGACCGCTCGACACGCCGCAATGCCGTGGGCCGCTGACTCAGGCACGAGTGGCGCTCTGTTCACACTGAAGTAAAATAACTGAGTCACTCGCTCCAAGCGTGTAAGATCATAACTGAATTTTCACTCGCCCGATCTGTTGCACTGCACTAGCCTAGTGCGGCAAAATCCCAATGTTTTCGCTTGTTTAACTCCGCTAAGAAGAGTACTGTCCTGCCTTCTTTAAATAGTGTGGGGAGTGGGGTTCGAACAAGTGAGTTCAACCGGATCGTACATCGTTTTAGCCAGGAAATGGCGTCCTGGTCAGTTTTCGGACATCGTGGGGCAAAGCCACATCGTTCGAACGCTGATGAACGCCATTCGTGCGCAACGAATCCATCAGGCTTACCTTTTCACCGGCTCTCGCGGGATTGGCAAAACTTCCATCGCTCGTATTTTTGCGAAAGTGATCCGCTGCGAACAAACGCAAATGGTCACCGACGCGCGCGGTGAATGGTTGAAATCCTGCGACCAATGCGCAAGCTGCAAAGAAATCACGTCTGGAACCAGCATTGATGTGATCGAGATCGACGGTGCTTCAAACAACGGTGTTGAAGCAGTTCGCGAGATCCGCGAGAACGCGAAATACCTTCCTGCAACCGGTAGCCGCAAGATCTACATCATCGACGAAGTTCACATGCTCACGACGGCAGCTTTCAACGCTTTGTTAAAAACGCTTGAAGAGCCACCTGCACACGTCATATTCATCTTCGCAACGACTGAGCCGCACAAGATCCCTGCCACCATTCTCTCGCGCGTTCAGCGCTTTGATTATCGTCGCGTGACGCTTGCGCAGATTCAGCAGCGCTTGACGGAAGTCACCCAAGCCGAAGGCGTTGCCGCTGAGCCTGCAGCTCTTGCACTGATTGCTCGCGCCGCCGAAGGCAGCATGCGCGACTCGCTCTCGCTTCTGGATCAAGTGATCGCTTTCTCCGGAAATCAGATCACGGTGTCCTCTGTCCGCGATAGCATCGGCCTGGTTGAAGGCCAGACGCTTCTTGGAATTTTGGATGGCATCTTCAAGCGCAAGCCGCTGGATGCTCTATCGCTTGTGGATCAGGCGTATACGCGCGGCCATGACCTTCGCGTTCTGACCCGCAGCTTGATTGAGTTCCTTCATGCCGCCATTCTGGCGAAAGTCGGCTCTCAGAACTCGGGCTCGCTTGAGCTCTCCACTGAAGAGTGGAACGAGTTGACGGCCAGTGCGTCCCATCGCGAGCTTGAAGAGATCGAGATGATCTTCCAAGTCATGCACCATGGGTTGGAATGGATCGCTCGCTCGCCGCAGCCAAAGATCGTTCTCGATGTTCTTGTGGTCAAATGCGCCACTGCCGAAGCTTTGATGTATGCAGACGCACCAACGAGTGCGCCTCCGCAATCAAATCCTCCGGCAACCGGTGGGTCGGCTCGTCCAATCCCTTCCGTGGGAACTGGTGCAGCACCTTCGGCAGCACTACCCACTCCGGTGACGCCTAAAACAACATCTGCGGCATCAGCGCCTCAACAAGCCGCGGCTTCGATCACGGCACCCATTGTAGCCCCAAGAATTTCAGCGCCTCAGCCTGCGCCTTATACCGCACCTGCTCCTGCTGCTTCCACGCCGGCGCCAGCGGCTCCGGTTGCGCCTGCAGGACCACTCAGTTGGGAAGGCTTTATCGAAATGGTCCGTAAGACGAGACCACTTCTTGCGTCCATTCTTGAGCACGGGAGCTGTGTGACGCTTCCAAGCGCTGCGAACGAGCAGCAATTGCAGCTCTCTTATCAACCTAAAGACAGCTACTTCCGCGATCAGCTTCAATCACGCGTTTATAACGAGCAGCTTCTGACTCTGACAAAAGAGTACTTTGGAAAAACCACGCGCGTGCAGCTTGAGATCCGCGAAGCGGGCGAGAGCCTTGCAGAGAAGAAGCGTCGTGAGCTCGAAGAAAAGCAAAAGAACGCACGCGATGCCGCTAGAAATCATCCAACCATTCTGGAAGCCAAGGCCCTTTTCGGAGGGGAACTGGGCCCAATCGAGCTTTCAGAGACATTGCTCGCCGAACAAGAGGCGAAGGAGTAAGCCATGGTTAACTTTAATAACGCCCCTTCAAACAATCAAAACAGCCGCGATCCTGTATCGCGCCTGATTTATGAGCTCTCCAAGCTTCCGGGAATCGGCGAAAAGACCGCTACCCGCTTGGCGTATTACATTCTGCGCCAGGACGAAGGTTATTCAAAAGGTCTGGCCGACGCGCTGATGAACGCCAAGCAGAAGATCGTTCTCTGCCAGGAGTGCTACACGTTTACCGACGTCAGTCCTTGCCGTATTTGCGCAAACGCGAATCGCGACCACTCTGTGGTTTGCGTGGTTGAGCGCCCATCGGATGTTTTCTCGATCGAGCAGACAGGAAGCTTCCGCGGCCTTTATCACGTGCTGCACGGAGCACTCTCTCCTTTGGACGGCATCGGTCCGGATGATCTGAAAATCCGTGAGCTCATTCAGCGTCTTTCGCGTCCTGCGACCGCTGAAAAACCGGAAATCAAAGAGTTGATCCTTGCGACTAACCCAAGCGTGGAAGGCGAAGCGACTTCGCTCTACATCGCACGTTTGGTGAAGCCGAGCGGAATTCGCGTGACTCAGCTGGCGCATGGTATTCCGGTTGGCGGAATGATCGAGTACACCGATCGCCAGACAATCGGTAAGGCGCTCGAGAATCGCACGGAGGTTGGGTGAGTTTAATCAATTACGTCACCAAGGTGGCGCATTGTAAAATCATCTACTACGGTCCCGGTCTTTCAGGGAAAACCACTAACATCCAGTACGTGTACGAACACACGCAACAGGAGCAGCGCGGAAAGCTGGTCACGCTGAGCACGGAGAACGAGCGCACGCTGTTCTTTGACTTTCTCCCGCTTGCTGTGGGCGATGTGCGTGGTTATACGACCCGGTTTCATCTTTACTCGATTCCGGGACAGACTTTTTACGAGATTTCTCGTCAATTCATCTTCAAGGGCGTGGACGGCGTTGTATTTGTCGCCGACAGCCAGGCAGAGAGAATGGACGCGAACATCGAGAGCTTCGAGTCGTTGGAGCGAAGCCTCGATAAACAAGGTTACGACTTGAGCAAGCTTCCGCTGGTTTATCAGTACAATAAGCGGGACATGTCGGACATCGTGAGCATCCAGGAACTGGAAGCCACGCTCAATCCGATGCACAAGCCGTATTTTGAAGCAGTGGCGAATCGTGGTGTGGGTGTCATGGAGACACTTCAAGCCATCAGTCAGGCAGTCATTCGCGAATTGAAAGGCTAAGTCTTTGCCTGCCGGGGGGCGGGCAAAGCCGCAGTGTGTGAGCGGATTAGCTGATCGATTTGTTAACTAGGGGGGAGTAACAACATGAATAAAGAAAAACTGAAGAAGTTCAAAAAGCTGTTTGAGGCTCAACGTAAAGCGGTTCTCTTCAATGACCGCGTCGTTCGCGAAGATTTCAGCGTTTGTGCAGATGATCGGTACGATGAGATCGATCAAGCTACGACAGACATTGAACAAGCGATGAGAATGCGTCTTCGCAATCGCGAGTCGCTCTATTTGAAGAAAGTCGATGAAGCCCTCGCGCGCATCGAAGAAGGCACGTTCGGCGAATGCGACGCGTGCGGCGAAGACATTGAACTACGTCGTCTCGAAGCACGTCCAACCGCGACCCTTTGCGTATCCTGCAAAGAAGAGCAAGAACGTAAGGAAGTCCTCACAGCTGCAGGCCGCGAGTCCAAGAGCATGGGCGAGACCTTCTCTCGTCGTTATGCCTAAGGTCTAGCACGGACCTGATCTGGTTAAGACACAGGGAGGGTGCTTTTCTGACCCTCCCCTTTTTTATCCTGCCCAAATTGACCCCAAGTATTTCAATCACCTAGGCGCGTTTTGGCCCTTGCCGCGGCGCTCTTTTCACGGGTTTCGTTGCTCAACTACCCTCGTTTTTTTACATTTCCGCAGAATAATTAGGCTTTTTACTTCTTATGCCGCACTGGCACACGGCTAGCACTATCTTCGTACCGGAGGCAGTGAGGGAATCACCCCGAAACTGTATCGTGAGAATACCTCTCACGAATAGAAGGCACATACGAAAAGGAGGCCGGTTATGAACATCATTAATAACTTTGCTGGCTACATCCACGAAGCGAACGCAGCAGCAGCAACGGCAGGAGCAGTCGCCGTCGCAGCACACGCAGTCTACGCGGTCGCACATGCTTTCTACTCCGCATACGCATCCTACCGATGCCAGCGAGTAGCGGCAGAATAAGCCCACCCAGACTGAAAACGATCAAGCAACGGTAAGGTAATCAAGCGGAAGTCAGATTTCTCTCCAAAGGAATGGACCGCCACAGGGATAGGTGCGCGGTGAGATCGACTTAAAAATCTTCGGACTTTCTCATAAGGATGCAAGAGAGTCCGCGGTCAGCGAAAACAGGTTGTGGCCCCCCAAATAGGAATGACTAGCCAGAACCGGAAAGATGCGTGTGTTATGGACTCGATCACTCTAGCTAAATTCAAGAACCTCTTCGAAGAGCAAAAAATGCGTCTCGTGAACTCATTTGAAATGGCGAGCGAGAGCTTTTCTCTCAGCCAGGACGAGAAATACGACGAGGCTGACTTGAGCTCGCACGAGCTTGAAAGCTCGATGCGCATGCGCCTCAAGAGTCGCGAAGCTCTTTACTTGAAGAAAATCAATGAAGCTATTCGCCGCATCTCCGAGGGATGCTTTGGAGAGTGCGAAGAGTGTGGTGACGATATTGAGCTTCGCCGCCTTGAAGTGCGCCCAACCGCAACTCTTTGCTTAGGCTGCAAAGAGGAGGAAGAGCGCCGCGAGCAGATTCACATCGACGGACACAAGCACAAGAGCGTGGGCATCAAGCTCAAGCTTGCATGATCCTGGATTAGATCGCACCAATCAATTCGGCTTGGGTCGGATAGCCAGGATGGCTCCGCGCAGCGCGCGGGTACTTCGACCACACAAGGATGTGAAGTAAAGCAGTACCTAAGGATGGGGGGAGAGAGCGTTCTCCTAGGGCGATCCGATTCAATCACGATCTCCGTCGGATTTGTCAGGAATGGGCTCTCACAAGGGAGGGGTGGACAAGGAGTCCGCCCCTCTGCTTTTTTTGGCTCTGAAAAACAAATGGGGGCCCACTCTTTCGAGTGAACCCCCACACTAGCCTATTCCCTGGCCCCGGCTTCGAACTGGTTCTCAGCCGATGTCAATCCGTTGAGCACTTAGCTAACAACGAAGGACTCTGGAATTAGCGAGGGAAACGAGCGTTCATAGCCTTAAGAACGTTGATTCGACCGCCGGTAATCGTCTTGCCTTTGAGGCTTGGAACCATGTCGGCGGTGCTCATGAGAGCAGCCTTCACTTTTTGGTAATTCCAGGTTGGGTTCTTTGCCCAGACCAGAGCCGCAGCGCCTGCAACATGCGGGCACGCCATGGAGGTACCGGTCAACATGGAGTATCTGTCACCAGGGATCGTGCTGTAGATGTTGACTCCTGGAGCAGCAACGTGAACTGACTTCGCACCGTAGTTGGAGAACTTGGCCAACGAGTCGTTGGAGTCCGTTGCAGCAACTGCGATGATGTTGTCGTTCTTGAGAGCTGCAGGATAGTCAGCTTGTTTTGGGTCGTCGTTATTGCCCGAGTCGTTTCCGGCTGCGGCAACAAAAAGGACGTCCTTGGTTCTTGCGCGCTCGATTGCGTCTGAGAGGACCTTGTTTCCTTGGTCGCCTTTTCCGCCCCAGCTGTTGCTGAGAACCTTCGCGCCATGTCCGACTGCGTAGTCGATCGCACGGACTGCATCAGCCGTTGTTCCGCTGCCTTCTCCGGAGAGGAATTTCAAAGCCATGATGGAGACACGTTGAGCGACGCCAGAGACACCGACTCCGTTCCCGCCCACTGCGCCGACGGTTCCGGCAGTGTGCGTGCCGTGTCTGTTATCGTCATAAGGAAGTCCATCGTTATGAACGAAGTCAAAGCCGACGACGTCCTGCTTGTCGGTTGGCTTTGGGTTGCGCCACATATTGAAGGAGAGATCCTTGTGGTTATAATCTGCGCCGGTGTCGATCACGGCGACGATGAAACTCTTGCTTCCTTTGAAGGTGTTCCAAGCGGTTGTTGCGGCGATCTTGTTCATGCCGTAAGTCTGAGCGAGATCTGGATCTGCAACCGGAGGATTCACGTCTGCTGGAGCTGGTTTCAGAGCCGGCTTCTGTCCGCCGCCGCTCTGCTGAGCTGCGCAACCTGGAGGATAGTTGACTCCAGGAAACATGCAGGGAACTGGAGCCATTGCGAAGGTTCCTTCGCTTGCGTCATCAGCTGCATTTTCACTTCCTTCAGAGACTGGGTAAGCGTGAAGGATGTAGTTAGGTTGAACGTATTCGACCGCGTCATTCTTCTCAAGTTCAGCGATGGCGTCTTCAACTTTGACGTTGTCGGCCAACACAAGGCGTTCCATGCCGCTCATCATTCCTGTGAAGCGCTTTACTTTTTGAACGCCTGCGGAATCATACATTTGATTCATCAGGGCGCGGGTGCGAACTGCTTCGGGTTTGTACTTTACAATGACTTCTCCGGGTTGGTACTCGGCAGCAAATGCTGCGCCGCTCATGGAGATCATCATTGATGCTGCGAGCGCTGAGAGCGCTACTACGAACCGTGTTTCCCTGGCTCTAAAAACCGTCCTAGACATTGTCACTTCCCCCCAGTTTGTTCCCTGTTCGTTGCTTTGGATGGTTGAAACCTTGTGTTTTATGGGTTTCGAGTACTGCCACCTACCATCCGCTGCGCTGAACTTTTAGATTCAACGAGTGTACCGAGCAGCCGAAATTTTGCAAATTTAGGGGCCGTATTTATTTTTTCCGCGGGGGCTTGTTTTTTAGACTGGCCAGTCTATTGTTGGCCTCGGTCCTAAAAGGAAATATAAGAACCTTATAAGACTCTTCTCTTTTCCTTAATTTCCTCGGTAAATTTGAGCATTTTTGATTTTTCTCAGAACCATCGGCTCGAGCAAAATCTGCTTCAAAAAAGAAAAGCCCCGGAAGAACTGGGTTCCTCCAGGGCCTTACTCGCTCTTGCTGAGTGAGATTTTTTTAGAGTTCGTGCTCTTGTTGACGACGCATGTAGGTCGGAACGTCGTATTCGTCGTCGGTCAAGTTGGTGATTCCAAGGCGTTGCGCAATTGCACGGGCCCGAGCAAGCTCAGCACCTTCAGCTTCAGTCGTTGCGCCATTGGTCATCTGGTTCATCGATGCCATCGAGGAGAGGCTCGAAGCTTTTGGAGCTTCAACTTCTTCCATGTGGATCTGAGGCTCAAGCTCTGGCTCAGGTTGAATCACAGGAGCTGCTGCTTGAACTTGCGGTGCGGCATTGAAACCTGCTGCGGCTGCAGCTGCGGCAAGCATCGCTGGGCTAGGTTGCGGAGGAACCGCAGCCTTTACAGGAGCTGGAGCGGCCTGAACTTGTGGTGCAGGAGCGACAGGAGCCTGGACTTGAACTTGTGGAGCTGCAACCGTTTGTGGCTGTACAGCTTGTGA
>JBJMMA010000255.1:0-5724 GCA_045805065.1 Bdellovibrionia bacterium | reverse complement strand
TCCGATGTAAATACCCGGCTAGGCGATATTTTTCCGAAGGCTACAACATTTTGTACCGGGCTTGGGGCATTTGGGTCGGCCGCTGTGCAGTCGGCATTTTTTATTATTGTGCTTTTCGTAAAGTCGCCGTTGAAAGCCCTGATTGGCTGCCTGGCGATTCTAGTAGTGGCACCGGTTATCAGGGCAACTCATCGTTACGTTCGAGGCATGAGCTTTCACATCATTAGCGATTATGAAAGTGTCCAACGCAGTCTAGTACGGGCATCTCGAAACTGGATGCTGATTCGGGTCCTGAAAACTGAAAGCCTAGAGTTAGCACGATTGCATGAGTCGAGTTTAGCGACCACTCAGAAAAGCCTGCGAGTACATTTCATTTCCGGTCTTTCTTCGGCACTGCCAGAAGCGATTGGTATCTTACTGATCGCCGTTCTTCTGGCTGCCCAATACAAGCTGGATCCTCAGCCTGGATCAGCTTTTATTTCCTTTCTCTACTTGTTTTTGCGAATGGTTCAGTCACTTGGAGCGGCTGGTAGCACATTGGGAAGTTTGCAAAGCAATTTTGCCGCTTACACTCAGGCGGCTGATTTGATCGCTAAAGTTCATCAACGTTTTATCGACAAGGCAATGGTTCCCATTAGGACTCTTTCACTCTATGGCAACTCGGAAGGGCCTAACATTGAAGTCAAAGCGAAGAGCAATGATCCGCTCTCAGCAAATCGAACGTCAGAAGGCTGGCCTGAGCCACCTACGCTTATCATAGAAAACCTTGGCTATCGGTATCCAGGTTCACAATCTAATGTTCTGGACCATCTTTCGCTCGAAGTCCCAGCTGGCTCTTGTATCGGCATTGTCGGGCAAAGTGGCGCCGGCAAATCAACGCTTTTGGCATTGGTTTTAGGGATTATTGAGCCAACACAAGGAAGTCTTTGGCTGAAGACTGGTGCGCAATCTTTCACGCCTCGAAATTCTGCTGTGCCGATTGGGTACGTTGGAGCTGAGCCTTTTTTGATTGCTGGAACTGTACAGGATAATTTGCTCTATGGTGCTCAGGGAGTTTACGAAAAAGAAAAGTTGGTCATTGCCCTGATTAATGCCGGCTTTGCCGAGGACTCGTACGATTGGGATCAGTTTTTGACGTCTGCTATCTCTGAGGATGGCGAGGGTCTTTCTACAGGTCAGAAGCAGCGACTCTGTTTGGCGCGTGCTCTGCTGGCTCAGCCGAAGTTATTAGTCCTAGATGAAGTGTCCGCAAATCTTGATATGCACGCTGAGGAGAAGATCGCTGAACATGTCCAGCGCCTCAAGGGACAGTGTACAGTCATTATAGTTTCTCACCGTCCTGGCATGCTGAAGGCCTGCGAAAGGCTCTTTGACATTCAAGCTCAAGAGTTGAGGGGAGTGCGGTGATTTCAGTCGAAATGGTGGGACGCCTGGGAAACCAGATGTTTTTGTACGCCTACGCTGTCAGTGCGTCTGCACGATTAAAATCTCCCTTTCTGATTACTTACGACCTAAGCGACGAGAGAAATTTCCAATTGCCGGATTATTTCGTTTGCAGACGGTACCATAGGTCGCTGAATGTTTTTCTTATCAGGGCTTTTAGGAAGCTGAAGGTCCGCCTTCCCGAAGTGCACCTTGACTCATGGCACGCCCCGGAAAAAGAACTGACTCGAGTCCGAAACTGGAGACGGTATACCGGCTTCATGCAGTCGGCACGCTATTTCGAAGATATGGACGCCCTCGTTAGATCTGAGCTCCGGATCCGACCTGAGCATCAGGCTAAGTTCGAAGCGAAATACGGAGAGCTATTTTCTGGTAAGAAGACGATCGTCGTTCATCGCCGAAGGGGAGATTATAAGGAATTTGGAGATGAGAAGCTTGGGTACGATCTAGTTCTTCCTTTAAGTTTTTATGAGAAAGCCTTCGAGGAGCTGGGCAATCTCGATGAATTCGAAGTGTTCTTTATTGGCGATGATTGCTCTGATCTTAAAGTGCGTTTCGGTCAACGGTCCAACTTTCATTATGAATCGAACGACATGATTATTGACTTCCAGCTCATTCAGAACGCCGATATAGCGATTGTTTCAAATAGCTCGTTCGCCTGGTGGGGGGCGTACCTCAATTCAAAGCCGAACAAAAAGATCTATGCCCCGAAGTTTTGGTTGGGGTTCAAGGTGCAAGAGGAATTTCCACATTCGATCATGACTGTACCTTGGACTTGGCTTGATGTCTGAATCCTTAGGTGAGTGTCTGTCCTTACGCACTTACCGATCCGATTTGAGATTGAGTTTTCTGACGTTTTTGATACGAAATTGTTATGCGGAGTGATTCAAATCGCGTAGCGCTCATTACTGGCGTCAGTGGTCAAGATGGGGCGCTTCTTGCTCGGCTTTTGCTTGGAAAAGGCTATCGAGTGGTTGGCACTTCACGTGACTCTGAAGGAAATGAGTTTCGGAATCTGCGTCGGCTTGGAATCTTTGATCAGGTTCCAGTCGTAACAATGTCTATTCTGGAGCCACAGAGTATCTATAAGACTCTGGAAAAGTATCAGCCTTCAGAGATTTACCATTTGACTGGGCAAAGTTCGGTTAGCCTCTCTTTTGAGCAGCCCGTCGAAACTATTGAAAGTATGGTCACCGGGACGCTTAATTTGGTAGAAGCGGCTCGGTTAATCGTGCCGGATACTCGAATTTACAACTCAAGCTCGTCAGAGATTTTTGGCAATACTGAAGATCATCCGGCGAATGAGAATACGCCGTTTAAACCTTGCAGCCCTTATGGAATTGCCAAAGCTGCTGCTCATAATATTGGCAAATTGTATCGTGAGGCCTACGGGTTGTTCATATCTAATGGGATTCTCTTCAATCACGAGTCGATTCTGCGGCCGAAACGGTTTGTAACTCAAAAAATTGTGAACGCAGCAAGGCAGATCCATCAGGGAGAGTCGGTCACTCTGAAATTGGGAAATCTTTCCATCTCAAGGGACTGGGGCTCAGCAGAAGAGTATGTCGATGTGATGTGGCAAATTCTGCAAACGAAGGAGCCTGAAGACTTTATTATCGCTACGGGACGAACCGTCTCTTTAGGCTATTTTGTTGAGAAGTGTTTCGCTTACTTTGGGCTCAATTGGAAAGAGCATGTCATTGTGGATGAGTCTCTCCTTCGACCGTCTGACATCCTTGTAAGCCGTGGTGACCCCAGCAAGGCAAGAGAGTTTCTGGGTTGGAAGGCCCGAACCGACGTAGATGGCGTAATAGAACTCATGTGCAAAGGAGCCGACGCTTGAGCGGCTTCAATATCATTCAGGCCTCATTGATTGGTAATCTACCGACGATCCAGTTGTCACTGGGGCAATTCAAGCGATATTATCCTGGGACCTCGGTTTCCGTTGTTTGCCCGGACAAAGATTGCGGTGAGTTTCGCAGAAAAATCGCTGATACGGCTATCTCCTTCATTCCTGAGAGTAGCATTCTCTCTTTCGAAGACTTTCGAAAGATCGCAATTAAAGAGCTCAGCGCAAGTACATATGAGACTGAAATCACACCTCGACTCGGCTGGTATTATCAACAGGTTTTGAAGATTGCGCTCTTGATCGATACCATTGAAAGGACAAATCAGCCCGTTCTACTATGGGATGCGGATACAGTACCTCTTCGAAAGATGAAGTTTTTTGAAGGTGGCCATTCTATTAAATACGGTTCCACGGTTGAATTTCATGTTCCATACTTCAAAACCGCTAAAGAGATCTTCGGTGAGTTACCTCCACGTTTCCTTTCGTCGACCGTGCAGTTCGTGGGAGCAACTGTCCTGGAAAAGGGGCACCTCATCAAGAGACTGAGCTCATATCTGCCCAAACCAAGTGATGCGACTTTGGGTCAATGGATCGGTCAAATCGTAATGAAAGCTGTGGTTGGCGCGCATCGCGAATATAGTCCTTCAATGATTTCCGAGCAGGATGTGCTGGGTATATCAAACTTACTCCTTGCGCCAGCTGTTCAAACCCCTGTTGTACAGCTCCGATGGGGAGTCGAAGGTCGCCTCACTGGACTCCAATCAATGGCGGCGAAGTGTCTCGGATTTGATCATGTTACCTATGAGAATCCTGCCAGCCAACATCAGGCAACCCAGCCTTGGCGGTCCTTTTGGAATCTATGCCGTGATGCGATCCAGAGACGCCGTGAATTCGATGAAAAGGGTATGGGTGGTGAATTCTTTTCCGGGTGAGTTGTCTCCTTAGGGAATCCATGATTAGCTGCTTGCTGCAAGATTATTAAAGATTGAACTATCCGGTCAGAGGACACTATGAGCTCTTATAAAATGAAACTTGCTCACAACTATCACGAACTCGAGAAGGCAGAGAAATATCGATATTATTTCTGGGACCGGCACTTTTTTTCTCGTGAAAAAAGGTTTTTCTTTGAAGGGTGCCGTGCACTGCCTGGGCAAATGTACATAGCTGATCGCAAGGGGCTGTATGATGCAGTCATTAAGTACAAGCCAAAATATTGCTTTGAGGTAGGGACGCATACAGGCGGCGGAAGCACATATTTCCTTGCAAGCGCATTCGCTGAATTAGGGCAAGGAAAGGTTGTGACTTTAGAGTCTGACCGCTCATTCTGGGAATACGCTAAGGACTCTTATCAGAAAGCCCTTCCTCATCTAGCGCCTTATGTGGAGTTTGTTCACGGCGACGACGTAAAATGTTTTGAGCCTTACTTGCGTGAAACAGGTGGCCTCGAGTGTGCTTTTCTTGATGGATCGGAAAATGCCGAGCAGACGCTGGAGCAGTATGAGTTTTTTAAGAAATTCCTGAAGCCAGGATCAGTCCTAATGGCTCACGATTGGGATACTGATAAGATGCGTCTGTTGAGACCCTTGCTCGAGCAGTCGAAGGAATGGGAATTTAAAATGTTGTTAGGTCAGCCAGAAAGCGTTGGTTTTGCTGTTCTCGAACACCGAAGCTAGGCGTCTGCATTCGGCTCCAGAGAGTTAATGCATTCTAAATACGAGAGTGATTCAGGAATCCTAACAAGATATCGGTGATTCGCTCCGCTGCTCTTCCGTCGCCATAGGGCATTCGTGGGCATGCCATGGATTTGTAATGCTCGGCGTTTGATAAGAGTTCTTGTGCAGCTGTGACTATTCTGTCGGTGTTTGAGCCTACCAGTCGAACGCCACCTGCTTCGACGGCTTCGGGTCTTTCTGTTTCCTCGCGAAGAACCAGGACAGGTTTCCCGAGTGCAGGTGCTTCTTCCTGAACTCCGCCTGAATCACTCAAAAGAAAATAGGAAGCCTTCATCGCAGCGATAAAATCATGATAATCCAGAGGTGCGCATAAGGTGACGCCCTTAATATTAGAAAGCATCTCATAAGCGAGGTCTTTTACCTGAGGATTGGGGTGAACAGGATATAGAACTTGAAGCCCGGGCGTTGTCTCGCATAGACGGCGAACAGCCTGAAAAATATTACGCATAGGCACACCGAAGTTTTCGCGTCGATGCGCTGTGACGAGAATCATTTTATCAAATCCATCAGCAAGCTTGTAAGGTGCGGTTTTGGATGCGGTCTGAAGAAGTGCATCGATGACTGTATTTCCTGTCACGTGAATAGATTCAGGGCGAACACGTTCGGCCAACAGCGCCTGACGAGACCTCTCGGTTGGAGCAAAGTGAAGGTCGGCGACGATTCCTGCGGCCATGCGATTGAATTCTTCTGGAAAAGGAT
>JBJMMA010000254.1:0-2756 GCA_045805065.1 Bdellovibrionia bacterium | reverse complement strand
CCGGCGCAGCGCGAACATTCACGGCATTGAACTTGTCGATGAGTCACCGTATCTGATCGAGGTTCTTGACGCGCTTCTGACGAATGAAAAAGGATCGAGCGAGCCTCAAAAGACCTTCGCTAGCAGTTGTCGGGACGTTTATTGCGCTGCAACGGAGCTCTTTGGACGCAAGACTGGCCTTCAGCTTCTTTATATGCTCGGACGTTTCGGATTTAATGGATCCCATCTGAGAACCAAAAACGCGGATCCCTGGACCAGTGAAGAATTGGACACCGTGCTCCTGGCGCTATCTGATCTCCCGAAGCATCTAATCCCGGCATCACCTGTTGCCTTCAATCATCAATTGGCTCATTACAAACGAAGCGAGTCGGGAACTCCCGAAAAAGGACAGCCCGTGGCCAATGCGATGATCTTCCTCTTTGATCATTGGAACCAGCAATCTCAAGCCAATCAGCGATACACCCTTTTCCACGAACTTGGACATGTCGCAGGAGATACTTTAAAGCTCAACGACTCCAAGGCCTGGTTTCGCGCAGCGGGTTGGAAAGAGACCGATATGGAGTGGACTCTCCCCCATCCTGAAAAAACGATCAGCAGATATGCCGAGACCAACCCTTATGAGGATTTCGCGGAATCCTTTGCGGCCTATCGATACAATCCGGAAGCTCTGAAGGCTCTCAATCCTTCGGTATATCGGTTCTTCAAGAACAAGGTATTTCACTCTACCGAGTACACAGTGAACAGTCACTGCGAAGCATTCTGACTCACTTCATTTTAGTCATTTCACTTTAGGATGATGAAAGTGAAGCTGACGGTCACATCCATAAGAGACAAAGCTTTCGGCCAAGTGAATCACGCCGATCTTGGACCAGGCATCAGCCTCGGGATCTTTTGTCGTGTCCGAAACCAGGATCTCCATAACAAGACCCTCAGGGTGGTTCTTCGCAATATCCAGCTCGTTTCTAAAATCGGTTTCATCGATTTTGCGGTTTTTTGAGCTCGGTCTGATTTGAATCCAATGAGGTGTTCTTTCAGCCTCTCCATGCATACGGCCTGCCTCTGAAATCTCATACAAGGGGCGAAACATCGGACTATGATCTGCGGCACTCAAAGCCTTGCTCAAATGAATGAGCATATTCACCAAACTGAGATTGAACCCAAGGGGCGGCTCATTGGTCAGAGCAGTATCTTGGAAATGGCTCTTCACAGTGCCGGTCAACACATCCACCGTGAAGAAATTCGCGGTCTCAACCTTTTGATCGAGATCCGAAGTGGGAAAAAGCTTTCCCGCAAACCCGAACCCGCGCTTCTCACCCGCCAGTGTATTGCTTGTAGCCGTAGAAATACGCGCAATCATGGGAGCCCGGCTCCCGGCCTTGAAATACCCGCTGTAAGGATTCGCTTCAGTAATCCTCCATTCGCCAGTAAAGCAAATACCATTGGAATGAATCAGCTTATCCAAGCGCGGGTAATAATCCACGCGATCGTTCACGGTCTTAACTGCGGCTTCCTGAATGAGATTCACGCCATTTTTCACAAAACGTGAAACGGTGACCTGATACTGCGGTAGCTGGCCGGATGGATACGGATTCTTGATCACGTCACGTACCTCATTGAAGGATGAGCCGATATCCGCCGCCCAAGAGTGAGAGCAAAAGGCTTGCGAGCAAACAATCAGTGAAACCCATGTGGCCAATGTAACTTTTGAAGTTTTCATCATGGTCGCCAACTTAGCGCACACCACTGCTTCCTGCCTCAGCCTTCAGTGGACAGAAATCGCGAATTCTGTACTATGGTTGAATCCTATGGCCCAAACAAAGAACCCAAAAACAGAGACTTTTCTTAAAATCTCGCACGCTGTCTTTCAGCTCGAAGAGAGCCAGGGGCATTTACGCTGGAAAGTGACGGACCTGGTTCGCAAAGTGAAGCTGAGTCGCTCATTGGTTTATGCGTACATGGGAAGTTCAAAAAAGGAGATTTTGCTCTCCGCGCTCAGGCATTTCATCAACGACTTCTACGGGTTTGATGACTCAAAAAGCCCGACCTCATCCGCAAAGCAAATCCAGCGGGCCCGTGAACGAATCATCCATTATCCCGAAGCCGTTATTTTTTATCAAAAGTGGAGAGCACGCGAATCGTGGCTTCAGCTTGAGTTTGCTCAGATCGAGAAAAGATTTCAGCAGCAGATCAAAGACCAGCACCCTACCTTGACTGAAATACAGATCCTTGGAGTGCACGCCACAATTCATGGCCTGGTGACAGCTCCATTCCTGACGTCCCAGCAAGCTGAAGCCATCTATAAGGAAACCGTGCGCCGGCTGTGCAACCAGCCTCAGTAGTCAAAATCCTTTAAAGCGATCCGGATCTCTTTCACAAGCTGTGTAACGTTCTTGAAGTCCTGCTGATGCGCCCACTCGAGCGGAAAAAAGTACTCGCGCGCGGAAGTCTTCAGCGAAACACCTGGCTCACGGTCTTCCGAAATAATCCGGATCCTGACCTCAGGGTGACGCCTGAACTCTTCCCGCAGGTACTCGAGGAGATACTGTTCGCTTGCTTCCATAAATGGAAGCTTTACAAGAATCGCTCCGAGAATTCACCATTAGAGTAGCTGAGAAGCTTCTTTTGGCCGTCCACTTCGGTTTCAACGTTCACCGGGCGCTTCCAGATCTCAGAAAGCGAGGGCATGGTCTCACGAGACCAGCGGACATCCAGATCCAGGCCCTGGTGCTTATGCGAAAGCAGAAGCTCACCCTTGT
>JBJMMA010000253.1:0-14454 GCA_045805065.1 Bdellovibrionia bacterium | reverse complement strand
TCTTCCATGACAAAGGGTTTGTCGCTCTCAAAGATGTGAGTGACGATGTCATGGCTTGCTATAAACACGGATGATAGAGGCCCGATCTGCTTGTGGGTGAGCCCCCGCGGAAAGCCGGAACCGTCGGGCTTTTCGTGGTGTTGGACAATCAAGGTGTCCACATCGGGCGGGACTTCATTGAATTTCTGCGCAAGCTCGGCTCCATGGGAGGGGTGAGCTTTGAAAGCGTCGATCTGTTCCTTGGAGAACTGAGCCTTCCTGGCTTCAAGATCTTTCAGGTCATGAACCCGGGCAAGTTCCTGATCCGTTAAAGTAATGTCGTGTAAATAGGACGCGAGGTTGAGCTTATGGAAGGTGGATTCCGAGTGCCATTCCATGGCGGCGGCCAATGTACAGCTGAGCTGAGCGAGATAGACGCTGTGAGAAGCGATATAGCGATCCTTCTCTTTGTTGAGACTGTCGAGGATGTTCTTGAGCTTTGGATTGCGTCCCACCGTATGGAGCGTGAGCTGGATGTTCTTTTTGACCATCTCCTGGACTTCAGGAGTTGCGCCCACCTTGTTGATGAGCTCCTGGGCGGTTTCCTGGATCATCGTGGAAACGTCGTTGGCCTGCTTCGGCTCAGCGGCCGGGGCGGCCAGGAGGCGGTTGATCTCCGTCTTGAATTTTTCGACGACAGTCGCAAGCTCGTTTTTATGAATGAAGAGAAAGGGGATTTTCTTCTTTTTTCCGTACTTCTCGTAATCCAAGGCATCAAACGTGTCGCCCTTGCGCATGAGCTTGACGTACTTGGAGTCAGAGAGCTTGATGTAAAGATCGCTTTGAAGAGGGCTTGCGTTGAGAAGAAGCTCAGTGCGGATGCTCAGAAATTCAGACGCCTCATCAGACTCCGTAATGGTCGACTGGTTGAGGTGATCCTGAATCCGCTTCTCTGCATCTCTGAGGACTGTGCCAGGCGCTGTATAAAAGAGCTGGAGTTCGGGAGAGGGCTTTTGCTGAGTGGGATCATGAGCGCAGATCAGGACCGGGATCTTGAGTTTCTTTGAGGCCAGGAACTCGTGGAGCGCGGCGCTGTTGAGCGGGTGATCGCATATGATCAGGTCAGGCATCGCTTTTTTGAGGTCAAAAGCAGAGAGGATCGCTTCTGAGGTGGAGCTTGTCTCAGTGACGCTCACTTTATAGCGATTCTCCAGACAGAAGGTGATCATCTGTCGGGCTTCGCGGCTGAGTAAGATCAGAAGGATATTCATGGTTTGTATGCGATTTACTCTCTTTCTAAATTCTATCTGAGTTATTTAGAAAAACAAATATTCCGACGCAATTTGACAAGATGGCATGACGCGGCGGGTTATGTTGCGGGGCTCAAGAAATTTGACATCTGCGTAAAGCCCTGTAGTTTGTTCCGGCTATGAAATTAAAAATGTTCTCAGTTTTCATCACGGTGATTACAGCAGGGCTTTCGGTTTTGACTCCGGCGCAAGCTATGGAGCCAAAGTCTGGGTATACTGTGCCGATTGAGCGCTTTGCCCGCGTGACCCCATTCATGTACCGAGGCGCTCGCCCTTCCCAAGAGGGCATGGGCGTACTAAGAACCTTAGGCGTCAAAACGATTCTCAATATTGACAACGAGGCAAAGCCTATCGCGATCGAGCGCGCCTGGGCCCAGTCTCTGGGTATTCGCTTTGTTTCGATTCCTCTGTCCGGCTTTCTCGCCCCTTCAGATCAGCAGATGGACCAGGTCTTCAAAGTGATCCACGATCCATCAAACTATCCGATCTTCCTGCACTGTAAGCATGGCGAAGATCGCACGGGGTTGGTCGTGGGACTCTATCGTTATTACGACGAGCACTGGGCTGCCAAAGCTGCTTATGACGAGATGCTCTCGCATGGCTTTCATAAAGTGCTTCTCGGGCTCAATTATTATTTTAAGGAAAAAACGGGTCTACAAGATGACCTTTTGCTTTTAGGAGAACTTCAATGAAACTTATCGTATCACCCGGCGCTTGTTCCATGTCCTGCCACATCGCTTTTGAAGAGGCGGGACTTCCCGTTGAAGTCCAAGTAGCAAAAGATGATGCGGCCTGGAAGCAGATTGGCGAACTGAATCCGCAAGGCGCGGTTCCTATTCTCGCCATGAATGACGGAAAGGTCCTGACTCAGAACATCGCCATTTTGAATTTTGTCGCGGAAAACGCTTCGCAAGCCGGTCTTCTTCCTGCAATGGGATCCATGGACCGCGCTTACGCTTTCCAATGGCTCTCGTTCGTTGCCTCGGATCTGCATCCTGCCTTCAGTCCATTCTTCAATCCTGCATTGACGGAAGAAGCCCGCAAAGCTGCGATGGAAAAGCTCGAAAAGCTTCTGACTATTGTCGACACGCATATGGCAGGTCGCGAATACGTTGCAGGCAATCACTTCACCGTTGCTGATGCTTATCTTTTCACCGTCTTTGGCTGGACGAGCTTCCTGAAAATCTCCACCGACAAATATACCAATATGACGGCTTACTGCAGCCGCATCGCCAAAAGACCAGGCGTCTACGCAGCGATGAAGCGCGAAGGAATCGTTAAGTAAATTTCAGGAAAATTTTTATGTCGATTAAAGAACTGAGCTCAGATCAAGTCTTGGAAATGTCCCTCGAAGAGAAGGATAATTGGTGGCTCAAGAACGTCTATAAAGGCGATATGCCGCAGCTGAATATCCGTTCAGCCATCACCGGCATGCTTTTGGGCGGGATCCTGAGCATGACCAATCTTTACATCGGCATCAAGACGGGCTGGACCCTGGGCGTGGGAGTCTCCTCGGTCATTCTCTCATTTGCGATCTTCCGGCTTTTCTCAAAGCTCAAGATCGGGAATGACATGACGATCCTGGAAAACAACGCCATGCAATCGATTGCCACAAGCGCAGGCTATATGACGGCGCCGATGATGGCCTCGATGCCTGCTTACATGATGGTGACCGGTCATGTGGTCCCGATGTGGCAGACGTTCTGGTGGATCGTCGTTCTCTCGCTCCTGGGAGTACTCTTTGCGTTTCCTTTGAAGAAGCGATTCATCAACGATGAGCAGCTTCCGTTTCCTGAAGGCTATGCCGCAGCCATTGTTCTGGACAATCTCCATGACGAAGGGGAAGGCGGAGTAGGTCAGGGCGTTTTCAAGGCAAAGCTGCTTTTTGGCGGAATGGGCTTGTCCGCGCTCATGGAAACCTTGCGCAACAGCACCGTCATGAACGCCATGCGCCTGGGCTTTCTGGCGATCCCTGAATACTGGGATCACTTCGTCTACAAGTTCTTCACGCCACGGATCATGGGAATTCCATTGAACGCGCTGACGATTCAATGGGACACCTCCATCGTCATGGTGGGAACCGGCGGACTGATGAGCATGAAGACCGCCATGTCCATTCTTCTGGGCGGCTTCATCAATTACTTCATCCTGGCCCCTGCGTTGATTCACGCGGGCGTCATTCCTGAGGCAAAGTTCAAGGCAATCACGATGTGGTCGCTTTGGGCCGGCGCTTCGATGATGACAACTGCTTCGCTCTATTCTTTCTTCTCAAAGCCTCAGATCATTCTCGAGGCGTTCAAGAAGCCTTTCGCTAAGAAGGAAGATGTGAAAGTGGATCCATTGGCCAATATCGAGCTTCCGATGAAGATCTTCGTCATCGGCATTCCGATCATCGGCGCAATCACCGTTTGGATGGGACATGCCTGGTTTGGAATTCACTGGTGGCTTGGGCTGATCGCAGTTCCACTGGTTTTCGTTTTCACGCTCATTGCGGTGACGTCCACGGGCCTTACGGCAATCACGCCAGGTGGCGCTCTGGGTAAGCTTACGCAGATCACTTACAGTGTTCTTGCTCCGGGAAATATTTCCACCAACTTAATGACCGCCGGCATCACATCCGAAGTGTCACTCAACGCAAGTAACCTCCTGATGGATATCAAGCCAGGTTATATGTTGGGCGGTAAGCCTCGCCATCAGGCGATTGGTCACGTACTGGGAATTTTTGCGGGTGGTCTGGTTGCGGTTCCGGTGTTCTACCAGCTCTTCCACGGCGATATCTCGCGCTTTACCTCGGAGGCTATGCCGCTTCCAGGTGCAGCAATCTGGAAGGGTGTGGCCGAGGTGCTCACGCAAGGCCTCCATGCTTTGCATCCGACCGCGCAAGTGGCGGCACTGATCGGTGCATTGCTGGGAATTCTTTTTGAAGTCCTCAATCAAAGAATGAAGGGCAGATTCCCAATCACTGGCGTTGGGATGGGACTGGGCTTTGTTCTTCAGTTCTCTGATTCCTGGCTGATGGCAGTAGGAACGTTGTTTTTCTGGATTTGCCGCAAGCGCTTTCAAGATAAGTCGAGCTTTGGCTATCGCGCCTTTGTCGATAACCAGGAAACGGTCGCCGCCGGCGTGATCGCCGGCGGATCCATTATCGGAATTATCCTGATGCTGGTTGAAAGCGCTGTTGGCGGTTAAGACTTACATGTCTTCAACCGTTTGACGGCACTCGTCGCTGGACGGTGTGAGATTCTCCGACGCGATCATCTGGAGAATGCCGTCCTTCGTGCAATTTCCGATGGTACCACCCCAGGTGGCTGCAGCAGCTTTCCCAAGATGTGCTGGGATTTCGCCCGAGTAGTTGTTGGTGCAGTTCATGGTGATCTGCTCAACGCTCTTGTGGCAATCCTCTTTGGACATGGGATAGCACTGGAGAAGATCGCTATCGGATGAGCAGAACTCATCGCTCATTGCGCCAGGAAGGACGTTCATCCACGCTGTTTTTGAAATCAGCGAGGAACGCGGGCCTTTCTTTTCACGTGTTGGCTTGCTCGGAAGATCCGAGCACGAGCTCAGAGCAAATGCGATTGTGACAGCGGTGAGAGACAAGAAGCAGTTTCGAAGTGACATGGCGCCCCCTTAAGTTTCTGGCGGAAAGCGAAGCAAACTCTTTGCCAAAAGCTTAGGGCCTAGTTGTTTTGAGCGCCTTGGGCGATCCAATCCGAGACCGCCTGAATTTCCTCTGCGCTGAGCGCGGGCGCGTTCATGGGCATTTCACCGGACTTTAAGACTTCGTAGAGATGGCTATCTTCGGGTTTGCCCGCAACGACGACATCCATGTGTCGCGTATTGTGCACGAGCGAGTCGTAGCTTGTGAAATCCACATTTCCCAAAGGCTGGGTGCTGTTGTGACAGCTCAAACATTTCGGGGTGAAGATATTTTGAGACAGCGAGTTGAAGCTTGCAGTGAGTGGAGTCGCGCTGGCTTGCCTTGTGGCAGGCGCTCCGGGAGATGCGACGTCGGTGCTGCCGTTGTTCGACGATCCGCAGTTCTGAAGCAATGCGAGAGTCGCAGAGAAGAAAAGGATTGGGAGAATGAATTTCCGCATGGCTGGCCGAAGTGCAAGCCAGGGGCCTTCTGCAAAGTGCTAAAATAAGTGACGGATATTCAAGGGCTTAGAAAACGCATCATCTAAAATTTGACCTTTTGCGCAAGAACGATACGATCTCTTCAGTCGCTTGAACGGGCAGGATGCCCGGAGTCGACGGGAAACGGAGTTTCCAGCCCATGTCTAGTCGGATTGTGCTCGGTCTTTCTTTCTTTGCTTCTTTGGGGTTAGTGCTATCCAGCTGTAATTCGCCGGAGGAGTCCCCTTATCCCGGGGCTTGTAGGCCTGTGACTGCCAAGAGTCGCACTCAAGCTTATGCCCAAGCTGCTACTCAAAGTCTTGCGTTTGAGGCCATGAGCCATATTCCAAAAGCAGCAAGATCTTTTGCGGACCGTGGCGCGCTCTCGCGCAATCAGGTTTTACCGGTGATGATCTCGCTTGAGCTCAATCATGAGGACGAGCTGGATCGCCGGCTTCTTGAACTTTACACGCCAGGCTCTGCTTCGTATCGGAATTTTGTCACGCCTGACGAGTTTCGCGCCCGTTATGCACCCACGCAAGAGCAGGTGGAGCAAGCACAGAGTTATCTCGCAGCTCAAGGAATCACCGATCTCAAAATCAACGAGAATGGCTATCTCATTGAAGGGAAAGCCAGCGTTGGCGCTTTGAAGTCGGCATTTCAAGCCGAGATCCGTCAGTACAAGGATTCTACAGGTAAAGTGTACTTTGCCCCATCCAGCGAGCCCAAGCTTCCGCACGGGCTCAGAATCCGTGCCGTGCATGGCCTGAGCAATATGGCTCGTTTTCAATCCTTTGCTCAAAAGCAGGAGACTATCAGTGCGCAGCTTGGAAGCGGTCCTTCCGGAGGCTTTACGCCTCAAGACATTCGGCAGGCTTACCGAGTACCAACGCAGACCAGTGGCGCAGGGCAAACAATCGCTGTTGTGGCGCTGGATGGATACAGCGCCTCGGATATCGCCAGTTATCAAAGGGCATTCGGGATTCCGGCCGTGCCGCTTCAGAATGTTTTCATTGATGGTGCGACCGGTGCGATGGGGCAGGAAGCGATGGAGACTACGCTGGATATCGAGCTCGTTTCAGCATTGGCGCCTGGCGCAAAGAAGATCATGGTCTATCAGGCTCCAAACAGCGCGCAATCGGTTCTCAATCTATACAGCCGAATTGCAAACGACAATGTCGCGCAGATCGTGACCACTTCCTGGGGCGGTCCGGAGCAGATGCAAAGCACGTCCTTTCTGATGGGAGAAAGCTCGATCTTCAAGCAAATGGCGCTTCAGGGGCAGACCGTATTTGCCGCATCCGGAGATGCGGGTGCTTATGGAGATCAAAAAAACATCAGCGTGATTGATCCTGCTTCTCAACCTTTTGTTGTCGCCGTGGGAGGCACGAGACTTTATGCCTCAGGTGGAACTTATCAGGGCGAGACGACCTGGAACAATGGATCTGCGTCGCAAGGGGCGGGTGGAGGAGGCGTCAGCGCACTCTGGGTTCAGCCCGGATGGCAAAGTGGCGTGAATACTTCCATCAATCGCGGATCCGCTTCCATGAGAAATGTGCCGGATGTGGCGCTGAATTCGGATCCTATGACAGGGTACGCTATTTATTTCTCAGGCCGTTGGGTCACGGTCGGGGGGACAAGTGCAGCGGCCCCGCTTTGGGCAGGATTTACTGCACTGGTGAACGAGAAACGACAAGTCAACGGCTTGCGTCAAATCGGTTTCATGAATCCGATTCTCTACTCACTGGGAAGAGGCTCTCGTTATTCGAGCGATTTTAACGACATTCGCGATGGCAGCACGAACCTCTATTATCCCGCCGTGCAGGGCTATGACAACGCAACGGGTTGGGGAAGTTTCAACGGTCAGGGGCTTTTTGATGACTTGAGCATCGACACTTCAGATACGAGCGCGGCAATCGGTTGCTGAAATCGTTTGCTGAAATTAGGGCAGGATTCTGTTCTTGCCAAGTCCCGGTTCCGGTGCAAAAAGAGCAGGCATGAAGCTCAATGCCACTTTCATTGCGATGGGACTTGTCTTAGCGACGTCTTCTCTGGCTGCCCAAAAGAATGACCAGAAGAATGATCAGAAGCATGATCAGAAGACACTGATGTGCGAGCTCAAAGACTTGAGCTCGGGCCGCATGATCGATCGCGGATCCGATACGCTCGATAACCGTCACATCCTGTTTTTAATGGGCGGAGCGGACATCATGGGGACAGTTCGCGATGTCGTGCAAGTGACGGGTGATGATCGGAATCTTCAGCTTCACTTGAGCTATCGCTCGGGTGTTGAGAGTTCTCAATCGCATGCCGAGACAACGTATCTCGCTGAATCCGTACCCCTGAATACGACGCTCGCCGAGACCACGATTGAGCTGGGTCACAGCGAGCGCCGCTATCAGTTGCGATGTTTCCTGCAATAAACCTTTAGTCCCGCTCCGGAGTCGGCATTTTCCTGATCGCTGTGAGCAGGCTCTGAGCTGAGTTGTGCTGAAGCTGAGAGGGCATATGAATTGCTCTTCCTGAGGTCAAAAACTTCGTTAAAAATTTCAGGGAGATCTCACTATGCTTAACCCGATGGCTTCAGGGCCCCAGCAATACCCGGTACAGGAAGCGGGAGCATCCGCAATCGAGCGTTCGTCCATTAGCTGGCGGGCGATCTTTGCGGGATTCTTCATCTCATTTCTGGTCTATATGATTTTAACTTCGCTCGGACTTGCGATCGGTGGAGCCTCGCTCAAGGGTGTTGTTCAAGGCCAGGGAGGCGGCGCCGGTTTATCGATCGGATCGGGAGTCTGGTTGGTGGTCACTGCGCTGATTTCTCTGTTCGTAGGAAGCTATCTCGCAGGACGAGTGAGCGGGCTTGTGACCTCTCGCATAGGGGGAGTGCAGGGAATGGTGGTTGCTGCGCTTTTCTTTGCCTTCATGATCTCGCAGGTAGGAGCACTGGTCGGATCAGTGGGAAGTGGTTTAGGAAATGTGATCGGCTCAGCAGGAACTGCCGCATCAAATGCCTCGAGTAATCCGCAAGTTCAGGCTGTCATTCAAGAGCGGTTGGGAGATCTGAATTTGAAGTCTCCTCCTGATCAGGTGGCGCAGGGTTTGGCAACCCGACTCGTTCGAGGGGACGCAATCGGAGCCAGAAACTATCTGGCCTCGCAGGCCGGCATCAGTCGAGCTGAGGCCGATCGAAGGATCAATCAATTCAAGACGGACTTTCAAAATAAAATGCAAGATGTGGGAACTGCCGCGGCAAAAGCCGTTTCTATTGCAGGATGGACACTCTTTGGTGTCTTTGCATTAGGAACCGGATTTAGTGTCCTGGGCGGATCAGTGGGCGCAAAACGCAACCTGAGCGTGCCGGTGAGTGACGCTGATCGCCGCCGGATGACAGGGACTCGCGCTGCATAATCTTCTTTTTTGAAGGAAAGACTGGCAAGATGCCATGGAAGGCAGGACCAGTCATGAACTTACTTTTTGACCTTGATGGCACCTTGGCAGATCCCATTGACGCATTCGCAAGCAGCCTGGAGCATGCTTGCGATGTGCTGGGTTTAGAGCGCTTTTCCATGGATACCATGCGCTCATTGATTGGACCTCCGTTGCATCTGGAATTGCCTAAGCTTCTGGGCGAGGAAAAGGCCGGATTAACGCCAGAGATCATGCGTGTGTATCGCGAACATCATGGCCGCGAGGGAATCTACCAATACCGCTTCTATCCGGGCATGGACGAGGCGATTCGGCGTTTAGGCTCCAAGCATCGGCTCTTTGTCGCAACCTCCAAGCCCAAGGTCTACGCGGATGCGATCTTTCAACATTTTGGAAAGACCTCCTACTTCGAGTTCATTTATGGGAGCGAGCTCTCTGGCGTGAACAGCAAAAAAGGGGACTTGATCCGTTTTGCGATGAAAGAGCGATCCCTTGACGCAAAAGAAACCGTAATGATCGGAGATCGCAAGCACGATGTGATCGGAGCCCAGGAGAACCGCATCCCTGGCATTGGGGTGACTTGGGGGTATGGGAGCGCTCAGGAGCTAAACGGCGCCGGAGCCGAGCGAATTGCGAGCACTTGGGCGGAACTGGAGAGTTTCTTTTAGCCTCAAGTCTTGACGAGTGGGCGTTGATGGCATAGAACGCCGCCCAGCTATGAATAACAAAGCATTGATGGGTTTGGCGTCTTTCCTTTTGTTTCTTGCGAAGACAGCTTCGGCATTTCCTTTTGCCCCAGCTGCCATGGTGTCAGGCTACATCACGCCAGGTGGTGCTGAAGCTTCGGCTTGCAATGCATACTACTCCGTTCCACTTCAATGCGCCGTCATGGTTCGTGGCATGTACCCGAATGGCTTTGTCACATTCTCTCAGACCAACATGCTCTTGTTTCCTGGGATGTGCGATTATGCATTTTTGAACGCTGGCTATGTTCCGTTTGTTCAAGCGGATGCCACTGCTCAGTGCGTTTTCGCTCTTCAATAAGGCTAAGATAAAAAATCAAAATAGTTACGACTCGCCGCTCTTCAAGATCAGAGGCTTCTTTTCAAAGAATTGAGTCGGTGCGCTTGTGCGTGAACGTCAAAGTCATGGCACCTGGACTGCAAACTCGTCCGCCAAGCGAACCGGTAAAAACTCTCAATCTCATAAGGAGACTCTCATGAAGTCCTCAATCTCAACGCTCTGCCTGGTTGCCTTGACTGCTCTCAGCTTCTCTACCATTTCTTTTGCTGACGATAACCACAACGGCTCTGACAATCACAACAACCACGGATCGAACTCCGGCAGCTACTCCCCAGTGACTCCTGTCTATTCTTCTCCAACCTACACGACTCCTACGGTCACCACTTCGGCAGGCCAGAAGGCTGGACAGAAAGCTGGTCAAAAGGCCGGACAGAAAGCTGGACAGAAGGCAGGTCAAAAGGCCGGACAGAAAGCTGGTCAAAAAGCTGGACAGATCGCAGGTCAGAAGGCTGGCCAGAAAGCTGGACAAAAGGCAGGCCAGAAGGCTGGACAGTCTGCAGGACAGAAGGCTGGCCAAAAGGCTGGCATCTCTTACGGCAGCGCTGGCATCAGCTACAGCGGTAGCGGCAGCACCGGATACTAAAAGTTACAGTCTTCAGCTCGAGTGACCGTAGCTTAAGGCAGGAGAAGCAATGATGCTTCGGCAATTGCTTCTCCTGTTATTTGACGGTTATATCATCACTGTTTTATAAATAATGAGTAGTGAGAATTAGCTAGTGTTCTATTTGTAGTGTTCTTTGAGAAGCCCTCTGTTATCGTTTTTCTAAAGCATGGAAGCGACGACTCAGTCGGAGAATCCGGAGGGGATTTTCATTTACTCCACGCACCCCATCCCCCCGCTCAAAGATGTGCCAGCTCTTTTCAAACAATCGGATCAACCGCCATTGCGCGAGATCACGGAGTTTGAAGCGTTAAAACAGGCGTTGCGCGACGTGACCTGCGGTTGCGTTGTCTTTGATGTGAAAGAGCCGGATCACCTCAAGCATCTTGCAGAGGTTTCGCACTTGATGCGATCTGAGATCTCATCCGGAATCTTTCAATTCGTTGTTCTCTGTCAGCTTCAGCATCCCAAGATTGAAACCTTTCTTGCCAAACTCAATTGCAATAAGGTTCTGTATCCGCCTTACACGGCAAAAGGGCTCAAGATCGCGATCACTCGCCATATGGCAATGGCAAGAAAGGCAGCTTCCAGTTCGGACGATGACTCACGCGAGGTGAAAGTCACGGGCTCGGATGGCTCCCGACGCTCATCGCAGAGTGGGCGGCAGCGTACGGTTCGTGAGGCAGACCCGCTGAAAACGCCTGATGACTGCTGGCTGACCAAAGCCTCGACTGCAAAATCCATTCACGGTAAATGGCTTTGCTTTGCCATCGGCCCGGGCCCGGTGACTGGAACCTGGACGGAAGTGCGAGTTGAAGGAGCGGTAGGACGTCGCTTTGATGATCGTGTTTGGGAATGGACACCCAAGGATCGTGAAAAGGATCTCTTTGTTCATGAAGGTGCCTGGAGATTTCGGGGCAGGTTTCCGGAATTCAAAGATACGTCCTGGGCATTTGTCGGCGCATCGCCTGAGCTCGGATATTACAAGGATGGCGTCCTGATCGAGCGCAAGATTTTTACTGAGAACAAAGGAGATTTGGTTTTCGCTAAAAACTCCCAGGCAGCGCTGGCCAAGCTTCCTGACATTCAAGCCAGTATTGATTTCGAGGTCTATCTTAAGCGGGGCGGCGGAAAAGGCAATTTGCTCGAATACGTCGAAAAACGACGCAAAGAGCGCGAGCTCATGGCCACGATGGAGGCGGTCGACGCCAAAGAGCTTGAACTGCAACTGGAGAAGGAACTTGAGCGCGCTTCAAAGGATTTCACCTCCAATGAGGAGCTGGGTGAGGATGATCCGTTCAAGGATTCAAGATCCTCGACTCCGGAGACCCCATTTAATAGCGGCAAATTCGGTAAAAAGAGCATCGAGCCTGCCAAGCTTGCGGTCTTTCAGAAAGCTGAGTCCCTTTTCAAATCGCGAACCAGGCTTTTTCAGCTCATCCCGAGCGATACGGGCAAACAGTCGCGGGTGCTTGAGGCATGCAAGTGGCAGAGTCCGGTGATTTTCTGGACGGCAAAACGACAGATCAAGGAACAAACCAGCGTTGTCAGTGGGGCAGACGATGGTGAAAAGCTTCGGATCGCCTATCCCAAGTCAAAGTCCAAGGGGCAGATCCTGTCTGAAATCCGCGAGCAGAATGCCCGACGAATCTTTCTCAATATCAATACTCGCCGAACCGCCATTTTCTTTGCACAGGACGTGGGCGAGGTTCGTTTTACCGAAGAATCCATCGACGTTGAGGTTCCTTCGGTTGTGTATGAGGTTCAGCGGCGCGAAAACCTGAGATACTCATTTACTCCTGAGACCGCGATGGGAGTGACGATCGGCCTTGAGTCAAATCAGGGTTTTGCCATGCACGGCTATGCCAAAGACATCAGTGCCGGCGGGATTCAGGTTTCCTATAGTCCGACGGATCCGAAAATCGCCAAAAGAGCTCGAGGCCTGGAGGTCGGTACAGTTTTTCCTAATATTAGTTTTGAGCTTTATGGTAAATCTATTCACTGTTCAGCCCAGCTTCGCTGGAAGAAGGAAATAGCAGGAGCGATTCATTTAGGGCTGCAGTTTGTTAAAATTTCCCCTGAGGACCGTGAAGGGGTTCGTTTATTTGTCATGGAAGAGAGTTTTGACTATATTGAATCGATTCTGAACGCCGAAGAGGGTGCTGAACAGAATTCTGAAGAAGCCGCTTCTCCGGTGGCCACAAGCAACTAGGTCCCCAACTCACATATGTCATTGCACGCACAAGTCATCAGCCGCGATCAATATAAGCGCGCATCCTGGAAAAACGGATTAGGCTACACGGATGAGATCGCAATCTATCCAGAGAACGCATCTTTGCAGCGTGGCGATTTCGTCTGGCGACTCAGTTCGGCTCGAATCGAGAAAGCGTCACCCTTTTCTGAGTTTCCCTACCATGATCGGACGTTAGTGATTCTCCAGGGGACGGGCGTCAGGCTCTATCATACCTACGAACCCGGAGAAGAGCCCGAGCAGGTGGAGCTCACGCCTTTGGAGCCCTACGATTTTCCAGGCGATGTTCCAAGTCGTTGTGAGCTGATCTCGGGCGGTGTCACGGATTTGAGCGTCTTTGTCCGAAAGGCAGAAGCTGAGGCCATGACCGAGGTTCGTGCCGTGGATGATTCGGAGCCTTTGGATTGGGGTCCCTCCGGGCGCTGGAATTTTGCTTATGCCGCCGACGGCAGCTTTGAAGTCCTCATCCCAGGGCAGAGCGATGTGATCCGGGTCTCCGAAGGCGAGACTCTCCGGGTCGAAGTCGACTCCCCACTGATGGACGGCGAGGCGGTCCGATGGATCGGAGCTGGCGTCCTGGTCTTTGCCAATATTCAGGGCTAAGTGGGGCTAACTAACCGGGCTGACTTATGGTATCTTAGGTCTCAATGGAAACCCTCTGCGTCAGCTGCCGTAAACCTCGTGTCGATTCAACTTGTGGCGTCTGTGAAGGCGATGTTTGCAAGAAGTGCCGGATTTTTCTCCCAGAGGACACGTTCTCATTTGAATCAACGCTTGCCCCTGAGCTCAAGCATACCTATTACTGCGCCGCTTGTTTCGACGAGCATGTCGAGCCATTTAAGTCGCAATACGAGACGGCCTTGGACGAAGCCAAGCAGATCAACGTGATCTATAAAGGATCCAAGAGCTCGATCCGCATCTTGCGGAAGGCCGATAAGCCGATTCAGATCTCTCACTCACCGGATCGCGACGAAACGATTCTCAGGCTCGCTTTTCAGGCAGCCAAGAATGGTTTTAACGCCATCATCGATGTTGAAGTTTCCTCGCAAAAGGTTCGAAACGAAGGCTATCAGAAGATGGAATGGTCAGGTCAAGGGACGCCTGCCGAGATCAAGAGCCACGAACTGGGATTTAATCCCTAGTCGGTTCTACCTGGCTTGCTCTGCACGATCCGCGGATCTCTTGTCCTGAGAGAATGAGAGCTGCTTGAGTTGAAGAATTCTCCGATGGCAGGCCTTGCGCGATAATTCTAGGGCCATCTGCCGTCGAGCTCAGAATTCGCGTGGTGCGATACTCCGTACTGATGGTGTAGGTGCCCGTGTACATCGCCCGATCTTCGCAACTGATTTCGAGCATGTCATTCGAGGTGATTTCGGCTTTGCACGTGCCGAATGTGCAATGAACGACTCGGTGTTCCGCATGTGCATTGAGAGCAAATCCTGCGATCAGGCATAAGATACGGAATGTCATTCTGATCATTGTTATTCCCCCAGGCGCGGCTCTTTGCAAGTGTCGTGCGTTTGCTCCGCGTTGGGGCGTTTTAATTAGAAATTTTCAGGGATTTATTGAAGCTTGAACTGAGGAGCTTGGAGATTGCGGGCTTTCTTTGCTCTTTTCGCACTCAGCTCAACCCCGATGGCATCCAGCCCGAGCTCGTTGGCGACTGCAAGCGCAGTCCCGTG
>JBJMMA010000252.1:0-25693 GCA_045805065.1 Bdellovibrionia bacterium | reverse complement strand
TTAAGCTGCTTTCTGAGCGCATCGCCTGTTTTTTGCTCATCCAGGGCTTTAGCTAGGATCTCAATGGATTGATCAATTTCAGAAAAACTCGAGGTCTTGACCACCAAGACTGGCAAATGCAGTTCTCTCAGATGATCGATCTGATCACGCGAGTTCCCGTCGCTTGTGGCCAGCACAAGATCAGGTTTCAGCGCCACGACTGCTTCGAGATTAAAGCGAGCGTAGGAGCCCACGTTTTTGACTTTGGTAAGCGCAGGTGGATAATCGGTATAATCGCTCACACCTACGATGCGCTCAATTGATTCGCCCAAAAGATCAGACGCAAGCTCGCCAAGAGATGGAGCTAGCGTCACAACACGGACAGGATGATCCACGACCTTGACCTGCGTGCCCAAAGCATCGGTCAGATCTCTGGCAAAAGCGCTACCTGGCGCGCTCGCAATCGATGCGCCCGTCAGAGCCAAAATTAAAAGTAAGGAATTAGTGAAACCTGTTTTCACGGTTCTCAAGCATCCTGTCCAAGTTGCCTTCGTGACGAATGAGAATGACGAAAAGCATGGCAGCTCCCGCCCAGGCGTGCGCTCCTACGGGATTCATCACGAGATAAGCCGCGGCGGCAAACACCATTCCTGTCAGACTTCCCATGGCACCTACTTGCGTAAGTGCAAAGGCACAGACAAAGCCAATAATTCCGGCAGCAGCCGATACAGGCGAAAGAACAATCCACACGCCAATTGCGGTCGCAACACCCTTTCCTCCGCTGAAATGAAGCCACGGAGAAAAACAGTGTCCAAGGACGGCAAAGAGTCCTACCGACCAGATGAGGAGCGGCGTAACCAATGGTGTTCCGTTAGGCACTTGCATGAGTGATCCTAAGGACTCGGCAAGACCCGTGTAGGCGATGATCGCAACAGGTGCGGCACCTTTAAGAACATCCAAGAGAAGGGTGATAAAGCCTGCGGGCCAAAAGCCCAGGACACGCGAGACGTTCGTTGTTCCGATATTGCCGCTACCGCGCTCGGTGAGATCTTTCACTTTGAAAGCACGTGCCGTGAGAAGGCCAAAGGGAATGGATCCAATCAGAAACGCCCCAAGCAGAATAGCGACAGGGTACCAAAATGCCATCATGAGGCCTCCGAAACGGCATGCACTTGCCGCAGGCGTTGATAAAGGATCACGCCTGCGATCATGAAAACGACCAGCGAGATGAATTGGCTTGTTGAGACCATGCTACCGATCACAAAGCCTCGAATCTCATCTCCTCGAAAAATCTCAATCAAGCTTCGAATCACGGGATAAGCCATCAGATAGATCAACATCGTCTGGCCATCAAATTTCTTGGTCTTCTGGACATAAATCAGGCCCCAGAAGAGAACGAATAGAGAGAACGCTTCGTAAAGCTGCGTCGGATGAAGCGGAATTCCTCTGAGTGCCGGATCAACCAAGGGTGATGTAAAGCGCACGCCGAAAATAGAATCCGTAGGCTTTCCGTAGCAGCAACCTGCCCCGAAGCAGCCAAGTCTTCCAAAGAAATGAGCAATCGTTAAAGCAGGAACCGCGACGTCTCCCACTTTCCAGACATTCATTTTCTTTTTGCGGGTGTACCAAAGAAGAACAGGGACTGCGGCAATAGGACCGCCGTAAAAAACAAGCCCACCTTCCCAGACTTTGAAAATCGATACAGGATCCGCTGCGAACTCTTTGAAGAGTGTCAGAATAAAAAGAAGACGCGCTCCTAAAAAACCCGAGAGCAGGCAAAGAAACGCAAGATCAACCAGGCTCTCAAATCGCAAGCCCTCTGCCGGAGAAAGCTTTTTTAAAACCAGGAGCGCAGACAAAAATCCAATCGCGATCATGACACCATAGGTGTGGATTGGAATCGGTCCGAGTTGGAGCAAGATCGGATGCATTACCAGCTAGATCCCCACAACACGGTGCCGGCCTGAAGCTTGGTCTGCAGTCCAGGATCCTCAGTTTTGATCCGCTCAAATTTTTCGGGCGTCCACGCCACAAGCTCGATCAGTTTTCCAAGCGGATGGCTTGCAGCGATCTGCATGGCTTCGGCGGGAGTATCGCTGACGACAAAAAGATCGTAATCACTGTCACTACGTGCGCGACCACTCGCGCGGCTGCCAAAGAGGATCCCCTTGGAGCAGATCGGTTCAAGAAGCTGCTTCAGGGTTTCAAGATCACAGATGGCACTGAAGCGCTTCAAAAGCTCAAGGCATGCTCCATCATCGTGAAGACGAACAGCACGGTGATTATCCACAAAGTCAACGAGCCCGAGTTCCTGGAGGTCATTCAAGATCTTCATCAGGCCTTCAACACCACCCAGACCACGGACGCCTTTGAGCTTCGATGAGATCACTCGCGGCGTAAGCGAAGTGGTTGGCTCCGAAAGGAGAAGTCTCATCACCTTTTGCTCAGGCGTTGAGAAGAAAATCGAATCCAAGGTGGGTTTCGCTTTTTTTACGCGGGCCATAGCTCTCCTAGCTCCCCTAACTCTCGGGCTACCTTTTTTACCGCTGCCTCTTCCTCAGGGCCAAAGGCATGAGGAGTATGACTATCAATGTCGATCTGACCCAGGATCTTTCCGCTGCGATCGCGAATTAACACGACGAGCTCAGATTTCGTCTCGATACTGCAGGCCAGATAATTGTCCGATGCGTTGACGTCAGGAACGTTCTGATCTTCGTTTTTTGCAACAGCAGTCCCGCAAACCCCACGACCGACAGGGATGCGTGTGTGGTCAGTCTTGGCTCCGATGTAAGGACCAAGCTCAAGAATATCGCCTTTTAGAATATAAATTCCCGTCCAATTGAATTTTGGAGAAAGCGAAGCAACGTATCTGACTGCCGAGCCCAGAGGCGCCTCAGGCTGATACCAAACCGGAAAATCGCTGCTGTCCTGGCTATTCTTTGTTTCCACTCTCTCTGACTATAACTGAAGCTGACGCACCTTGCACTGGGCGATTGATGCAACGCGCGGCGCGTTAAGCGGCCATGGCTCCTAATTTGCAATCGGCCTCCCACACGCGTGTTCGTCACACGTCTCTAGATTTCCAGTTACTGTTGGGGGCAACAAATGAAAAAGACTCTACTCAGCGCAGTTTCATCCCTTCTCGGCGTAGCTGCAATTATGGCTTTGGGAACCGCAAGCTGCGGAAGGCCAGATGACGCCAATATCGATGCGTCTCAGCGAAGCAACGACTACAAACCGGTGGATGGGCTCAGTGCCTACGGCACCCAATGCCCATACGGTGCAGTGGGTGATGTGAAGCCTCTGAGGCTTCAGATGTGGAACTGTCCGATCGGAACAAGTACGGTTCACCTGAACGAAGACCTTGAACCGGTTTATGTTCAGGCCGACTGCAAATCACGTATCTTAAGCGTTCGCACTTTGGACCATAAGGTGGATACGTCCTGGTACTTCCTGCCTGATGGTGAATTTGACGTGATCGTCGATGGCGTCGTGGCCAAGCTTAAGTCCGACGGCAACGGCACCAACAACTGCAATGCTCCGCTGTCCATCAATCTGATGGGAAAAGTGGAGTGCGGCCCAGCCGGACCTAATCAGGACAAGGCAACGATCAAGTTCCAAAGCGTGATGTGGGCGGGCAAGCGCATGAACGGCCAAGGCAATAATCCGGTTGTGGCGCCTTCGTCCACTCCGGGCTTACCGCCTCCTCCGGCCAGAGACCGTGCGCCGGTCACCAATCAGTGCAAGCTGCCTGACAGTTGCTACTTGTACACGCAAAGCGAACTTAAGCAGTGCCAGTAAAGTCGCTCAGGCGACGAACGTTGTGAGCTTCATCATCGTTCGAGCCTTGAGCAGCTTGCGCCTGGTGGGATTTTTCCCAAAGCTTCTTGAGCTCTTGCTCATCGATCGTTTCCTTTGCCATGAGAATGGATGCGCACTCTTCGACAAAATCCTTGTTGGTGCGAATCACATGAGTGGCAACGGTCACTGATCGATTGAGCAGGCGCTGAATCTCCTTGTCGATGGATTCAGCGGTCTTCTCACTGTATTCGTAGCTGCGAATCCTGGACTGACTGCCAAGAAGTGGCGTTGGCTCTCGCTCGTATGCCGCAAGTCCAAGCTCAGCGCTCATTCCGTATTGAGTGATCATGGCTCGCGCAATCTCCGTGGCCTTATCCAAGTCATCGGCGGCACCGGTGGATATGTCGTCAAAGAAGAGCGTCTCAGCGGCCCGGCCTCCCAGAGCAATGGCAAGCTTGGATTCAAGCTCGCGCTTTGCCAGGAGATAACGGTCTTCCGTTGGGCGTCTCATCGTATAACCCAACGCTCCGATCCCGCGCGGAATGATGCTGACTTTGTGTACCGCTTCGTTTTCTCCCATCGAAAGAGCGACCACGGCGTGACCCATTTCATGGTAAGCCACGCGACGTCGCTCGGACGGATTCAGAACGCGGCTTCTCCGCTCAACGCCTGCGATGATTCGCTCAAGAGCTGAGGTAAAGTCGGACTCCTCAATGGCCTCCGCCCCTCGGCGAGTCGCAAAGAGTGCGGCCTCGTTCACAAGATTGGCAAGATCAGCGCCCGAAAAACCTGCCGTCAGTGCCGCAAGGTGCCCTGGTGTCACACCCTGTGCAAGTTTCACCTTCTTCATGTGAACTTCCAAGATCTTGATTCTTCCCAGCCGGTCTGGCTTATCGACCAGGATCTGGCGGTCAAATCGCCCAGCTCTGAGGAGAGCCGGATCCAGAACTTCAGGACGGTTTGTCGCTGCAACGACCACAATCCCGCTCGATGGATCAAATCCATCCATCTCTGCCAGAAGCTGGTTCAAGGTCTGTTCTTTTTCGTCATTGGATGAGCCTGCAATTGCGTTCAAGCCGCGGGCTTTTCCCAAAGCATCGAGTTCGTCGATAAAAAGAATGCATGGCGATTGAGTACGCGCCGTTTGAAAGAGGTCTCGAACACGAGCAGCGCCCAAGCCTACAAAGAGCTCAACGAACTCTGAGCCATTGATGGAAAAGAAGGGGACGCGTGCTTCACCTGCCACGGCTCGCGCAAGAAGGGTTTTACCGGTCCCAGGCGCACCGACGAGAAGAACGCCTTTTGGCATACGTCCGCCGAGTTTTGAATAGCGCTTCGGATCTTTCAGGAAATTGACGACTTCCCTGAGCTCTTCCTTGGCTTCATCGACGCCTGCCACGTCATCAAAACGGGTAGCTAGATCTTTCTCGACATAGATCTTGGCCTTCGACTTTCCGATCGGAAGCATGCCGCTTCCTCTGGACATCTGGCCAAAGCGATTCAGGAAGAACATCCAGACCGCAACAAGAACAAGCGCGGGAATCGTCCAGGAGAGAATATCCCGGAAAAGTGTGCTCTCATGAACCGCGGTGAATGTGACATTGGATTTGGTGAGCCGATCCGCAAGGCCTGGATCATCCACACGATTAGTGACGAATTCATGAGGACCATTGGCTTTCGGGGCTTTCAACTGTCCTTCGATCCGCTCCTGCCCAATGGCCAGTTTATCGACCTGTTGTTGCTGAACGTAAGTCAGGAACTGACTGTATGGAATCGTCTCAACGTTTCGCCGATACTGCGAAAAGTCGTAAACCAGCAGAAACAGCCAGCCTATGACGAATATATAAAACCAGTTGAAACGAGGGAAGGACGGTGCGGAGTTTTCCTTGCTCATCAATAGTTCCCCAACATGATCCCAAAATCGATCGATTGCTCAAAGCTCACCCGCTTGCTTCAGGTGTTTGAGATTTCTATTGGAGGTGCAATCTAGCTGCCAATTTTGGGCTCAGCGCGTAAGCCTCCTGCATCATTCCGCGGATGCTGACCTGGCCTGTGTAATTGCCGACGAGAAGGTTCCCTGGAGTTGAACACCAGCCCGAGCGGGCGGCATTCCAGGCATCGAGGATCTTGTCGTTATAACAAGGGATGGCCTGTTTCCATTTTCGAACATGGATTTTTACACTCTGGGCATCCGAATCACTGACTTTAAACAGGGCTCGAAGCTCCGCGCGAATCAAAGCAAGCAGCTCGGTTTCGGATTTTTCAACCATTTCAGGATAAATAGTTCCGCCCAGCATCATCGTCAGCGATACCCAGGACTGCTCATCCCTGACTCGCCCCGGAAAAGCGCTCGAATTAAAAAGAACGCCCAGACAATTGCGCTTCTCGCTTTCAGGGATCAGAACTCCAACGCCCTGCGGAGCGGTTTTGAACGCTTTTCTTGGAACAAAGATCGTCGCTGTCACCAAAGGCGCATATTGAATTTCGCCCAATGCTTTTGAGAGTTTCTGATCTTTTGAGGCAAGGAGCGCTGCGGCCCGGTGGGCTGGGACTGCTAAAATCACATTCGCTGCTTCGGGAAGCGACTCAAGCTTTTTTCCTTTTTGAAACCGATCACCCAGCCGTGCTTCAAGCCTTTTTTCAAGCGCGCTGATCAATGATCCCATTCCGTTCGTCGGAGTCATCATTTGCTTGCGCTGGCTTTGCTTGAGCTGATTCTCTTTGGGTCCAAAGAGCCTCAGCCTGAGCTTTCTCAGTTGGGCGCTCAAAAGAGAATGTCCGCGAGGAATCTCAAGCGCCGGAAAAGCCGCGCCTACGCAAATCTCTGAGGGCCTTGCTGCATAGACGCCTGTCAAAAATGGAGACAGAAGATATCGGACCGCCGCTTTTCCCAGATGTCTGTTTCCCCATTGCTCAAGCGTTGCGCTTCCGCGAGAGATATCCTCGCGCGATAAAACCGCATAGGCCCGAACAAAGGCGACCAGGGCTTCATAAAAGGAGAGCGGAAACTTTCGCATCTTTCCGCGTCGATAAATGTAGCGAGCGCGGGATTCGGGTCGAACGGGACTGAGCTCAACGCCCAGATCCTGGCAGATCGCGCGTACTTCGTCAGTGACCAAAAAGGAGTGCGCTGCTGATTCAACCAGGCCGTACTCAGTGTGAGTTGACGAAATCAATCCACCCGCGCGATTTGACTCCTCATAAAGCGTCACCCGGTAGCCCTTTTGATCCAGCACATAGGCTGTCAAAAGACCTGAGATTCCCGCGCCGACAATAGCGGCGTCGCGATCTTGCTCAGTTTGATTCTTGAGTGAGCCGATCACGATCAGTTCCTCTCTTAGATCGTTTTACTGAAAAGCTGTGTGGCTGGAGCTTGCTTGGTCAGGCGAGCATCAAAAGCCATACAGATATTGCGCAAGAACGGTCTTCCCTTCTCCCTCACGATGCAAGAAGTCGGAGTGAGCTCGATGAGATCGTCACTGATAAATTCCTGCAGACGTGGAGAGACCGTATCAAGATACGGCGTATAAAGAGCGCGATCGCTCCAATCGGTTTTCATCTTGGTCATGAGATTGAGCACATGACGGCGGATGACCTGATCTTCGGAATCCAAGACATGCCCACGAAGAATCGGAAGCTCTCCCTTTTGAACGCGTGCCTGATAGGTCTCCAGGACCTTTTCATTCTGCGCAAACGCGGTCCAAGCATCTCCAATGGCCGACACGCCGAGGCCGATGAGCGGAGCCACCTGACGAGAGGTATAGCCCATGAAGTTGCGATGAAGCGATCCATCAACTGAGGATTTCCAAAGTGAATCACTTTCCAACGCGAAGTGATCCATTCCAATCTCACGATAGCCCACTTCTTCAAGCATCCTGCGCCCGAGCTCGTAGAGCTCGCGCTTTTCATCTCCGTTTGGAAGATCCGCTTCGGTGAATCTTCTTTGGCCGGGCTTGATCCATGGCACGTGCGCATAACTATAGAATGCGATGCGATCCGGACGAAGCGTGCGAACGGCCTCGATCGTTCTCTGGATGCTTTCGCGCGTCTGAAGCGGAAGCCCGTAGATCAAATCATAGTTCACGCTGGTGTAGCCTAAGGAGCGTGCGGTCTCAGTGACTTCCCTGACCTGCTCAATGCTTTGAACCCTGTGAACAATGTCCTGAACACGTGGGTCAAAGTCCTGGATCCCAAGACTCAAGCGCTTGAATCCAAGCTTTGCCAGCATCTCAAGATGCTCGCGGGTTGTGACGCGCGGATCAGCCTCGAGCGAAAACTCTGCCCCAGGCAGAACCTTTGCGCCTTTCAAAATCCCCTGCATGAGAGTTTCAAGCTCAGCAGGCGTAAGGAAAGTTGGCGTGCCGCCGCCCAGGTGCAATTCCTCAAGCGCGATCTGATCAACTCCCATTTTGGTCCGATAAAGATCCCATTCCTGGATCACAGTATCGACGTAAGGCTGGCCGACTGCGCGATTGCGCGTGATGCGCGTATTGCATCCGCAATAGGTGCAAAGGCTTTGACAGAAAGGAATGTGAATGTAGAGCGCGGCTCCAATTCCATCCTTCTCCCCTTCTTTCAAGGCGGCTGATACAGCACCAATCCATTGCTCAGGAGTTGGGTTCACGGACCAATAAGGAACCGTTGGGTAACTCGTGTAACGAGGACCGGCTACGTTATATTTTTTGAGAAGCTCTGAAGACAGACTCATTGGCCAAACATCTCCCTTTGAATCTTTAAAAACATTCGAACATTGCTCTCGGGCGTCTTTTGCAAGATGCCGTGCCCAAGACCACAAACCCATCCGCGACGTGCGCTGGCTGGCAGTGCTTTCACGCGTGAGAAGACTTCACGAAGTTTTGGCTCAAGCTCACGGCCATCGAGAAGCATCCAATCCGGATCAATATTGCCTTGAATCGCCCAGCGAGAGCCCCAATCCGTGAGCACCTTGGAAATATCATGATTCCAATCAATGCCAAGATAAGCAATCGGAAGATCCACAAGCGACTTCCAATGCTCAGGGCCGGTTCCCTTGGAATAGTAAGCAATCGGCACATTGGGGCAAAGCTTCTGGAAGCGATCAAAGAGTTTTTGAAGCGCAGGCACCACTTTGTTCTTAAACACGCCGGCATCAAACTCGCCTGCGCACGTATCGAGTACTGCAACCGTGTCGCAACCACCGCGCGCTTGAAGTGCCATGTTCTCAGCCAAAAGATCAAAGAGTCTTTCGCAGAAACCTTCGTAGCGACCATCGTTCAGCCCATCGCGGGAGTCACGTAGTCCGCCTTGGTGACTGCCATCGACTGCGTAACAAAACAGAGTCAGAGGGCCACCGACAAATCCAAGAAGTCCTTTAGATGGGTCAAGCTCCTTGCGAATCAGCTTCATCGCGTCGCCTTGAAACTGAAGCTTTTGCGCAAGCGTTGCGCCGCTGCTATCCATGCGCTTGAGATCTTCAGGGCTTTTCAGATGCCACTCGAGCTTTGGCCCTGGAACATAGTCGAGTCCCATTCCCATGACTTCGAGCGGGAACAATAGATCTGAGAACAAAATGGCCGCATCAAAATTGAAGTCTCGGATCGGACCCATTGTCGTTTCGCAAGCAAGCTCAGGCTTTTTGCAAAGATCCATGAAGGAGTGGGTCTTTTTCAGATTTTGATAATGCGAATGGTAGCGTCCTGCCTGGCGCATGAACCATACGGGAGGCCTGCCTTCGTTTTGTCTACGGATTGCTGCCTGAAAAAGATTCATAAAAGCTGATACCCCACTCCGCGCACGCTGCGGATAATTTGCGGATTTTCCGGATCCACTTCCACCAAGCGCCTCAGGCGCATTACGAAATTATCGATCGTCCGGGACGTTGGAAACTCGTCCTCAGACCAGACATGATTGAGAATCTCGTCGCGGCTCACGACGTTGCCACGACGATCAAACAAAAGACGCAAGAGTGCGCACTCTTTATGCGTCAGGGCAATGGACTCACCTGCCACTGAAGCCTCAAATTTTCCGAAATGAACCAGGGCGCGTCCGATTTGAACTGCCTCATCGGAGTCAGCGGCCGCGGCATTGAGATAGCGTGCGCGCTTCAGTCCGTTTCGAACGCGAAGCAAAAGCTCCTTCAGATGAAAGGGCTTGACGACATAATCTTCCGCGCCAAGCTCAAGACCCCGGATCCGGTCTTCTGGAGTTCCCATGGCGGTTAGAAAAATAATGGCCGCTCCAGGCTGATGCTTTCTCAGTCGTGCCGCAACGTCAAAGCCCGAGCCATCCGGAAGTCCAACATCCATCAGCGCGAGATCAAACTTGCGGTTCTGCATCTCAAGATAGGCTTCAGCAGTCGTTGTTGCCCAAGCGACATCAAAGCCTTCCTTTTTGAGGCGCTCGACCAAGGTCAGGCCGACGTTTCTTTCATCTTCTAAAACCAGAATGCGGGAGTTGATCTTTTCAACCATTGGATGTCTCCCGAATAAATTCCAAGCCGACGTGAAAGCCTGATTTTCCGTTCTCAGAAAAATCCGCATCACCGCGCATTTTTCTCATGAGCGTGCGAACCAGATAAAGACCAACACCTGTTCCTTGAGAGGAAGAGCCCCGAAAGAAAAGCTGCCCCAGGTTTTTCGGGTTCCCTTCATAACCTTTGCCGTTGTCTTGATAAAAGAGGCGAACTCTGACAGGCGAGCTCATCGTTGAGAAAACCACCTGGGTCTGCTCTTTCTTGGAATGTCTGAGCGTGTTCTCAAGAAGGTTTTTCAAAATGGTCTGAAGGCAGGTCGGATCAGCTTCGATTGTGACATCCTCAATGGCATCGGTCTGAATCAGGAGACGTTGCCCATAAACTTCGCGCCAGGACTGAACCATGCGATCAAGCCAAGGCTTGAGTTGCAAGGATTGCATGAAAACCGGGCCGCCCCCCTCAACTCGAGCAAGCTCAAGGGTGCGCTCAACTTGGGCTTCCAGGCGCGTGGTATCTTCCATGAGGCGCCCAACGAGCTCGCGCTCCGAGGAGTCCTCAGAAAAGTTCTCGGCAATCGACTCAGCCTGAAGGCGAATGCTTGTCAGCGGAGTCCTGAGCTCATGGGTCACAGACGCGAAGAAAGCCTGGATGCTGCGAGCGCGTCTCATATCGCGCCAATAGATCCAGAAGATAAAGGCGGCACTCAGAAGGATCAGAGCAAAGAAAGTGCTCGATTCCCAATAAACCATGTCCTGCGTTCTTAACCACTGAGCCCTTGCGTCGCTTGCCGGCTGGCCTGCGGCAACCTGAAGCTCTTCAATTCGTCCTGCTTGTCTTAAAACAAGGCGCCCCCACCATGCACCCAAGGTACAGATCAGCCCAAGCCACACGAGATGCGCCGTGAGCAAAAGACCGATTCTTTGATTGGAGAAGGCTATCTTGGATTTCATCAAATATTTTTAAAGAGTTTTTTCGAAAGCTTTCACAAAGCGCTCAAGATCCGCATCCGTATGCGCAGTTGAGAGGAATGAAACTTCATATCCGCTTGGCGCCATATAGATGCCATCCGCGAGCATGGAGTGGAATGCCTTGGCATACCGCTCTTTTTGAGTCGATGGAGTCTGCTCAGGAGTTCTGACCATTCCGTCCGAAGTTTTCACTTCGCCCAATACCGCCCAGAACATGGAAGCAAAACGCTGCACTTTTACGTTTGCACCTGCCTGCTGAGCAAGTTTTTCCATCTGCTCAGCAAGGGCTGTGGTGCGAGCTTCAAGCTTTGGATAAGGATTGTCGCGCTTGAGCTTCTTGAGCATCGCAAGCCCTGCGCTCATGGCGACAGGGTTCGCGCTCAAAGTTCCTGCCTGGTAAACAGGGCCTGCTGGAGCCACGAGATCCATAAGATCCGCGCGTCCACCGTAAGCACCGACCGGGAAGCCACCGCCAATGATCTTGCCGTAGCAGACCAGATCAGGCGTCACGCCTTCGCGCTCAGCCATACCGCCAAAGCCCACGCGGAAGCCCGTGATGACTTCGTCATAAATGACAAGGGCGCCGTGCTTTTTCGCGATTTCCATCACGCGGCGGTTAAAGCCCTCTTTTTGAAGAAGAAGGCCGTTGTTGGCTGGCACTGCTTCGATCATGACCGCAGCGATATCTTTTCCGTGAAGCTCAAAAGCCTTCTCAACGGCTTGAAGATTGTCCAGCGGCACCACAATCGTTGCATCAGCCAAGGCTTGTGGAACGCCTGCGCTATCAGGAGATGCCATCTCAGCCAAGCCAGAACCTGCGCGAACCAGGAATGGATCGGCATGTCCGTGATAGGTGCCATCAAATTTCAAAATCTTATGACGTCCAGTCGCACCACGTGCCACGCGAGCAGCAGCCATGGTGGCTTCGGTGCCTGAGTTCACAAAGCGAACCTTTTGAAGCCAGTGCATCGAGCTTGTCATAAGCTCAGCAAGCTCAAGGGAGTAAGGCTCAGCAGCGCCATAGGACCAGCCGCGCGAAAGAGCCTGATCGACTGCTTCGCGGACTTCTGGGTCTTGGTGGCCAAAAATCATCGGGCCCCAGGACATGCAGAAATCGAGGTAATGCTTTCCATCCACATCGATGAGCTCAGCGCCCTTGGCAGCTTGAATAAAGCGAGGCGTTCCCCCCACTCCACGAAATCCACGAACAGGCGAATGCACGCCGCCTGGGGAAACTTTCTTTGCTCTTTCAAATAAGATTTCTGATTCACTCATGAGTTCTGCTCCAACCAAAGTTTGGCGTTACGTGCGCCGTAAGTAATGATCATCGAGGCGCCTGCGCGAACAAATGCGGTCCAAGACTCGACATGGGCTGCAGGTCCATTCACAAGACCTTGGGCTGCCATCAGCTCAATGGCTGCAAACTCTCCGCTCACTTCATAAACTGCCCAAGGCTTTGGAATCTGGCGTGAGAGATCGGCAAGCACGTCCAAATAGGGCAAGCCTGGCTTGACCATCAGAATGTCTGCGCCTTCTTCGGCGTCGCGAAGCGAGCTCGCGAGAGCATCACGAGGCGAGCCTGGATCGATCTGATAAGTCGCGCGATCCTTCAGGCACGTGCCACCCTTAGGAGCAGAGTCTGCTGCCACACGGAATGGGCCATAGAATTTCGAATGAAATTTTGCGGAATAGCTCATGAGAAGCGTGCGCTCAAGACCTGCTTGATCCAGAGACGCGCGGATTGCGCCAATTCGGCCATCCATCATATCGCTTGGAGCCACGCAATCTGCGCCGGCTTGAGCATACTCAGTTGCCGCGCGGGCAAGCTCAGCAACCGTTGCGCTATTCACAATATGATCGCCCTCAGGATTCAAGATCCCGCATTGGCCATGAGTCGTGGATGAGCAAAGGCAGACATCGACGGACACGAAGACATCGTTGCCAAATTGCTTTTTGATCGCAGCAATTTGTTTCGTCGTAAATGAGTAATTAAAGCTATCGAGCTTCTTCTCAGACGGGACGCCAAAGAGAAGAATCTTGCTCACGCCTGCCTCAAGATCAGATTCGATCTGCTTGAGAAGGGACGCAGGAGTATCACGCCAGGTTCCAGTGATTCCTGGAATCGGCTCACGCGCAGAAATCCCGTCCACTACGAAGTAAGGCTGAATCAACTGATCCACCGATACGCGATGCTCGCGCACGAGATCACGGATCATTGGATTTTGTCTCAGTCTTCTTAGTGAGAGCTGGCCTTGTTTGTTACCCATTTTCTCCACTCCTCTACTGAAGGAAACACCTGGACTCCCGCAGTCTTTGCTTGAGTCAAAAGTCGATCGGCAGTTTTTCCAAGTCCACACGCTTGTTGAGCGCCGGCTGGCGCGAGCGAATGAAGCTCATCAAACTGGGAGCCACTGCTCCAAAACACATATTTGGCACGTGCAAGCGCGTCTTTTGCTTCTTGAGAATAACGTGCGCTCACTTTGTAAGTTGCGATGACTTGGCCTTGAGCCCAGTCCCCGCGAGCTGACTCGTGCGTCAGCACTGTCCACGCGTTCAAAGGCGCAAGCTGCAGGACAGCTTCGCCCAAGGTGGGCTTCAGCGCTTCATATCCCATCAACTCTGCGCAGCCTTCAACCCAAACGCCTTGAGCAGCAAGCTTGAACCAGCTGGAAGTGCCAGAGGTCCAGACACGTGCACTTTTAAGAGACCGAGCGTGATCGCCTCGAACAGCTCTCGCATGCGAAATGAAAACGCATTGACTGGAAAGATCGGCGCTCCAGGAAATATCAGAATCTGATTTCTCAGCCTCAGCGCGCCATTGCGACCCATCCCAAACTTCGCTCGTTGAAGCATTGCTTGCAGGAGCAGGATTCTTCCAACGAAACTCTTCAACAAAAGCGTTATCGGGTTTTACGCCACGAACCCACATCATGCTGCCAAGTTTGTCCGAGTGAACAGCCGTTGCACCAAAGCGTTGATGGCACCCACCGCCCCAGTCAGCCAGAAGCTGTCGCTCCATGGCAGCGCTCTTGGCACTTGGCTCATCATGAAGCTTGGTGAGCATCGAGCGCACGCGCTGATCATCGCGGCGGCACTCAACGGCCAGAGCGCCTTGCGCCGGAGCCGCAGGACACTCACGCAGCGGCAAAACCATCCAGCGCACTCCCTGCAAAAGCTTCGAAAGCTCAGCACGTCCCTGGGTATCGTTCCAAAGACGAATCAGCCCTGCAAACGCAAGAACGACTGCGTCCAAGTGGCGCTCAGAACCCGCTGGCTCATGAACGCGGCTCAAGCGCGTGTTCACGTTTCCGCGAATCTCAACCAGATCAACGGATGGCGAGTGGCCACCGAGGTGAGGCAAGGCTTTGCGCAAAAACGGAGGAATGTTTTCAATACGGCGAGGCGATGAAGTGCCGATGCGAAGGGTTTTTCCCGCGGCAAGCTTTTCCATCACGCCAGGCCCGAACAACACGACGTCGCGAGGATTTTCACGGCGAGGAGTTGCGCCCAGGATAAACTGCTCCGGACGATCCAGGCTAAGATCCTTCATCGAGTGAACGGTGAGATCCACTCGGCCTTCGCTCAAGGCATCATCGAGCTCAGCAACGAAGAACTCTTTACCCGCGACCTGTTGAAGCGAGACGTTTTGAATCCTGTCGCCGCGAGTTTCAATTCCCACAAGCTCGACCGTGGCGCCGGGATTGAGGCGCTCGATTTCGCGAGCGACCCAGCTGCTTTGCGCCCACGCAAGAAGCGACTTACGGGTTCCTAATTTCAAAGAGTTCATGATGCTTCAATAACAGCAACGCTTACGCGAAAACAGCCAGATCTTCCCATCCGTGGTGAATGCTGACTGAGTTTCCAAGCGCGCGAAGTTTTGCCCGCTCGTCGCAAGCACGCAGAGCGAGCCCAATCTGAAGCGAGCGCACTTCTCCTTGCGCTTTTTGTAATTCGAAAATGTCGTCCAGGTAGGAAGCGCCCTCAAGCGTTTGCCATGGACCGCTTTGGTTCTTTTGAGCACCCAGGTGAAGAAGTGTGCGAGCCTTGCCCGCAGCCTGGTTTCCTTCTCTCCAGATCTCAAGACGAGCTGGATCCATTGCTTCGTCCACGGGAACACAAATCACGGCTTGAGATGCGACTCTCCAGCCCAAGGCTTGTTCTTCAGCGGTCTCTAAAACGCGAACGCGCGCGGAGTACTCACGCTTGAGTTCTTCAGCCAGAGCATGAGCTTTGTCGGTGCTTCGGTTCATGATCCAGATTTCCTGCTCAAGCAGGAACGGTCCAACCGATTGAGCCAGCTGACCTGCGCCAACCAAAAGTGTAGGATCTGCGTTCTTCTTGGTTTGAAGAAATTTGCGAACCAGCGTTCCGTAAGAAACGCCGCCTAAGTGCTGAAGATAGCGAGAGCGGATCTCTTTCGTGTCTTCGAAAGTTTTCTGAATGTAGAAATCGACGTTCTCGTTGAGCTCTAAACCTGCTTTGCGCCAGGCTTCTTTGAGCTGGCCAAAAACATCGGTTTCGCCAACGACTTGGCTCTCAAGACCGGTCGCTACCCGAAGCAGAAAGCTATAAGCCGCAACTCCAGTGAGAATTTCGTAACCGGTCCAATCAATCGTTTCACAAACGCGCTCAAATTCTTCCTTCACCGTCACCCAAAGTGTGCGCTGGCAGGTGTCCAAATAGAAAGCGCCAGACAGCGAAACCGCATCTGGAGAAGGGAGCGACGAAGCCAAAGGCCCATTGAACTTCTGGGCTTTGTGGCGATGTATGACGCACAAAGAATTCAGCGACATAGTGTGATACCAGCTTAAGGCATTTTGGCCGGTGATTTGTCACAGCTTTGTCACAAAAATAAGCTTTTTGATTTCATAAGCTTAGGTGGTCTGGGAAATGGGTCAAAAAGTCTCACTTTTCTTCCCATCCTCCTCCCACTCACTCTCACGCATCCTGAAGTCAGTGTCACTTTGACCGTTTTGGTGTCGTTATAGGTCCAAAAACCCCCGTTTTTCGCGGCACAGCTATTGCTGTTCGCTCATCCCGATTGAAAAGTACCGGGTCAATTCGACCCGTGCTTTGGGGAACTCAGTGAAAAATTTTAGGGGATTTTTAATGAAATCGAATACTTCAGTTTTATCTTTGGCTTGCTTGATCACGGTGGCTGCGGGAATGAGCGGATGCGTGCTCACCGAGAGCAGAAACGATATCGGTGGCCACCTGTACGTGAAGACCGCCTTCAACGTGACTGATAAGGATGGAAAGACAAAGACCTTGGAAGCCGGAAAGGACTACGACACCGTTCTTCATATGGCAGCTCAAGGCACGATGATGTCCATTCATCCAAACGCACTCTCTTCGATCGATGCGCTCTTGCCAGAACCAGCTGCCGATAGACTCGGAAAGTTCTCGGTTCCAGCAAGCGCTTCGAAGCAGGCTTTTGACGTCGCCGGCGAAATCACGCAAACCTCGACAAGCAATCCAGAATCCGGAAGCGAGTCCTGCATTCTTGGCTATCGCACCCGTCTCGTTTGCAGAGAAGTCGCAGAGAGAGGCAATGACCGCGATGGTCACGGCCATGGTGGCCACGGCGGACATCACCAGGAGTGCTACGAAGAGTCTTATCCAGTTTACGGATCTCAAAACTACCAAGGCATTCGCAACCGCACCGATCGCTACGCAAGTCTTGAGATCACCAACCCAAGCTCCAGAGAAGTGCTCGCTAACTTCAGCGGCTCTTACAACATGGAAAACTATCTTTCCGATAAGGTCATGACCAGCCCTTGCTACTAAAGGGTCAACGGTTTCTGAGATGCCTAAAGTGATGGAAAGGTCATTTCGACTTTTTGGAGGAGTCGCTCTTTAAATCACAGTGGACGTAGATCACGTGCCGGTGCTTCACCTGGCTGAAATGCATCTCGCGCGTGATCCCGTTCTGAAGTGATTCGATCTTGTCGTTGTGGAATTCAAATATCTCTCCACAATCCATACACACGATATGATCGTGGTGATCGTCATCAAAGAGCTCGTAAATGACCTTTCCCTCTGTATCCATGAGGGATTCTTTCAGAATGTGAGCATCGCAAAGAACCTTGATGCTCCGATAAACGGTGGCAGCACCAATTCCTGGATGCTCTTGCTTGACCCGCTCCACCAAGCTTTGGGCATCCAGATGCCCGCCCGAAGCCAGAATGATTTCAGCAATTTTCCAACGCTGCTCGGAATACTTCAAACCCTGGCCGGCTAGATATTCCCTGAGCTGCTTTTGCCACTCAGCAAGGCGCTCGGGCCTGGGAAGTGCGGGGCCTGGAGCAGCCTGACGGCCGCACGGCAAGGTCCTTAAAGTCGCGCTGGTAGAAGATGCGGATTTAGCCATTCCTTAAAGGAATATCCAAAAGCGCCTCGACTGTCCACCCGAAGCAGGTTACTTGCTTCATATGACAGAGAAATTTCCCGTCATTGTTTTTGCCGACGGCGCAAGCTCCGGCAATCCTGGCCCCGGTGGATGGGGCTCCATCATTGCGACCCCGGACGGGAAAGTCGTCGAACTTGGCGGTGGAGACCCTCAAACGACCAATAATCGCATGGAGCTCATGGCAACCATCAAGGCCCTGGAAGCTCCTGAATCCCAAGGCCAACCCGTTGCTGTCTACACAGACTCGGTTTATGTGATCCGCGGGATCACTCAATGGATCTGGGGCTGGCGAAAGAACGGTTGGAAAACAGCTGATGGCAAAGACGTCACCAACCAGGAACTCTGGAAACGTCTTTCGGCTGCGCTTGCAACCCGTGAAAAGTCGGCCAAAGTGGACTGGCATTTTGTTCGGGGCCACTCGGGCATCCCCGGAAATGAGCGTGTTGACCAGATCGCCGTCGCTTTCTCAAAGGGTCAATCCATTCGCTTATTTAGGGGACCGCTTTTGGAATACACGATCGCCATCCATGACATACCAGCCGACACTTCGCTTCCGGAAATGAGGCCGCGGACCGAGGAGAAGGTAAAGCCTTTGGGTTACCTCAGTCTCGTCGGCGCCACTGCCATGCGGCATTCCGATTGGACAAGCTGTGAGAAACGCGTCAAAGGGGTTTCCGGAGCCAAGTTCAAAAAGGTGATGAGCGCTCAAGAGGAAGCCCAAGTCTTGCGCTCCTGGGGTGTGGATCCCGCATCGGTTTGCTGCAAAAAGTCATAGGTTTCTATTAGAATTGGTGCTAGACGTGCATTGTAGAAACGACGTCGAAAGAGAAGAGTGTCTAGCATAGGGCTCCTGATTCCTTCATTCGACACCTGGGCGCCGGGTAAGTAAGTAAATGGTTAATATGGCGCCACCTATCCTACCGCGCAGCTTTTCAAGAGTTTGAAGTGCTGGCGGTCAGTAAAGTCGAAGGAGGATTTATGGGTAAGAAACTTTTTGTTGGTAAGTTGCCGTTCGCGGCTACCGATCATGATCTCAATGAGATCTTCTCTCAGGTCGGAAAAGTGGTCTCTGCTAAGGTCATCATGGATCGTGAAACTGGCCGTTCCAAAGGCTTCGGTTTCGTCGAGTTCTCGACTGACGAAGAAGCAGCTAACGCAATCTCTCAGTTCAACGGCGCTGACTACGGCGGATTCGCCATGGTCGTGAACGAAGCTCGCCCAATGGAGCCTCGTGAAGGCGGCGGCGGTCGCGGTGGATTCGGCGGCGGCGGCGGCTTTGGTGGTGGACGCGGCGGTAGCGGCGGTGGATTCGGTGGCGGACGCGGCGGTCGCGAAGGCGGCTTCGGCGGCGGACGTGGCGGCGATCGTAACAACAACCGCGGTGGCGGACGCTGGTAATCGATGGCACGCGACGATCTTGCACAAATTGAAGGTAAAGTCACCGACGTGCTCGCCGGTGGGAATTTCACTGTCCAGCTTGCGGGCGGACAAACCATTACTGCCAAACTTTCTGGCAGAATGCGTAAATTCCACATCCGCGTCATCCTCGGGGATCGGGTTACAGTAGGAGTCTCTCCTTATGACCCAACTCACGGCCTGATCTTGCACCGTCATAAAGAAGGTGGAAGGCCTGGTCCAGGTCCAGATGGCGGCGCAGGCTTTGGCGCAGGACCTCGCTAACTAGCGACGCTGATTTACCAAAAGTACAAAAATTGAAAAGCCGCCGAGTCGAAGACTTGGCGGCTTTTTTCATTTCAGCAGATCCTTATTTGAAATCTGCAAAATACTTCTGCTTCATCCGTTGGCAATAGGGCTCGAGGTTTTTCAGAGCCAGGGCGTGCTGCTTGAGCTCGTTGTCCCAAGGAACCCAAAGAACCTGGATCAGGAACCCATAAAGGGTCGCATCAATCGTCGTGGGTTCCGCGCCGTGGAAAAAAGGCTTATCGCCCAGCAAAGTCGATACGGCCGTAAGATCATCCATCGCGAACTTCAAGATGACCTCACGAGGGTGCTGTCCCATTCCATGAGCTTTAACTAGCTTCACCAGATCCTTACGGATCAGTTTATCAAAAATCAGTGCTCCAATGACAGGAGGCAGAAATCCCAGAAACGCCTTGCGGACATGGGCGAGAGAGCCCTCATCCATCCAGCGGAGCGCGGCAGCAGCAAAGTAGAGGTGATCCTCAACCATTCCCTTTACCGCCTGTGAGAGCGCTTTTTGTTCCGGGCTCAAGCCTGAATCGAGTCGATCCCCATGAGTCTTTTTGAGATGCTCGATGATCAGCGTCGAGTCCCCCATGACCTTTCCGTCGATCTTCACATAAGGAACGCGGCCGTTGGGCGCTTCAGTGATGTTCCCGCCTTTCAACTTGTACTCAACTCCCGTCATTCGGAGATAAGTCTCCAGCTTGGCGCAAAACGGACTCATATTTGGCAGTCCCCAGGTGCGGGGTGGCTGATGCAGTGTGATCATGCGCTCACACTATCACACTCGCAATCGAGTGGCATACCGATCGCATATCCAGCCGCTTCGTCTGTTGTTTAACCCGGGGCGGAACTTCCAATGTGGATTGTACGACTTGCTTTGAGAAACCCCTATTCCGTTGCCGTGCTGGCACTGGTGCTCATGATCATGGGTGCCTTGTCAGCCTTCTCGATGCTGACGGATATTTTTCCTGTCATCGATATTCCTGTTGTTGGCGTCATCTGGAACTATCCGGGTCTCACCGCAGAGGAAATGGAGAGACGCGTTGTTACCATTAATGAGCGCGCATTTTCCACGACCGTGCAAGGCGTTTCCCGAATCGAATCGCAATCCATCCCCGGCGTTGGAAACCTTCGCGTCTACTTCCAGCCGGGAACCGATATCGGAAGTGCGACCGCGCAGATCACGGCGGTCTGTCAGACTATTTTGCGCATCATGCCGCCTGGGATCACTCCACCAAACATTCTTCCATTTAACGCTGCCAACGTTCCAGTGGCTCAGCTCACGATCAGCAGTGAGAACATTCCGGAGCAAAACCTCTTTGACTATGCGCTGAACTTTGTGCGCATCCGACTTTTCACAATTCCAGGTCTTGCAACGCCTGCTCCCTATGGGGGGGCGACACGACAAATCAATGTCGATGTTGACCCTCAGCTTGCTGCCGCAAAAGGCATCTCCCCGCAGGACGTCTCTAACTCCCTTCAGGCATCCAACATTATTTTGCCCGCGGGCGTCGCGCGCATCGGCAACTTTGAATACAACGTTCTGACAAACGCAAGCCCGCTTAAGGTCACGGAGTTTGACCGCTTTCCGATCAAAGTCGTCAATGGCCGCGAAGTCGTGATGAGCGATGTGGCAAAAGTCGAGGACTCGCACGCCGATCAAACCAACGCGGTTCGAATCAACGGGAAGCGCGCCATCTATCTTGCAATCCTCAAAAAAGCGAATGCTTCAACGCTTGAAGTTGTTGACGCAGTGAAAAGGCTGATTCCATCCCTCGCACGAAACGCCCCAGAGGGAATGAACTTCAAACTCGACTTCGATCAGTCCACTTTCGTTCGCGGCTCCATCATCAGCGTGCTCACTGAAGCGATCATCGCGTCGATCCTGGTCTCGCTCATGATTTTGATCTTTTTGAGAAGCTGGCGCAGCATTCTGATCGTCTGCTCCTCGATTCCCCTATCGATCTTTTTCGCTCTGATCGGACTTAAACTCACCAATCAATCGATCAATACAATGACGCTTGGAGGGATGGCACTCTCGATCGGCATGCTCGTCGACGACGCGACAGTTGAAATCGAGAACATCAACCGCAATCGACCGCTGAGCCCTAACATCACAGTCGCGATTCTCAAGGGAGCGCATCAAATCGCATTGCCTGCGATTGTCACCACTCTTGCGATCTGTATCGTTTTCTTCCCCGTTGTGCTTTTGACCGGCCCTGCGAAATTTCTTTTCACTCCGCTGGCAGAATCCGTCGTTCTGGCCATGATCGCATCTTATGTTCTTTCACGAACCCTTGTGCCGGTGATGGCGCACTGGCTTCTGAAGGGTACGCCGCACGAAGAAGAACATGAAGGCATACTGGAAAAACTCAAGCACGGCTACAGTAAGATTCTTAAAGTTTTGCTCCATCACCCTAAGCTGACCTTAGGTGCTACCCTGCTTCTTTTTGTCGTCTCGCTGGCCCTTCCGGTGTTTGTAGTGGGTCAAGACTTCTTTCCCGCCGTGGACGCAGGCCTGATGCGAATCCACTTCAGAGGGCCCTCCGGAATCCGCCTTGAAGAGACAGAAAAGATCATCGTTCAGGTGGAGGATAGGCTCCGCAAGCTGATCCCTGCGAAGGATCTTGAGACGATCAACGTCAACATCGGCGTTCCGACTTTCTACAACATTTCGTTCGTGCCTACCGATAATGCGGCTTCCATGGACGCGGAAATCCTGATTGCGCTCAAAGAGGGTCACGAACCAACAGCAGACTATCGACAAAAAATCCGCGATGATTTTGTAAAATCTTTCCCGGATTCGACGATTTACTTTCAACCTGCCGATATCGTGAGTCAGGTGCTCAATTTTGGCCTGACCGCGCCGCTTGATATTCAGATCGAATCCCAAAACATCGCGCAGTCTTTTGAGTTTGCGCGCACCATTCGCGACAAGCTCGGTCTGATTCCGGGAGCCAAGGACGTTGTCATCAAGCAGATTCTGAACTACCCCAGCTTGAAAATGAACGTGGACCGTCAACGGGCCGCTCAGCTGGGCCTTTCAGAGCGTGATGCGGCAAGCAGCATTCTGGTTTCGCTGTCGTCCTCAAGCCTTGTGTCGCCATCCTATTATCTCAATCCTGAAAATGGCGTGAACTATTCGGTCGTGGTCAAGGTGCCGATCAAGAAAGTGGGCTCTCTCGAAGAGCTGATGAATGTTCCCATCACGCCAGGGGGCGCAAACACGCTTCTGCAGCAGGCGGGAGTTGTCGCAAGCGCAAATCCGACCGCTCCGACTCAGACCATCGGAAATCTCTCGACTGTCGAATCCATAAATACCCTCAACCAGGTCAATCACGTGGACGTTCAACGCATTTTGGATGTCACAGCGAACGTGGAAGGTCGAGACTTAGGATCCGTCGTGAAGGACGTTCGCTCGTTGATTGGCTCACTTGGAAAGCTTCCTAAAGGGATGGCAATCCGACTTCGCGGCCAGAATGAAGTGATGGAGGAGTCGTTCACAAAACTTGGTTTTGGGATGATCCTTGCGGCCGTTCTTGTCTATCTACTCATGGTCACTCTTTTTCAATCCTGGTTGGATCCCCTGATCATCATGGCGGCGGTGCCTGGCTCGCTCATTGGAGTGCTTTGGATTCTGGCGTTCACAGGGACCACGATCAACGTCGAGTCACTCATGGGCGCGATCATGGCAATCGGTATCGCCGTCTCCAACTCCAATCTTCTGGTCAATTTCGCCAACGACTTCCGCATCTCTCAAGAGGGAACCTCGGCCGCAAAAGCTGCATTGGAAGCTGGCGAGGTTCGTTTGCGCCCGATTCTCATGACGGCGCTCGCGATGATCCTTGGGATGATTCCTATGGCTTTGGGCTTCAGCGAAGCCGGCTCCCAGAACGTCCCCCTGGGTCGCGCGGTGATTGGGGGACTTATTTTTTCAACGCTGGCCACGCTTTTTGTGGTGCCGGTGGTTTATGCGCTTCTTCGCGGCAAGATGCCGAACAAGCACGAGATCCGTGCGGAGTATCACAAGGAAGAGGCCATGTACGACGCCGAATTGGCGGAGGAGGCAAAACGTGGACACACCACCTTCTGATCGTCCCGAGTATCAGGAGCAAGATCCGGATCCCATGGGATCTGAGCATCCAGAGCATCATGCGCATAAAAGACGCCACCGAAGAAACTTCTTCCGACTGGCGCTGGTCTCTTTGCTGATCCTTGTCGGAGCGGTGGCCGTGGTCTCGGTTCTTGGCTCGAGGGAAAGAAGCGATAAAGCAGCAGAAGCGCAGAACTTGAAGAAAATGGAGCGCGAAGGACGCCCCGTCGTATTTGCTCAGGCCAAGCTCTCGATGCCGGAGCGAGATCTCCTCCTGATCGGAGAAAGCAGGGCTTTCTATTCTGTCACACTGTATGCGCGAGTCAGCGGCTACATGACCAAGCTTCTGACAGATATCGGCGATGATGCCAAACAAGGTCAGCTTCTGGCCCATGTCGAATCGCCCGAGGCCCAACAGGCTTATAATTCCGCGAAAGCGGATCAGATCAACAAACGAAGAATCGCCGATCGCTATCGCATTCTTCTGAAACGCAAGCTGGTCAGCGCCCAAGAAGCTCAGCAGGCATTTGCCGCAGCCGATATTGCTGATGCGACATTGAAAACCCAGGAAGTGGTGCTCGGGTACCAGAACGTGAGTGCGCCTTTTGAAGGCAAGATCACTCAGCGTTTTGTTGATCCAGGGGCTCTCATCCAGAACGCAAGCGGGTCTCAATCGGCCTCGCAACCCTTGTTCACGATTTCGCAAATCGATCGGCTCCGGATTTTCATTTATATCGATCAGAAAGACGCGCCTTTTGTGAAGGTCGGGGATCCGGTCGAAATCTCGATGGCTTCCAGGCCCAATGAAAAGTTTAACGCGAAAATCGAGATGCTCGCGGGCGAGCTTGATCCCAAGACGCGCACGCTTTTGGGCGAAGTCATCATGGATAACCATGAGCAAAAAATCGTGCCAGGCAGCTTTGTCCAGGTGGGTTTGAAGATCAAAACCGAACCCCTGATCTCGTTGCCCTCTGAGGCACTGGTCATGAGAGGGAACGATGCTTTTGTTCCTGTGATCGAGTCCGGCGATAAAGTCCGTTACGTCAAAATTGACCTGGCCGAGAATACCGGAAAAGAAATCCTGATCCGAACCGGGATCAAACAAGGGGATCGCGTCGCGGTGAATGTCGGAAACAGCCTGACCGATGGTCAAAAGGTGAAACCCGTTCAGAAGGATCACATGGTGGCAGGAAACCCATGAGACTCTCCAGGATCGCAATCATCATTTTTTTGCTCATGTCGCTCGCCGGTACGATGCTTGTCACAGGCTCCGGCACCGCCTTTGGCCAGACGGAAGACACTGTTCACTTAACGCTTGAGCAGAGCATTGATGTCGGGCTTAAGAACTCCGCCTTAGTTCAAAAAAACGAAAATAACGTCGCGCTGAATGGCGAACAGCTTCTGCAAAGTTACGCTCAGTTTTTGCCGAATCTCGGAATACGCGCAAGTTATACGTATGCTGATGGAACAAACCTTTACACCTTCAGCGGCTCAAATCTCGTGGATCAGCGCTCTTTCTCACCGAACTATGCGCTGACAACATCACTGAATATCTTCAACGGTCTTTCCGACTATGCGGGCCTGAAGCTTGCCCTGGCCAAACGAGATGCTTCTCGCTTTTCACTCAACTTTGCACGGCAGCAGGTCATTCTCGATATTGTTCAAACCTACCTTCAAGTCGTCCTGGATCGTGAACTTCTCGACATCGCGGTAAGAAATCTGGCAGCTTCAAACGAGCGCTTGAAGCTCTTAAAGGGACAAACTGAGGTCGGATCAGCATCGCTTGCTGACCTTTATCGTCAGCAGGCGCAAACGAGTTCTGATGAACTTCTGCTCTCAAACACTCAAACTCGGCTGAACGACGATACGACGATTTTGATTCGAAAGCTTCGCGTCGATCCGCTGAAAAAATACGAATTTGAGATTCCAAAGCTGACTCCAGATGTAACCCCACTTGCGGGCAAGCCTGTCGAAGAGCTGATAAAAATGGCTGTGGATCAGCGGAGTGATCTTAAGGCGCAGACGCTGACAGTCAAGTCGACGGACTGGGATATCACGCGGGCAAGAAGCGGATATCTCCCACGGCTGGATCTTAACTTCACCGCCGGTGGGGCGGGTGCCTATCTCACGCGACAGATTGTGAATGGAACAGACACTCTGCCTCCAAATCAACGTAGCTTATGGACGCAGCTTGGAGATCAGTTCGCCTACTCGGTATCGCTCAATTTTACGTGGAGCATATTTGATCGCTTCCTGACCCGCTACAATGTGGCGTCGGCAAGGAC
>JBJMMA010000251.1:0-36452 GCA_045805065.1 Bdellovibrionia bacterium | reverse complement strand
TATTTGAATCGTTCGTCGGCACCCTGTCTGAACAGATGACCGCGCAAATCGGCGCTGAACAAATGAGCAAGGTCGACTCCGAGACGCTCCATCACATGGTTGCCGAGCAAATTCTCAACACTGCCAAGTAATCTCACTTCCAGTCAAACTCAAAGAGAGGGCCCCAAGCCCTCTCTTTTTATTTCGCTCACTTTATGACAAACCGTTGCAAAATCAGACCGATCTTTCTTGCTCTTCTCGTCGCAATCTCTGTTTCGCGGGTTTACGCGCAAGAGACGTCAGGCTTCAAGCTCGAACTCTCTCCTGGAGCGGTCTCTGAACAAGCAATTCCCGCTGTCGAGAAGTTTCTGAGTGAAGCTGAGGCACTGCTTCCCCCTCAGATGAAAAACGTCCTCAACCGCAAGGTGACGGTTCGATTGACTCGCCTGGATTCGACCACGGAGTTCGTCACTCCAGCCTGCAACGGAGAGGAGCAAAGCGCTGAGACGACTTTGAACGGAAATGTCGCCCAAGTCAGAGGCAGAGTGGATCAGGGCCGGCGCCTCACCGAAGCGAACGCGAGCATCGTGCTTCTTAACTCGGCCATGATTGCAGAGATCATCAAAGGGCCGGAGCAATCCAAAACCTACGCTTGTGGGCACAAGAGTCTTTATCGTCTCGCGCTTGCCACTTTGGTCCATGAGATTTCACATCTCTACGATTTCACAACCTACATGACGCCCGAACGAGGCTATCAGTTGCAAGATTGCATCGCTCAGGAGCTGAGGAACGGCACCTCTCCCAACTGCGAAATGAATTTCTCGCAACATCCAAGACTTGTCTCCGGAACCCCTTCGTTCAGGAATATGGAGAACTGGGACCCGCTTTCAAACCGAAACGTTCTTTATGCACGAAGCCAGGATCCCTATGAGTTCACCAAGCCCGAAGAAAGCTTTGCGGTGAACATGGAATACTTTCTGGTGGATCCGGAATACGCCTGTCGACGTCCTGTCGAGTACCGCTATTTCAGGGATCACTTCTCTTTTGATCCGTTTCCTGCGCGCAAATGCAAGCTCAACACACAGCTTGAGATGAGCAACGAACTCATTGGCGGCTCGGGAGCGAAGTTCGACCTGGATCCAAGCCGCGTGTATCAGGTGCACTATCTGTTTGCGAGCAAGGGCAAGCAGATGATGAGCCGTTTTGGCCATGCCATGTTCCGGATCATCCTTTGCAATCCGACTCGCAAGGAAGTGGGCCCCGCCTGTTTGAACGATATTGCAAACCATGTGGTTGTCAGTTTTCGGGCCAACCAAGGAGACTGGACCATCGACTCATGGAAGGGACTCACCGGCAAGTATCCCTCGCAGATGTTCCTCTACCCTTTTTATCCAGCCATTGTGAATGAGTACACGCTGGATGAGCCCCGAGATCTCATCAGTCTCCCTCTGAATCTGAACGAGCAAGACAAGGCCAAGTTCATTGAGCGCGTGATTGAGACGTACTGGACCTATCAGGGCAAATACTACTTCATTACCAATAATTGCGCGACCGAGGCGCTTCATCTTCTCAAAGGCGTCGTTCGAAATCCTGATTTTCAAAACCTGGATGTCGTGACCCCGATCGGCCTCTATAAAGAACTCGCCCGTTTCAATCTCATCGACACTCAGCTCGTGAGCGATCAGAAACAAGCGATGAAGAAGGGCTACTTCTTTCCGACCACGAACTATGTCTTTGAGCAGGCTTTCAGTAAAATCCGGGATGCCGCTGGCGCGAGAATGCCTTTTTCCAGCCTAGACGAATATATGAAAAAATCGGACGCCGAATGGCGGAAGCAGCTGTACCTTTTGCTCAAGTCGCTCAAATCGCTCAAGTCACTCAACACTGGCGCCAGCATGTCACAGAAAAGCCTGGCAAGTTACTTTTTCATTCTTGAGTCCTATCTGGTGCGAACCACGCGCCTTGATTTCATGGCCGAGCTCGCGCGTCTTCTGGATGACCCCAAGAGCGAGATGAGCGCCAAGCTTCATCGCGTGATGGAGTTGGAGCGAATGTCCTCGCCGCTCTCGTCGCCCGTGGCCGGCTATGGGGTTCCGTCAGACAAAGATCTTGAGGCCGCGTCCCAGATCGTGAGCGATCCAGCTCGGACCGACGAAGAGCTGCGTCTTTATCGAGAAGTCATGGACTGGGCCAAGAGCCAGATGATTGATCAATCCCAATATATGGATGCGACAGCGAAAAACCGGGATTTCTTTTTGAATGAAATCCGCCAGTCGAGCCGTTCATTTTGAGTTTGACGAAATTTACGGATGAGCAGGATTTGCAGACGCGATCTCTGAGAATTTATTCAGTAGTCTCAGAAATTGCTCTTCGCCCATCGACTCAAGATAGTGATGCACGACATAGCCTTCTTCCTCTTGAGGCTGGCGCCAGTTGGAGAAAAACTGGACTCCCTTAAAAAGAAGTGCTTGGTCTGCCGGTGATGTCGAGGGATCCATGATGACTTTTCGGATCGGCTTACTATCCGTGAGATTCCGATCCAATTCACCCATGACTTTACGCGTGTATTCCCAAATCTGCTTGAGATGCGGATCATGCTCGAGCTTCAGCGCATCACGCACTTGCGATTCGACTGAGCCGTGCGGGTTCGCATACTTATTGGCAGAGTAATCTCGCAGTTCAGTTTTGACGTCCACCGCCAGACCCATAGATTGCATATGCTCAGCAGCATAGGTGAGATTTGATTGCGCTCCCCGGTAGGTGCCAGAGCCGTTGCTGACCACTTTCACTTGCCCACTTCTGACAACGACTTCTCCTGCTGCGACAAACTGAGGCGGAGCTTTGAACTCACTTTCAAGCAGTGCAGCCAAACCGGCGTGTGATCCCAGAAAGGTGCCATCCGGATTTCGCATGGCGGCCGCGCCTGGATCCATCACACGATTAGAAATCGCCAGATGTCCGTTGGTATCCATGACATAGACATAGGTGCCATCCGCCAGTCCCGAAAGCTTTGTTCTGTCCTTTGCATCATGAATGTTCAGAATGCGGGTGGCCTTCTTCAACCGGCTCACGTCCGTCACTTTATGAGCGAGCGGAACGAGTTCATGCTTCTCAATGATCGGCGGAAGTTTGGACTGGACTTCCGAGGTGCCCAGGCGGTTTTGCAAACCCTGCACAAGGCAAGGATCCCCCGACGCCAATCCGGACGTGGAATATCCAAGGATCGATGCGAGAATGAGTAAGTTAGAAAGCCTTTTTGGCCGGTTGAACGGATTCACCTTGTAAGACGTATCGGCAATTCAACAGATTTAATTAAATCTATTTACAAATGAGAGTCGTGGCTTCCAGTGAGTACCTTCAGCGATTGAGTCCAGTGAATCGAATAATCCGATGATTGCCACTATCAACGACGTAGAGATTTCCGGCAGAGTCCCTCGCCAATCCCTTCGGAGTTTTCAGCACGCCGTCCCCCGAGCCTGAAACAGCGGTAGCTCCTCCGATACACCATCCCGGGGTGACGGTCCCGACTGCGGCACCTTTGCAGCCCGTCTCTCCGCCTGAGGGCGAGCCCGAAATCAGACCAATCCAGCCCTGAAAAGCGCCAGTGACCGAATCAGCCTTAGTGATGCGATTTGAACCTAATGAGACGTAAAGACCGCCCTGAGTGCTCACTGTTAAACCCAATACACTTGGGTACATTCCATCCCCACTACCGGCAGCCGAGGCACCACCGGTGCACCATCCTGGGGTCGCCGCTCCTACAGACGCTCCCGTGCAACCGGCCACACCCCCTGTCGGCACTGTTCCGATTTTTCCAATCCATCCTAAGAATGCTCCGGTTGAGGCAAACTTCTCGAGTCGGTTGTTACCTATATCGGAGACGTAGAAATTGCCGGAAGAATCTAATGCAATGTTTCGGGGTGAACTCATCATTCCGTCTCCCGATCCAGAGGCCGAAACTCCACCCGTGCACCAGCCGGGGGTGAAACTCCCTACGGCCGCGCTGCTACATCCCGCGGCTCCTCCTGTGGGCTGAGTAGAAATCTTTCCAATCCAACCCACAAACGCGCCCGCCGAATTATATTTGCTGATGCGGTTGTTTCCGTAATCTGCCACGTAAATGTTGCCAGAAGAATCCAGCGCGACTCCGCCTGGACTGCTCAGCATTCCGTCTCCCGCTCCAGAGGTCGAGGTCCCGCCTGTGCACCACCCCGGAGTAAAGGTCCCTACACTTGCGCTACTACACCCCGCGGCTCCTCCTGTGGGCTGAGTAGAAATCTTTCCGATCCAACCCACGAACGCGCCCGCCGAATTGTATTTACTGACACGGTGGTTTCCATCGACAACATACATGTTCCCAGACGGATCCAACGCAATCGCATTTCCGCCATTCAACATGCCATCGCCCGTACCAAAATCCGCGTCTCCACCCGTGCACCAGCCTGGAGTAAAGGTCCCTACACTTGCGCTACTACAGCCCGCGGCTCCTCCTGTGGGCTGAGTAGAAATCTTTCCGATCCAACCCACGAACGCGCCCGACGCATTGTATTTGCTGATGCGATGATTGCCCGCATCTAGAACGTAGATGTTCTTAGCGGAATCCACAGCCATACCCTGCGGACTGTAGAGAAGGCCGTCACCCGTTCCCGAAGCGCTCAGAAGAATACGTTTCCATCCGGTACTGTACGTTGCGATCGATTTCAATGTCCCGGAAACGACTCCAGAACTAGAGATTTTCAACACCCAGTTAACGACCTGGTCGGCCACAAAGAGCTGATCGGATGAATCGATTGCAAGCGCTCCGACACCCACTATGCCTGGCGAAGCTGTACCACCTGTACACCATCCTGGGGTGTCCGTTCCTGCAGCAGCGCCACTACAACCCGCAGCTCCGCCCGTTGGAGAAGTAGCGATCGTACCCATCCAGCCTTGAAAAGCACCTGACGAGTTGTACTTGTTGATTCTATAGTTATTCTCATTTGAGACATAAATATTGCCCGCAGAATCAGCCACTATACCATGCGGAGTATACATAAAGCCACTTGCGGTTCCACTATCGGCCGCGCCTCCGGTACACCAACCTGGTGTAATCGTCCCTGGGTTCGATGTCGAACAGCCTGCTGCTCCTCCCGTAGGTTTCGAAATGATGCCACCAATCCAACCTTGATAAACCCCTGAGGAGTTATATTTCACGACACGGTGATTGCCTCTGTCGGCGACGTAGAGATTGCCAAAATTATCCTCCGCAATCTCCCAAGGGGAGAAAAATCCAGCTCCCGCTCCGACTCCGTTCAACGCAGTCCCTCCGGTACACCAGCCTGGAGTCGCGCCAGTCGCGCCATTGCAACCTGCAGCTCCACCTGTTGGAGAAGTCTGGATATATCCGGTCCAACCTATAAACGCTCCTGCGGTTGTGTATTTGCTGATTCGGCCATTATGAGAATCCATCACATACATTTTCCCGGCTGAGTCAACCACGAGTGCCGTGGGCGAATCCAACATTCCATCGCCTGTTCCAGATGTAGACGATCCTCCTTTGCACCATCCGGGGGTAAAGGTTCCTGCAGCTGCTCCGTTGCAGCCCGCAGCTCCCCCCGTAGGCGATGTGGCAATATTTCCGATCCAGCCCTGATACACGCCGGAGGAGTCATATTTCACAATCGCGCTATCTGACATGTTCGCAATATAGAGATTGCCTGAAGGATCGAGCGAAATTCCTCGCGGCTGGAACGTGAGTGAAATGGATGAAACAAATGCACCCGCCGCCGTGTATTTGTTGATCCGAGAATTGATGTAATCGCTGACGTACAGGTTTCCAGCCCAGTCAAACGCCACGCTCGTGGGCTGATTAAAACCGCCAGTGTCGTTGCTTGCGGCGCCGCCCGTCGACGCTCCGGCCGTAAATCCAGACTGAAACGTAACTGCTCCGCCGATGAAATGCGGGTTTGGAGCGCCCTTCCAATGCATCCCAAAGTTGTAGTACCCGGTCGCATTGGCGGCAAAGCTCAAGAGTGTCGCCAAGCCCAGTATTGTGTATTGGGCTTTCGTTTTCATGCGGCACCTTCAAAAGCCCGAAGAACCGCTGCACTCGAAGGCATCCGAATTTCCAGCTCTTGAACCCAACGGGTCCAGTTCAGCTGGCCAGAGACCACTTCAAAGCCTCCCCCATGACCTTTCTTTAACCATGCAAGACGAACCCGAACATCCAGACGAACCCCTGAGCCCTCATCCGTTTTGATTCGGTATATCTGGTCCAGGCTGGAGCAGTGTTCTGGAATCCATGCGACCCTGATTCCAGTTCGCGAGATATCCTTGATCTGAATCTTGCCTATTGGCGAGCCATCCAGCGATACAATCTCTGCGGGCAGCTCCACTTCGATCCGACAGGCACGTTCCTGAATCTCCCGAGGAAAGTGCAGAAGCATCTTTTCAAGTTGCTCTGGGGTCACCTCGCGTCCGAGACCGCTGACTTCAAAGAAGAAGTGCTTTACCTTGTCGGCGCTCATGGCAGGGCCATTGACGACGTAGGACTCTTGTTTCGGGAACTGCACTCCCTTGGGATGCAGGTCGACAAAGTATCGGTACAGATTGAGGTCATTCGGCTTGCTGCCGTAAGCCCTCTTGAATCGTGCACGCGCTTTTTTCAAATCAAGAAATTGAGCGATCGCCGGAGCGCCCAGATAATCATCCACGACGCGGTTGTCGACGGGTTTAAAGAACAGGATGCCTTCGTAGAAATCCTTATCTTTCGGATCAATGACGACTGCCAGATAGTCCGTTCCGAAATACTGGGTGGCGTATTCGTACATGAAACGCAATAGCGGAAAAAACACGTTTCCATGATTGGCCCGACGAAAAGCAGGATCAATGGCAAAACAGGTGATTTCCGCGATTCTACGGGCGCCTACGCGTAGTTTGGAGAGATTCCACTCCTTCTCGATTGGAAGCTTGAGCTTGTTGTCGCGAACCAGAGTTAAAGTGCCCACGACCCTCGTGCCCTTCTTCGCGATCACGACAGAAGTCGTAGGAAGAGCATGATGCAGGATCAGCCTCATTCCGCTCGGCTGCGGAGAGCAGAATCCTTTCTCAACGTAAGAATCATGGAGTACGCGAAAGGCGCCTTCATATTCCTCGCTGGTTTCAGCAAGCTTGACGACAAAGCCTTCATCCAGCTCGTCTTGCACGCGAATCATCGATCGCATCAGATATTGCCTCACGAAAGCAGGCAGAAGCTTGAATCCAATCTTGAGCAATTTTTTACGCATAAATATGAAAAAGTGTTCTCTCTTTTATAACTGATCGAGAAAATCTTATTATTCTTTACATATTTAACATTAAAAATTCGGAGAACAGCAGAGTGTCCCAATCGACATCGCGCAGGTTTGAGCTCAGGCTAAAATTCAACTTATTCTATGTATTTAGCGATTCAATTTTAACAGTTAAGAGACTCGATCGCGCGATCAAACTTGTTTTCAAAGTTCAGATCCATGCCGTACGGAAACGCCTGAAACTCAATAAATTCGATACTCAAGCCTGCACCAAACTGTCGCTCGAGATCCTGAACCAAGGGATCAAAAAAAGCGGACTTGGGCGACTGATCTTTCTTGAGTTGAAACATCACTCTCTTGAGCTTGCCATCCGGATCTTTGTACGCCTTGAAGTTTGCCGTCAGCGCGCGGGCAATATCATGCCGAACATAGATGAAATCCTGAATGGCTCGCGACATTTCATCGGCTCTCCCATAGAACGCGATGATCGGAAGGGGCATCTTAGGCTGGAGATGTCCGAGTTGAAAACGCTCAAAAATTTTTGAGAGTTCTACTCGGTTGAAAATCTTTCCTTTTTCATGGAGGTTGTAGCGAACCAACGGCGTGACACAGTCGCTGTCCAGATTGGTCGCAATGATCTCGCCCATCTCCTTCCCGGCTTCAATCTCAAGAAAGGTGGAAAGCGGATTCCAGCAAAAGAGCGGCGGACAGGTGATGACGTCCTCGCCATAGAGCGCTTTTCTAAGCTCCGTGTTCTTCATGGCCTCCTGCCGTATCGCAATCGTCTCGGGGGTTTCAAAGAACACAGCGTTCATCGAAAGCTCAGTCAAGCCACCGCTTGACGCCACTCGGGGAGAGCCTCCTGATTGAGATTTCGGGAGCCTGCTTAGAAAATACTGGCGCGCGTTCTCCGGAAGAGTTTCTCCACCCGTCAGAAAGTATACGGGCATCTCGTCCCAGCGGATACCCTGCGCCTCGCCGAGCTCAATCAGCTTTTTAAAGAAGATATGGCCAAGGGACACGATGAGAAATTGATCAAACATCGCGCGACTTGATTGGATGACTGCCAAAGCCCGCTCAGCATGGGCGCCCAACTCCGCCTTAGGCAGATCAGAGTAAACCCGTGAGGCCATCGGAAGGCAGTTCACGATTAGAGTGCGCTTGCGCGTAATCCCAAAGTAGCGCTCAAGATTAGCATCCGTCCACCAGCGGATGTTTTTAAGCTCTTTCTTGGTCTTCAGACCAAAGGAAAACGTTCCAGACGTTCCCGAGCTGACAAAATAATCACTCAAGCCTTGAGCAGTCTCTGGTGTGACCAGATCTTCCAATTTGTACTTTCCAAACACCGATTGCTTGTCGATGAGTGGGACCCGCTTGTAAAAGTCATCGATCGTACGAACACTCTCCGCCGTTACGCCCTTGGCTTTAAGAATATCCTGATACGCGGGAAAGTGAGCGGCCGCCGTCTTGAACATCTTCAACGCTTTGGCACTGCTCTTTTGCAGCAGGTAATCAGGAGTCCAGGTCTCAAGCCTGTTTTTCATGATGACGACTGCCGAGCGAAGCACCCATTTGTTGACGATATTCATATTCGCTTATTGCAGCAGAGGCCAAAAACACTGTCCAGAGGAAACCCTTTTATGCGGACCACGCCACTCTGCAGATTCACATCCCACTCAAAACGCCGACCAGGCATCGAGCCACAGACTCAAGCTTCCAACTTCTTCAAGTGCCTGCAGTCCAAGTAGAGTGCATAACCAGATCTTGTTACACAAAATCACTTTACACAGCGGAACTGTTCAAGTGTAAAACACTGTCGAACTTTTTGTCAGAATTATTACTCTTAAACACCCCTAAAATAGCCATAACGCCCGGCACCGTCCCTGCATTCCATAGGAGCCTCGGGGAATACACTATGAAATTACAAGCACTCAGCAGTGTTGCGGTTTTTGCGGTTGCCGGTCTTGCGCTTACGGGTTGTGAAACGGAATACACCGTTGGCATCCGCAAACCTGCTGCATCATCAGTAGCACCTGCAGCTCTTGCATCCCCCTCACCTTCTCCATCCGCGGTCGTTTGCGACCCGCTGAACGGAGGCGGCAGCTCGGGACAGTCCTCCTCGACTAACGGAATCGTTGGCTCTATGTACTATTTGGATGCAAATAACCCGAACGGATACAGATCCACGGATGATTACATCCAGCACGGACACTCGCCAGCGGATGTGAGTTTCATCTTCAACCAGCTCAATGTTCCAACGACTCTCTTTAGCCAAGGTTTCCAACTTCCAGATGGTTCTTTCCTGGAAGACAACCTAGGAAACAAACTGACCTCTTTCTTTGGTTTCCACTTCACGACGACTCTTGCTTTGGGTTCGGACGATTCAGCAGGTCTCTATCAACTGGGCACACTCTCAGATGACGGTATGTCTGTACGTCTGGTGAAACCCGATGGAAGCTTGGATTCTCTCATCGAGGACGATGGCGACGAGCACAGCGTGAAGATGGCCTGCGCAGGTCGCGCTGTTCCTTTTGATTCGACGACTCGAGTTCCTGTCGAAATCAACTGGCACCAGGGCCCTCCAATGCGTCTTGCGATGATGCTGATTTGGCGAAAAGTGAGCGGCACTGCCGATAGCCTGGGAGATAAATATTGTGGCGTGGCTGACAAGGTCAACTATTTCGACGCCTCGACGACGCCTAGCACTCCAAAGCAATACTGGCTCGATCTTCAAGCTCACGGCTGGAAGGTCGTTGCGCCTTCAAACTTCATCATGCCTGGCGATCACCAGAATACCTGCGCGAAGAACTGAGATCATCGTGGCGCTATAGGCCGTGATACTCTCCCGTCACAACGCACTTCCCGCTCTCAAATCGCAAGGACATCCAGGCGGTTCGATCCAGGTTCTGAGGGTTGTCTTTCAAGAAGCCTTGATTATAGCGGTACACCTGCCCTGTTGGAGCGAGGACTTCGAAAGTTTCCTGCACTTTGTCACCTTCCGACGCTCGAAGGCGGCGAAGCTGGCTTGGGTCGGCGAGCTTTACCTTCTCTGAGCGCGTTCTCACTATTCCTTGAACGCTATCGATGACCGGGATCTCGCAGGCAAGCTCAGCAGGGATGCCTTTGCAGTTAAGATACCCGCTAGGATCCTTAGGGTTCTGCTCACATTTGACTGAGGTTGGTCCAAACTGGAAGTCTGTCTCTGCAGACTGAGTTCCGTCAAACTCCAGAATTTTCAGCCATTGAACGAAGTGAGAAGTTCTATCAATACTGAGAAGATGAAAGGACTGGAACGAATAGGAGTCTTCCTGTTTCGCTCCTCCATTCAAGCTGACTTGAGCTCTCTTGGCTAGACATTGGCCCACGCCTGATTCGGACCGACCTGAAAAATACCAATTGTTTGGGTATTTCTTAATCGAGCTCAGGCCTATGCAATTGAGATCCATTTTCGTGGAATATTTGGAATCAGACCATTCCGAATGCTCAGATACCTGCGCCGTTGAGCTTAATCCGCTGATCAGAAATCCGGTCTCATGAAATTCATCAAAGCTGATCTGAACGGGGCTGTTTTGGTTTTCAATTTTGGTTTCGTTAAACACCGACATCGATCCCTGAGCATCGGGAATATAAAGTACCTTTCCGGTCAGTAAACAAGACCCTCCGCGATTGACGAAGATGAAACGGCGCATATCATTGCGACGGACTTCTCCGCGAACAATGCAGGTTCCATCGGACGCTTTGTGATTGTAGGTGAGGTTAAAAGATTCGGCTCCAAGCCAAAAAGCTTCTACTTCAACGTATTTACTCTGCCAGCCGAAGGTGTCAGCCGTGAGTTCGTAATTCATCGGATCGCTGTAATCACTTTCCACTCTCTCAAGACCGCCCCAACCCCACTCCAAGAACATCCCGTTCAGTGCGATACCCGCATTGACGTACTCATCGATGCTTGAGCTTGAAAGCAGGATTCCGTTGAGGTAACGCACGCGAAGACTCACGCGATGACCGGTCGCTATCGCTTCTCGAAAGATGAGCTCATGAAGAACGAGAGCTGCGCGATTACTCTCATCCATCCGATCCCAAAGATCTTTTGTGATGGTATAACGCTTGTAAAACGAACCCAGGTCCTGATCCGCGAGCTGGATAGCGACCTGACGAATCTCACACCCCTGAGGGATCGAGATGATACCTTCGTCACCGACGTTTGGAAGCGAGCTATCCGGGATGAAGCGAGACTCTGACTCAAAGCTATCAAGCCATGCCTGATAACGCTTCATCCGGAGAGGACTGACTTGAGACCATTTTTTGAATACACTCTGAAGCTTTGCCTTATAATCCACGCCTTCAGGGCCGATCTCAATTTTTCTACCGGCAATCCGAGCCTCGTAGACATCGACCATCTCGACCTTGTTTCCGGGACAGACAAAAACGTCGCCACCATTACCCAGCTCATGGCCTCCCGATGATCCTGCGAGTGCAAGCGAGCTCGAGAGTGCGGCAAAGTAGACTGCTCCCTTTAAAAACCAAACTGAACTTTTCATGAACGATCTCCTGAAAATTTCTTCCCAGTTGGTCGAGGCGGCCGAACCTCGGTCAAAGGAAGAAGTTGGATTTGAAGACGATAAACTTCTGATTTTTTCCCGGACTGCAAAAGATGCGAAAGCTTACGACGAAAATCTTTAATCAGCGCCTTTGCCTCAGGAAGCTTCTCGGCATCCGTGGCAAAGGTCATGGACGTGATGTCTCTGAGCTCGAGCGCGACGCTCTCCAGAGATTCAATCGCATCTTGAAGCTGCCTCTGATGCGCGCGCTGGAGCGCGGCGTTTTTCACTCCATCACTGGATTTGGTTCCCTCGTGATGAGTGAGCGCGAGGTTTCCATCGCTTGATTTTTGGATGAGGCCCAATTCCTGCAGAAGCTGAAGAGATGCACTGACCTCAGGCACAGAGGAACGGATGCGGCTTGCGATCCATTTGGTATTATTTTTAAAGTCTTCGGTTTCGAGAAGGCTCAAAATCGTGAAATGGATCGGCTCCGAAATGAGCTCAAAAACCTTTTGATCAAGAAGATGCGGCTCAATAGTTGAACCTTCGCGAGCCTTTCCCGAACGAGTTGCTGTCACAAGCACAGAAGGATTTGTCACAGCCGGATGAAGGATGGATAGTCCCATCCAGGATGCCTGCTCCAATGGAGATAAACCCAGGCGGTTCATCATCTGATGCGCGGCCTTTGGGGTCACAGTTCGCGTCTTGGAGAAGTATTGTGAAAGTCTTCCCGGACTGACGTTCAGGTCGCGCCCAAAGCTTCTTAAGCTGTAGGCAGGATTTCGCCTGCGACGCGCGCGAAACTCGTCTGCGAGTTTTTCCAGGAACGGGCTGCTGATGTGCATGTAGATGGGATTAGCACTTGAGATACAGCCCGCCAACTACTTTGGAAACAAAGTGTTTCCAATACGGAAACATCCACAAAATAAGCCCGTGCCTTGCGACCCGGGCTTATTGCTTTCTTCACTTAAAGGGCGGGAGAAACGCAGCGGTAGAGCATCACCTCATCCTCTTTGTAGGTGGTCTCTTGAAGCCCGAACGCGCCCGAGTAGTAGGAAATCTTGGTAACTTCCCCGTCGTAGCATTTCCCATGCGGATTGAGAAAAGTGTAATCCGGACCATACTCATACTTTGTGCATTCATGCCAGGCTGGAGCCCGACGATATGACCGAGACCAGATAATATTCGACTCTGTGCTCAGATTTGGCAACACTTCCTCGAACTTATTGGACTGGCCGCGCTTAAAATTCTGATACGCTGGAAGGACCATTCCGATTTTATCACAAGCCAGAAGTGCACCTTCAACAGTTTCGGAACCGAGAACGTCGGTCCAGGCGATCTGGTCCGGACCCATCCAAACTTCGCCCAGCCCCTCACGTTCGACGAGCTCAAAGCGGACTCCCACTGAGGTTGTGCAGACAAACCCCACTTTTTGTTTGCGTAAGTCCACGCTGCTGCAAGGTACCGCACGCACGGTTACAGGCTTAACGGCCAACTTTTTTACGACCTGGTTTTGAAGATATTTCGTCAGTTGATTAGAAATCTCGTAGCGAGATTCTTCACCGTTATTGACTTCAAAGCCGGCAAGGCCCGCGTATTCATGATGCACCAGAACGTACTGACTCGCCTCAGGGGTAGCCATGAATCGTTTGAAGTTGCAGACGATCCGAGGCGAGCCCGCATCGTCCAAAAAGTTTTTGCAGGTTTTTTGCGAGTTTCCCACAGCGATGTCTTGATCCGTGCAGCTCACGGTGGCTTTCGAGGCCTGATCACGCATCTTGGCGTTGTATTGAGAGAGGTTTGTTTCTGCTGGAAGCCTCAACCCGGAGGAACCGCCCTTCTGAATCCATGAGTCGATATCCTCGCGAATCAATTTGATGCGATTCTCACAGATATCCCCGCCGTTTCCGCCTTTGTCGGCACCAGCATATGCGTGCACGCTGAGAAGTGTCGCAGCCATGAGCAACGTCGATTTAGTTTTCATCTGTTTCTCCAGAACTGTTTCTAGTTAACGGAAAGAAATGCATGGAGAGACGGTAGACCTCCGTTTGGTCACCAGTCTCCACTAGTTCGGCAAGTTCGTCTTGGAATCGACGAATCTTCTCCTTAGCCATGCTGAGTTTTTTAGGGTCCATCGCGAACATCACCCAGGTGTGATCGCGCGATGAAACGGCATCCTGCTCGAGGGAGCGATTTGCGAGTTCGAGACTTTGAATGTGTGAGCGTCTGAGACTCAAATCTGCGATATCATCCATCGTGCGATAGTTGGAGTGAACGCGCTTAAGGTCCCCCTCTGCCGACAATTCAACCATCCCGGCTTCAATCAACCTTTGAATCACATCGCGGACTCGCGTTGGAGTTAACACCAATCGCCCGGCGATCCATCCAGGATCACTTTTGAATTCTTTTGTTCGCATGAGGGAAAGAACCGCGAAGTGCTCCCACTCAGCAACGATCTTGAATTGTGCGGCACTCAGGCGACGGTACTCCGCCGTTTCTTTCTCGGAATCTATTCGATGTCTCAGAATGCGAAACTGAGAGAAGAGTTCCGAGCGCTCCTGGGGATCAAGAAGGAGTCTTTCAGCAATTCTTACGGCCAGTTTTGAAGAAACGTTTCGCTTGCCGTTCAAGATCCCGGAAAGAGCGCCGGGGTTGAGTCCAACCTTTCTGGAAAAAGCACGAAGCGAGTATCTCGGATTCGAAGCCTGGAGCTCCGAGAACTTCTTCTGCAAAAGGTTTTGGATGGCGACTTGTTCCCTCATGGCGGAGGCTCAGTATCACGCCATCTTGTGCCTCGCATTATTTTTGAAACAAACCGTTTCAGATTTGAAACACCCTTTTTACGAATCGTATCATTCGTTCGGAGTTTCGAATGCTGACACACCATGAAAATGAAAAAGGCCCTCAAACTTTCGTCTGAGAGCCTTTTTCATTTTCTGATCTTAAATGGCGGGAGCGATGGGACTCGAACCCACGACCTTCGCCGTGACAGGGCGACGTTGTAACCGACTCAACTACGCCCCCGCAAATTTAAGAACAGCCTGTTGGACAGGATGAGACGTGAAACTAATAGAGACTGCTTCCCATGTCAACTCAGAAACTAACGACTTTTTTAACTTTAGTCGCTCTCTGAGTCTCGTCCTTGGTCCGCCTAGCCCACCACTGGAGCTTTGCGCATCTTGTACTCATCGGTCAGCACCCGCTGCATCTCGCCGACGACGTAATCATAGATTTTCTGAAGGTTTTCTTCCTCAGAGAGGTTCGGATCGACCATCGAGCAGACATCAATGGCCGGCAGGATTCGGAAGGTCATTTTAGCTGGCAGCGGAATAAAGATCGCCAAAAAGGCCGCCGGCGCCAGAAGAAGCGGGAAAAACGTCAGCATTCCCGAGGCCACCAGCCAGGCAAAGAAGACGCTCCGGTATGTGAGTGGAATGCCAGGGATTCTGAACTTCTCTTTCAGGCCCAAAGCCTCGGCAAGCTTATCGCCCCGATTGAGAATCAGATAGCTCTCATGCGCCCCGATGCTGACAATCGGGACCATGGGTTTTCTGGCTTTCAGGGCCAACCGGACAAAGCCTTTATGCTGGAAGAAATCGACCTTCTTCCGATCTTTGAATGGCCTGAACGACTCTTTCAAGCCCCCCGGATAAACGAGGAGCGAATAACCTCGGTGCAAAGCCTCGTAAGCGATTTCGGGATTGGCGGGAATGGCTCCCAGCTTTGGGATGATCCACCGAAAGAATGGATTATTGAGCGCCACATTGTGGGCAAGGCCCAAAGCGCGGCGGCGGCCGTTGAAGCGCTTGAGCCAGGCGTAAAAGATCATCAGAACTTCGAACGTGAGAACGCCGTTATGGTTTCCGACAAAGAGGACCGTGCCGTCCGGGACGTTTTCCCAGCCCGTCACCTCGCACCGAAAGTAATGCTTGTAGAGCCCCTCGAGAAAAGGGACCACTTTTTCAGTGAACTCTGGATCTGACTTTTCAAGATCTCTGAAGAGGCGTCGTTTTTGAGCCGGAGTCACCATACGCTGGACTCTTTAACAAACTGCGTGCGATTGGGCGCAGTGTTATTCACAAAAGACTATTCACATTGAGCCACTTCATTAAAGTAGCGTTCGCACATCCAAGCCAGGTTCTGGCAATTGCCCGATTCGATGAGGGTCTGGTGACTGCATTGGCTATCGGGCAGGGCCTTGACCGTCGCGATAAAACCGCCTTCGCTCTGGATTTTTCCGTTTTTGCTCAAAGCGTAATGGATAATATTGGTGCCCTGATCGAGAAGCGGTCTCTGCAAAAGCGTGCTGATCCAGAGGTTGAAAGCGCGGCCGCTTTTCCCACTGACTGAATCAAATGCAGCGTCTTTCGTGACCGTTTTTCCACCTTCCCACATACTGGTCAGAGTCACATGATCCGCATCGACGCCAGGCGCCGTAACGAACTTCGCGGACAGCCCCGGTTGAAAGTCTTCGGAGTGACACGCATAGATATAGTTCCCGTGATCGTTGGGAGCCATGCACATCACTGAAACCGTGCCGTGGTACTGCTTGACGGTGAAAGTGTTGCCAGCTTCAAATCCCGTATCGGTTGCAAAAGCCTGGGACGCAATCATTGAGGCCAAAACGGTTACTAGAATTCGCATAAAAGCTCCTGAGGACAGAGTTTTACTACTACTTCTTTGTATAGCTTTGGCCTTTCAGGCCATGGGTACAGCTTTGGAACAATATCGAATTAGACGTCGTCACCCGCTCATTACCCTTTGTGCGGGTTAGACTTCGTCACCCGCACCGGCACGAGCCCACTCACCCGTGATGCGGCAAGTGAGGTAAGCTTTGATGAAACCATCCAGCTCACCATCGAGCGCTTTATCGGCCGTAGGGACCACGAAACCGGTTCTGTGATCTTTCACCATTTTGTAAGGGTGAAGAACATAGGAACGGATCTGGCTTCCCCAGGCAATGTCCATCTTCTTGTCTTCGATGGCTTGCTGTTTCTTGCGCTCTTCTTCCATATGGCGCTCATAAATGCGGGAGCGCAAAACCTTCATCGCCAGATCTTTATTCTTAATCTGGGAACGTTCCTGTTGGCAGGCCACGACGATGCCGGTTGGCAAGTGGGTCAGACGAACTGCGGAGTCGGTCGTGTTAACGCCCTGACCGCCCTTACCGCCTGCGCGATAAACGTCAACACGAAGGTCTTCCGTTCGGATAACGACTTCGAAGTCATCGTCAATTTCAGGCGTCACGAACACGGACGTAAACGAAGTGTGGCGGCGCGCATTTGAGTCAAACGGAGAAACACGAACCAGGCGATGAACGCCGGCTTCGGACTTGAGAAGCCCGTAGGCGTATGGGCCGCTGATGGTGAGAGTCGCGTTTTTGATCCCGGCTTCTTCACCTGGGAGCGCGTCCATGAGTTCCACTTTGAAACCCTTGTCCTGCGCCCAGCGCTGATACATACGAAGAAGCATCTGAGCCCAGTCCTGGGACTCGGTGCCGCCTGCGCCCGCATTGATCGTAACGATCGCGTTCTTTGGATCAGCCTCTTCAGCGAGCATTTTTTGAAACTCAGCTTTTTCGAATTTGCCAAAGAGCTCATCGACAAGAGGCGAAACTTCAGCAAGAACGGAGTCGTCTTTTTCTTCCTGAGCGAGCTCAAAAAGAGTGACGGCGTCGTTGTAGCTTCGCTCAAGGTCATTGAAGAGATTGACTTCAGACTCAAGGCGCGACTTTTCAGTCGTCAGCGCGCGGGCTTTTCGATTGTCTTGCCAAAACTCAGGTTGGCTGGAGAGATCGGACAGCTCAAGAATACGGCGGGTCTTTGCCGCTAGGTCAAAGAGACCCCCGGAGGAAATCGAGCTTCTTTTTCATTTCCTCAAGTTGCACGCGAATTTCGTGCGGATTCAAAATCTTGGAAGTAGTCGTTTGAGTACTCATGTTGATTAAATAGGTATCCTACTCGGCCCTCTGGATCAAGCCTCTAACCATCTTTGTGGCCTTCAGTTGACCTTGTTTGGAGGCAGCCTTGGAGCGGCCTGTTAGGAGTTTCTCCAGGATTTTTTGCTCATACTTAGCCTGCTCGACAGCCTGTTTTGGGCCAAGCTCATGATCCATTCCCAAAAGATGCAAAAGCCCATGGACCAGAAGAACTTTAAGCTCCAGCTCAGGCGTATGTTTGAGCTCGCGCGCCTGACGCTTGAGGACGGGCAGGCAAATCACAAGCTCACCCAGTAAGCCCTGTTTTTGGAAAATCTCGGGGGAATTGAAACTGAGCACATCGGTCGGACGGTTTTTGCCCCGGTAGGTCGAATTCAGGCGCGTCATAGCTGGCGCGCCAATCAGCGATACGGACGCCGTCCAGGCGGTCGCGGGCTTTGGTCCGAGCTTCTTGACCGCCGGGATAGTAATGGCCTGAGCGATGATCTTTTGGAGTTCCCGCTCGGCCAGTTTGCACCATTCGGTAGTGGACCTCTGGGAGCGCTTTTTAGGCTGAGAGTTTGCAGTTCCTTGGGCAGTCTTACGGATCGTTTTCACGATTCACCTATACATGATATGGCTGGTTTATGTCCTCAAATTCTCCGTCTGAAAAGTCCATGGCGTTGGCCCGTCTCATCGAAACCGTGCACCGTCTGCGTGCGCCGGGAGGCTGCCCCTGGGATCGTGCGCAGACTCATCAGTCTTTGCGTCAGTATTTGATCGAAGAAGCGTATGAAGTTTTGGACGTGCTCGATCAGATCCACACGAAGGACGATCTGAAAAAGGACAAGGTCCGCCTGGCGTTTCAAGAAGAGCTCGGCGATCTTCTCATGCAGGTTCTTCTGCATTCTGAGATGACTCAGGAGGAAGGCGCCTTTGACATCTACGATGTCGCGGCAGCCTTGGACGATAAACTCATCCGCCGCCATCCGCACGTCTTTGGCGAGATGAAGGCCGATTCTGAAGAGAGCGCTTTTCAGACCTGGGAAAAACAAAAGGCCAAAGAGAAAGCGAACAATAAAGAAGCCAGCATTCTGGATGGCGTTCCAAAGGGCCTCCCTTCTCTGCAACGCGCGGCCCGCGTTTTGGAAAAGGTCACGAAAGTCGGCTTTCAGTGGGAAGATATGCAAGGCCCACTGGCCAAGGTCGATGAAGAGCTTGCCGAGATGAAGGCCGAAGTCCTGGCGCTTGAGAAATTGGACAAGAAGTCTCCTGAAGCGGATCAGGTCCGTGAGAAGCTCTCGGGCGAGATCGGCGATTTGTTTTTCACCCTGGCCAATGTCGCATGGCTCATGAAGATCAATCCGGAAGATTCGCTTCGCTCCACGTTGGTGCGTTTTGAGAGTCGCTTCAAACATGTGGAGCGCCGCTTGAAAGAAGCTGGCAAGACTCCTGAGCAGTCCAATCTCGAAGAAATGGATCGATACTGGGATGAAGCCAAACGAATCGAAAAAGGCTCAAGCTAAGATCTGGGGACTCACTGGCGGAATTGCCTCGGGCAAGTCGACGGTGGCTCGGATCTTTGCTGAGCTGGGAGTTCCAGTTTTGGATGCCGATCAGGTGGCGCGCGAGCTCCGTGCTCCGGGTGGCGCCGCTTACGATGCGATCGTGGCACGCTTTGGGACAGCAGATGCTCAGCGCCTGCGTGAGATCGTTTTTGCGAACCCGGTTGCGCGCTCTGAGCTTGAGGCGATTCTGCATCCATTGATCCGCGCGGAGAGCGCTCGTCGAATGGAAGCCCAAGTCGATTCAACGATCGCTGGCCGCACGCAATCTCAAACAAATGCAACCGCAGGTACAGCCCCCGTCATTCCCGTCATTTATGAAGCGACGTTATTGGTAGAGACCGGGCGCTATCGTGACTTTGCCGGGTTGATTGTGGTGAGCGCTGACGAGTCAGTGCGCCTAGCTCGTTTGATGGCTCGAGACAATAGCGCTGAAGATCTTGCCCGCCGTATCGTCGCCTCTCAAATGGATGATGAAAAGCGGCGTGCTGTCGCATCGTTTGTAATCCAAAACCATGGATCGCTTGAGGATCTTCGCGCGCAGGTCAAGGCTTTGCTGCCTAAGCTTCAGTAAAGCGCTAAAATCTCAAGTTACCCGGAAAAACATAGCCTCAAGTTATGTTGGTGGCCCGAGCCCTGCTTCTCGCATGGAGAGCAAGATCACTTTGAGATGAGGATCTCTCTTTTTATTCCAGCGGCCTGCTGCCTGAAAGAGATTACCAATCACATAACGAGTCACTGCTTTAAAATCGTTCCCCCAGCTCACAACCCGTGAGTAAGGGAGATGATCCCAAAACCTACCTGAAAGCGGACTGGTCTTTCTCGATCCCGTAATTTGAAAAGCGATCTTCCCAGAAACTTCGCGCATAAAGGCTCTCATCGCCTCCACTCGGCGTGCACGAAAAAGAAAGTGAAGATGATTTCCAACATTCGCGAAATGAAGAAGCTGAATGCCGTGCTTTGCGGCAGTTTCCTGAACGAGCGTTTTCACTCTCCGCTGATTCTTAGGACTCAACATCGACCAATTGCCTCGCGCTCGCGTGGATCGCATCACCACATGAAGAGGGCGCTTAGGATCAAATGGCCTGCGAGACTTTCTCTTTCCTTTCCCAAGCTCTCCACCATGGTTGAGCCGGGTGGATGCTTTCATTTCTTTCAGAAAAGAGAGTTGGCGGTTTCTCATTTGAAACTTATCTATCACCTCATTTTAGCTGGGGCAATGGTATTTTAATCTTATTTTAGCATAATTTACTCGTGATTATCTGCACTTGAGCACGACAAGCACTTCCATCACGATCCTCTTTTCGGCACCAAGACCTCTGCCTTCCGTGCCCGCTGCGATGAAAAAACCCTGACACAAAAGCTCCGTCAAAATCCGGACACATCCTCTTAGTCCGTCGCTCCACCTGAAGCCCCGGCGTAGCTCTGACGAGCTTCTCGTTTTGCGCGAAAATGGAGCCGCTCTGCCCCGCCATGTTCTTACAGAACTCGCGCAAATCCGACCAACTCACTACAATCCCGGGCCAACTTCGCGCTCTGATCACCTCTTCAAGAAAGCATCGCAATTCGGGTGATCTTGCTGATTTACAAAGCTGCGCGATCCCCTTACGCTTTTTAAATATCCTTCGTGAGGAGACGAAATTTCATGTTGATTGCGAACCCTGTGCTTAAGCGGATGTTGGTCCCATTTTCTACGCTCTCCATCGCTCTTTTGGGCGTGAGCAGCTGCAACGCTTTTGATCCGCTGGATAATCCGGGCTCGGATCCTCAATATCTTTCCGCTGCGCGTGCATGCTTTGATAAAGGCGATTTTGCCTGCGCCCGCGAGAACTACTCAAAACTTTCAAGCTCTTACCTGGATACCGTTACAGCCGAAGAAAGCTTCATCACTCTTGATGAAGAAGGCGCATCCATGGGAGCGATCATGGAGTTCGTCGGCAATCTTTCCGACAAAGGAACGGGCCAGGCTCTGACGATTTTCGCCAACCGCCTCGCGCCTGGTGCCGGCGTCAACAGGCGCGTTGCGATCTGGAAAGCCTACTCAGCTGCAGCAAATGGCAGCATTAAAAACGCTGACCTGAAGAACTTTGTCGTATTCGTCTCCTCCCTTTCTCTGGCTGCAGAGATTCTGGCTGAAGGCTCAGAAGGCACTTCTCAAGTTCCTTATACCTACCTTGTATCGCCAAGCTGCAAGGCAGCATCTGCGGCAGCGTGTGCCATTACGGCCGGCTGTGACGCCCCTTCTGGAGCGACGCTGGTTAGAAACACTTCAAGCATCGATGCGACCACTCAACCCACAAACGCTCAAGCATCTACTCGTCAGCTTTACGACGCGATCTACATCAGCTTGGATGCCATGACGAAGCTTGGAGCAGGTGGACGCTTTTCAAGCGCTTTGAACGATTTCAGCAGCATCACTCAAGGGCTCGGATCCAATTCGACCACGATCGGAACAACAGCAGCGGTGGATCGCTGCTTCCGTCAGACTCTAGTCAGCCTGGGCGTCGGCACGTTTTAGTTCAAGGGACCTCCCAAGGAAATTACCCAAGGAAACTCAAAGATGATTCGCAGATTCAAATTTTCACCAGCACTCGCTCCAGCAACCTGGGCCCTCCTGCTCACCCTTCCCTCCTTGCAGGCCCTGGCCCAAGACCAGATCCTCCGCCCCTACACCAGCGTCCGTGGCGAAGGCATGGGTAACGTCAATTACACAACCGGGCTTTATGATCAGAACCTTTTCTTCAACCCGGCTCGCGTGACGGATAATCCTGAATGGCGCGTGACGCTTCTTGATCCGATGGTCGAAGTATCGTCTGTCGTTCCTGGAGCGGTCGGGGGCCTGATTCACGGCGGATCCGATTTTTACCGGGATGTAGGCGACAACGCGGGCGACAACTACCATGCGCGCGTGCAAACCACTTTCCCAGCCTTCTATAAGCCTCCAGGGCAAGACGGCAAATGGGGCTTTGCGATCGCCGTCGTGACCAGCACGCAGTCTGACGTGAATCTTCGCCGAAGCTTCAATGTCGAGCCTATGGCCATCACGGATGTCGGTCCGGCCATCACGGTTGGACGCAGGTTCTTTGATGACAACTCACTTTCGATCGGCACCACGCTCCACGCCGAATATCGCCTCTCCAGCAACACGGGCTTTACCTTCATTGACCTGATCCAAGGCAAGTCCTTGGCACCGTCCAAGACGGGTGGCCAGGGCGCTGGCGCTGATCTTGATCTGGGTATGGAATACAAATTCACCCACTTCACTCCGGCCGGAGTGCACTTCTCAGGTGCCTTTGCGGTCAACAATGCCTTGGGCGGAAAGTACTCCAACATCGGTTTCAAGCCGATCAAGGATTCCGCCGGAAACCCATCCCCTTCCAGCCTTCCTACCTCGCAGCCTCGTACCTTCAACTTTGGCGTAGCAGCCGAAAAGGACTCCATGGGTGTGCTCAAAAACACCACCCTGGCGCTTGAGTTCACGGACTTTGGCAACAATACCAATGGCAGCATCTATCGCACGATCCATATGGGTGGTGAGACGCATTTGAGTATCTTCGCACTGCGCGCAGGCCTCAACCAAGGCTACCCTTGCGCGGGCCTGGGAATCGATCTCAAGTTCATCCAGATTGATGCCTCCACCTATGGCGAAGAGATGTCCTTGAACGCAGGCGGATACGAAGACCGTCGCTACGCTCTTCGTTTCGCAATCCAAATTTAATACCGCCTCTATTTGGTATAAATATCGATGATTTAAAGCTGCTTTGCCACGTGTCCGCGCTGACACTCTATTCAGCGCGGACGCGCTGCGCCATAATGGTTCTACATCCTTAATTTATTAGCAACAGGACTACTGAACGTATGTGGCAAGCACCTAATCAGCGCGTAGGCGCAATTCAAAATGCGAAGAAACGTCAACAGGAGCGGCTCAAGAGGCCGATCCATCTCAAACGCGTTCGCGCGCAGATGAGGCTCGTTCCTAACAAGGAAACCCATGTGCAAGCGACCACCACCGGAGAGCAAGGCGAGACCATTGAAGCCAGAGTTCTCCTCAATGATTTATCCACCAGCGGAATCGGAATCTACGCCGCCGAGCCGATGAACCCAGGATGCAAAGTGGTCATCACCTTGGACGAGCCGATCCAGATACAAATCACCGGATGCGTCGTCTGGTGCCAGGAACAACCGGCATGCGGCGCCATCATCACGACCGAAGCGTTCAACTTCCGTATTGGCGTGAAGTTCGCTTTTGGAAGCCCTGAAGAAGAAAAGGCACTACAGGACTACTGCGCAGAGATCCAAAAGGCGCATCTCTACCGCCCTGGCCCTTAAGAGCGAAAGCGCTTTTGGGCTTACCCAAAGAGCGTGATGAACTCGTCCCAGTGATTCCGAAGCTTGCCCTTCAGGCGCAAGATCGCTTGCGTATGAAGCTGGCTCACGCGGGATTCGGTCACGTCAAGAACGCGGCCGATTTCTTTGAGGTTGAGGTCTTCGTAATAATAAAGCGAGAGAACGAGACGTTGCTTCTCAGGAAGATCCTGAATCGCGGACGCGATCAACTTTTTCACGGACGCGACGTTCACTTCGTTGAACGGCGTTGGAGACTTAGAGCCCCCCTCGCCCAGGCCATGAAGCGAGCGCTTGTCGGCTTTTGAAAAGTTCGCGATATCGTCGTAAGAAAGAAGAGAGACGCTTCTCACTTGATTGAGAAGATCGTGATACTCGTCCTGTGAGATCTTGAGCTCTTCACAGACTTCCTCATCCGTCGCCTGACGACCGTTCTTCTGCTCGATCTTGGCGTAAACGCGCTCCAGAAGCTTTGCCTTCTCGCGCACAGAGCGTGGCACCCAGTCCTGAGCACGAAGCTCATCGAGAATGGCGCCGCGAATACGAAACTCAGCATAGGTCTTGAACTTGTTGTCGCGAGAAGCATCATACTTCTCAATCGCATCCATCAAGCCGATCACGCCGGAGCTCACCAGGTCGTCGAGCTCAATATTGGCAGGAAGGCGTGCCGCGATTTTTTGAGCGATGTATTTGATCAGTGGCGCGTACTCAAGAACAAGCTTTTCACGCGTGCTGTTCGTTGGAGAGAAATCTTCTTTAACGAGCTGATTGGTCTGCGCGGACTCGCGCTCCAGCTCTTCAGCAATCTCGCGCTGAAGGGCCTCTTCTTCTTTCTTCGCCTCTTCGGCGGCAACTACTTCCTCGACAGCCGTCTCGATCGTATCGGTTGTCGTCGCGCCAGCGCCCTTGCTCTTGGCGGTGACTTTTCCGTTTTTCGCAGGAGCTGCCGCGTCCTTCCCTGCAGTCTTTTGGGGTGCGGTCGAGCGGGACGTTTCGCGATACTTCTGGATTCCCTGATTCAGCCTCATGCTATCACTCCTGTGGTTTCCCTAGAGTCTCCGCCGGGCTCCGCCCGGCTTCTATTCTTAAAAACTTTTACCGCACTAAGCCCGCGTTGAATGCATTACAACGTTTTGGGCAACCGCATCCGGCACCAGCAAGGTTCTCCAGAACCTTGCCGTATTGCCTACTAACGAACTGACTTTCACGCCGCTTTCGATCTCGGCCATTTCAGATTCGCTTTCGCGGTTTTCGTAACCTTCTCTGGCGACTTGAGGTTCAAGAAACTTCTCTTGCACACTTGCCGCTATCGATCGCAAGGACCTTACCGATCCCGCATCGTTACTATTCCAGTCTAACAGAATTTTACGATTCATCACTGCTTGTGTGATTTTTTCATCTCTTTCGCAATGTCCGAGAAATTCGATCCGAACATCAATGAATCGATCCGCGACATCTTTCAGTCGCTGAAACGTCGCCTTTGCCTCGCGAGCGTCCGTCACTTGATTGACAAGAACATGAAACTCGGCCACAGACGTGGTTCTGCTCAGGGTTTTGATTAATCCATAAGCATCCGTGAGCGAAGTAGGCTCGGGCGTCAGAACAATGACACTCTTGAATGCGGGGCTGTGAAGCGACAAAACATTCGACTGAATGCCTGCGCCGACATCCATGATGATGAGATCCATCTCCCAGGGGCAGTCATCAAAAAGACGAGCGATCTTCTGGCGAGTCAGGAAATCAGACTGTCTGACATCCATGATGCCCGAGGCCGCCGGAACCAACCAGAGATTGGGCTCCACTCCTACGATGGCATCCTGGAGCTTGGCATCGCCTGCCAGCACCTGCTCCAAGGTTGCAGCAGGCTGCACGCCGAGCAGAATGTCGAGATTGGCCAGGCCAAAGTCTCCATCCACCAGCATCACGCGAAGTCCTGATCTTGCGAGCATGGTCGCAAGATGAGCGGACATACAGCTTTTTCCCACTCCACCCTTTCCACTCGAAAAGGTCAGTACGGGTGCGCACCGGGTTGGCGTCATATCGACGTGATAGTCGTGATGACGTGCCCGAGTGGATGTGGACGGGCGTTGCTGCATTAGCCTGCGAAGAGTCTCAGCTTGGTCACTCATAGTTACAAATCCAAAATCAAAGCTGCCACGCGCTCAGGGCTTGCCTCTTCAATATCCTCCGGCACGCGTTGTCCGGTGGTGAAATAAAGAAGCGGAAGCTTAACTTTTTGAGAAACGTTGTAGATCGAGCCGTAAATCGTTGCTTCGTCGAGTTTCGAGACGATGATTCCTTGCGGACGAAACATCGAAAAGCGATTGGCCATGTCGTAAAGCTCAGCATCGCGGGTCGTAACCGATAAAACAAGCTGCGTCCGAAGCTGCGGGATCTGACCCAAAAGCCCCTGCATTTCTTTCAGCTGCTCAGGATCGCGTTGTGAGCGTCCCGTCGTGTCCACAATCACAAGGTCGAGTGATTGAAAGTCCTGAATCGCAGCGCGAAGCTCGTCGGCCGAACCGCAGGAGCGAAATGGCACATTGAGGATCTTCGCGTAGGTTCCCAGTTGGTCAAATGCGGCGACTTTATAACTATCCAGGTTGATCAGACCAACTTTGAGATTGCGGCGAAGAAGCGCTTCGCTAGCCATCTTGGCAACTGTTGTTGTCTTCCCTACTCCGGTGGGTCCAACGAGAGCCAGAATCACCGGACCGCCAGCGACTCGCGTATCTGTTGCATCCGCACGAGCGATAGCTTCAGAAAGAGGCGCGCCGATTTCGGTGCTTTGCATGATTTCGGCCGCGACCTGATCCAGAACGTCGTCCGGATTGTTTGCGCGATCATCACCCAGTTCAAACGAAGCCTGCTTGAGCAGATTCCAGGCATAGCGTTTATCAATTCCGTTGAGCACAAGCTGCTCATAAGCATCTTGAAGCGCAGGCGTCGCAAGCGATCCATTTGCATTTTGTGCTGCACCTGGATTCATCAGAGCTTGCGCTCCCGAACCACTCGGCACTTGGTTATCTTGAGAGGTCTTGAGCTCTTCGAGCATGCGCTTGAGAAGGCGAACTTCCTCCTCCATCGTCATCTTAGGCGCAGCGTTTGCGATCCGCTCTTCCACTTCGTGGCCATCAATATCGATGTAGCGAGTTGCGGTCAGGCGCTTGGATTGCCCTTGCCCTGCAGAAGCCTGCGGCGCTGAATTCTGCAGCACTGAAGCCTGCTGAGCAGCACGTCTGGCTTGTTGCTGCGCTGCTTGAGCCTGAGCTTGCGCCTGCGCGCGAGCCTGTGCTTGCGCTTGTGCGTGGCTTTGGGCTTGAGGACGTGCCGTCACTTCGACCCGATCTTGAGAGCGTGCACCGGAACGCATCAGTGCATCGATCGGTGCGCCAGCAGATTCTGCACCGGCTCCTCGAGCGCTGCTTGAGTAGGAGTTCGCCACATTTTTTGGAGCAGCTCGTTGCGGCTGCTTGGGTGTCGACTTCTCCGAATACTTGTTCAAAAAATCAGCCTGGCGGTCAGCAGGCATTCTGCTTACGGCCTCTTTGGTCGTTGGAGGCAGCCTCTTTTCAGCAAACTCCTTTTTTTGCAAAGAGCGCTCAGAGACCGCGGCGGTGACTTCCACCGAGTCCTTGGAAAGAAGCCCGAATCCGCGCTTGTTCTTCTTTGTCTGAAGAATAATCGCTTCTGGACCTAGCTCACGCTTAATGGTCTCGAGTGCTTCTTGGATCGTTGGTGCTTCAAACTTCTTAACTTGCATAGGCGAGTCTCACTGTTCCAAAAGCCTTCACGTTCACGTTAGGCGTAATCTCATTGTGCGACAAAATGACAATATTGGGAATAAAGCGATCCACCAAAGTTTTCAGATGATGGCGGATCAGAGGCGAGCAAAGAATGACGGCCTGATTGGATTGGCTTGCAAGCTCCATGGCCTGTTGATTGAGGCTATTGATAAAGGACCTGACAAACTCAGGATCCGGCGAGAGCTGTTGTCCTTGATCTGTCTGGATAATTCCGCCTGCAATCGTCTCTTCGATCGATCGGTCGAGCGTCAAAAGATTGAGCTGACCATCCGGACCCACAAGCTTGCGGGTGATCGTGCGAGCCAATGAAGCACGAACGTTCTCTGTCAATAAAGTGGCATCCTTCTGCATGGGAGCGACATCAGCCAGCGCTTCGAAGATCGTCTTGAGATCGCGGATCGAAACGCTTTCCTTGAGCAGGTTGCGAAGCACTTTGAGAACCGTTCCCACTGGAAGCAGATTCGGAATGAGATCTTCGACCACTTTCGGCGCGCTTTGCTTGAGAGCGTCGATAAGCGATTGAAGCTCCTGGCGTCCCAAAAGCTCGTGCACGTTCTGACGGATGAGTTCCGTGAGATGCGTGGCGATAACGGTTGAGAGATCGACCACGGTGTAACCCGCATAAGTCGCCTCTTCCTTCTGGCGAGGCGTGATCCAGATCGCGTCGAGGCCGAAAGCAGGCTCTTTGGTTGGAATACCCGAGATCGGCTCCATGACGTTTCCTGGATCCATGGCCAGAAGATTTCCAACCATGAGTGAGCCAGAGCCAACGACCACGCCCTTGAGGAGAAGCTGGTAATCGCCTGGCTTGAGCTCGAGATTGTCGCGAATTCTCAGAGGAGGAATCACGACGCCCAGATCCAGCGCAAACTGTTTGCGGATATTGGAAACGCGCTCCAGGAGATCGCCGTTTTGCTCGGCGTCCACGATATTGATCAGGCCATAACCCACTTCGAGCTCGAGCATATCGATCGGAAGAAGGTTTTCGAGTTTCTCGGGAGCTGGCTTGAGCTTTTCCTTGTCCTGCACCTGCTGCTTGGCAACTTGTGCGGCCTTCTCTCTCTTTATGAGATAGTAAGCCACGCCGCCCAAGGAAAGCGCCAAGGTCAGGAACGGAATCGTAGGCAGCCCAGGAATGAGGGCCATGAAAAACATGATGCCGCCCGCAGCTGCAATTGCTTTGGGTTGCATGAGAAGTTGCTTGGAGAACTCCTGGCTGTAATTCGTGCTCGATGCCGTACGAGTGACAATGATACCGGCAGCCGTGGAGATGATGAGGGCTGGAATCTGAGAAACCAGACCGTCCCCAATGGTCAGCAAGGTGAAGGTTTCGGCCGCGCGGCCGATATCCATTCCCTTTTGAAGAGTGCCGATGATGATCCCACCGACCAGGTTTACGCCGACGATCATGATGCCGGCGATGGCGTCACCGCGGACGAACTTACTCGCACCGTCCATGGCTCCGTAGAAGTCAGCTTCGCGCGCAATCTCTGAGCGGCGGCGCTTGGCTTCTTCTTCATTGATGAGACCTGCGTTCAAGTCCGCATCGATTGCCATCTGCTTACCAGGCATCGCGTCCAAGGTGAAGCGTGCCGAGACTTCAGCGACGCGGCCGGCGCCCTTGGTGATGACGATGAAGTTAATGATGACCAGGATGATGAAAATCACCATACCGACGGCGTAGTTACCGCCGACGACGAACTCACCGAAAGACTGAATCACATGGCCTGCGGCAGCCGTACCCTCTTCAGCTCCGTGCAGGAGAATCACGCGGGTCGTAGCGACGTTCAGTGAAAGTCGGAACAAGGTGGTGATCAAAAGTAAGGATGGGAAGACGCTGAAATCAAGCGCCTTGGCTGCGTAAACCGAGGTCAGAAGCATGACCATCGAGAACGCGATCCCCAGCGAGAGGAACATGTCGAGAAGGATCGGCGGCATCGGGATGACCATGACGGCCAGGATGCCGACAAGCCCCAGTGCCAGGGCTAGATCCGAATTCTTGCTGAGCTTATTTAGGAATCCTTCCATGCAGCTCTCCTTCTAATTACCAGCCTCTGTTTTTGAGGCGATAAACATATGCCAAGACTTCTGCCACGGCCTGATACAGGGCGCGCGGAATGGCTTGGTTCAATTTCACAGTTTTATAAAGCGTACGAGCGAGCGGCACGTTCTCGACCATCGGAACGCCAGCTTCGGCCGCGATCTTCTTGATTCTTTGGGCCATGAAGTCGGCGCCCTTGGCGACAACTTTTGGCGCAGCCATTGAGTCCTTGTCGTAATAGACCGCGATCGCGATGTGGGTCGGGTTGGTGATGACAACCGTTGCTTTCTTCACAGCTTGCATCATGCGCTTGCGAGACACTTCGCGCTGAATGGCGCGAATGCGCGCCTTGATCATCGGATCACCTTCGCGCTCTTTATGCTCTTGCTTTGCTTCCTGCTTGGTCATGCGCAATTGCTTGTTCATTTCGAACTTCTGCATGCCGTAATCAATGATGGCAAAGACCGTTAAGATCCCAAAGAGCGTCAGAAACATCGTCTTTGAGATGCTTGCGATGACTGGAAGAATATCGCCCAGATCCGTTCCCGCGTAGGAAGGTGCGCGCAATACTTCAGTTTTAACAAGAAAGTAGGCAACCGAGACCAGGATGACGGTCTTGAGCAGAAGACGAATGCCTTCAATCACCTGCTTCACCGAAAAGATCCGTTTGAATCCTGAGATCGGGTCCACCTTCTCGAGATTCGGACTGATGGGCTCAAACGAGAAGACCGCGCCTACCTGAATGAAGCTTCCCACGACTCCCATGACAAATCCCGCGAGGCAGATCGGCAGACCCAACGAGATAATCAGACTGATCGCCTTCTTGAAAAGGTCATGAGAGATGGCGGAGTTTCCAAGGTCCATGCGCGCGGAAAGATCCGTACGGAAAACTTCCTGCATGAAGTCCATGAGCTGAGCGCCCATTTTAGGCGAGAGAGCGTAGGTGGTGGCAGCAGCCGCCATGAGAGCCATGAGACCGGTAAGTTCGCGGCTTTGCGCAACTTGACCTTTCTCGCGGAATTCCTCGAGACGGTGCTGCGATATCTCATCGCCTAAGTCTTCTGAGGATCTGTCTTCATTCTCAGCCAATTAAACGCTCCCGTTCACTTTCCGGCCATGGCCCGAAGGACCCCATCCATCCAATCGCCCATGCGCGAGAGGATATTGATCGTGACTCCATGAAGCTCGCCCAGTGACAAAAACATCACTACCAAGCCAATGAAGGCACTGATCGTTACTGACATCACTAAAATATTGAGCTGCGGAACCGCGCGAGCCATCACGCCAAAGATGACGTTGACCGCAAAAACCACGATTGCGATCGGGGCTGAAAGCTGGATTCCGAACTTGAGCACTTCGCTGCACATCTGAATCAGACGCTGACTCATGGCTGCGCGACCATCGCCCATCATCCATTGACCGCCGATTCCGACAATCTGATAGCTCTGGAGCGCCGAGCGAAGCATCATATGATGGCCGTCGATCGCCAGAAAAATGAGCATGGCAATCGCCATGTGGAACTCAGCCACGACTTGCGTGTGGGATTGCTGGTTAGGATCATAAGAGCTTGCGATTCCGTAGCCCATGAAATTACCGACCAGGTTTCCGCCAAAACTGATCGCCATGAATGCCAGGCGCGCCGTATAGCCGAGAATCAGCGCCACGATCACTTCAAGCGCAACCGTCCCGATCAGGCTTCCAGCCTCTGCGCTCCAAACAGCAGCATCCGAAGGGCGAACCTGGCCGCTTGCCAATAATGTTGGAAAGAGCGCAATCGACACAGCAAGCGAAAGCAAAACTTTTACAGGTGCCGGAACCTGAACGTCGCCCGTGAAAGGAAGAACCGCAATCAGGACGCTATAGCGCACCAAGACTGCGAAGAAGCACATCAGTTCTTCCTGGTTGAAGTTAAAAAGCGACATCAGTGAACCATTTCTCCTGCGCTTTGAATTACCGTCACCGTGTAATGCTCCATAAGCTCAAGCATCCACGGAGCCATCACCATCAGAACCACGAGAACCGCGACCATTTTAGGAATGAAGGTCAAAGTCGATTCATTGATCTGGGTCATGGCCTGAAGCAAGCTCACCAGGATACCGATTGCCATTGCGGCAACGAGCATGGGGCCCGAAATATAGATGATCGTCTTGATTGCTTCGGCCCCGATCTGCATGACAAGTTCTTCAGTCACGTCGCCTCCTTCAGCCTTTTAAACCTTTTAGCCAAAGCTTTTGACCAAGCTTCCAACAACCAGATCCCAGCCATCCACCAGCACAAAGAGCAGCAGCTTGAACGGCAATGAGATCACCACAGGTGGAAGCATCATCATCCCCATCGCCATCAAAACGCTGGCCACGACCATGTCGAGAACCAGAAACGGCAGATACAGCATGAAGCCGATCTGAAACGCGGTTTTGAGCTCGCTGATCACAAAGGCAGGCACCAGCACGTAAGTCGGAACTTCCGTACGATTCTTTGGCTTTGCCTCTTTTGAGAGCGAGAGGAAGAGCTCAAGATCCTTTTCACGAACCTGACTGAACATGAATTCGCGAATCGGAGCTTCGGCTCTCTCATAGGCCATCGTCTGATCGATTTTTTCCGCAAGGAACGGCTCGATGGAATTGGTCGAAATCGCCTTGAAGGTGGGTGCCATCACAAAAAAGGACAAGAAGAGCGCAAGGCCTACAATGATCTGATTGGGAGGCGTTTGCTGCGTTCCCAGCGCCTGGCGAAGAAAACCCAGAACCACGACAATCCGGGTAAAAGAAGTCATCATGATCAGAATCGATGGTGCCAGAGTCAGCACCGTCAGCATCATGATGATTCTCAGCGCGGAAACCAGGTCAGCTGGTTTCTGGCTGTTCCCAAACGAGAGGCTCAAAGATGGAAGAGAGACTCCTGAAGTCCCGGGAACATAAGTCCCCTTCCCTTCAGCCCAGGCATGCGATGCGAACAGGACGGCCATCACAGCCAGTCCGATGCATCCTCGTTTAAGATGTTTGATCTTACCGATTCTCATAGCTGTTTCAGTCCCTCAAGACGGCTGCGGATCTGGTTGCGAACGCTGGGTCCGTTTGCCGGCTTTTTCACTTCTTGTTGCATCATTGCGGCGAAGTTCGAAGCAGCTGGACCGCCGAAATCCATTCCTGGCAACGGACGCGATGTCGTGTTCGGTACCTGTGCGCTCACGCGGGTTTGCTTGTTTTGAACTGGAGCTGCGTTGCTGCGGTTTGCGACTGTTGCTTTTCCCATCGCGGAGCTCAGTGCGCCTTGTGCGATCAAGGATTCAAGATCCACGTTTTCGTCGTCACCGAGCTCAAGATCATCGGCTGCGGCACCGGCTTCATTGGTTTGAGCGATCTGGGAAATCAGATTGATCGAGTCATTGGTCACACCCAGAACCAAGGTGCGGCCCATGATGCGAACAACCGCAATGCTCTTTTTAGGTCCAAGATAGTGATTGGAGAGAACTTCAATCATCTTGTCCTTACGACCGAGACCTGCCGCTGCAGAGCGGGCAAATCCGCCCAAAGCGGTCATCCAACCGCCTTCTCCTCCGGCACTTCTGGCAAGGCGTGCGTTGAGGTTGCGATTGCTACCAATGCTGACACCTTTTCCATGGAAGAACTTCTTTGCGATAAAGGCCATCGCGCCAAAGAGTCCAATGACCGCAAGAAGCTTCATCATGACGCCCATCGGGCTTGGCAATGGCTTTGCGCCACTCAGGGAATTCTTACGTGAGCGCTCGGATGCGCCGTCCTTGGCATCTGCGTCTTTTACGATGGATACTGGCACTGGCTTGGAAGGTGCGGTCTTCATCACACGCTCAAGAAGAGCGGCCTGGCCTGCGTCAGCTTTTGCGGCTTCGATTTCGCGAGGCTGATTCTCGGCCTTTTCCTGCTTAGCTGAGGCTCTTGCGACATCAGCCGCTTTTTCATCTTCCTTGGAAGATGCTTTAGCCGCAGCTTTTGTGACAGGATGCGCGGCCTGGACTGAGATCTGGTCAGCTTTCACTTCAGCGCCAGCCAGGCGAAGGCTCAGAACCTTGCCATTGGTCACGATCTGAAGCCTGTCTTTGTAATCCTCAGCTTTGCCGTTGACCGTCAGGCGGCATCGAACCAGCTTTGGAGCGTACTGATAAGCGAAGATCTTGACCAGGGGGCCACCGTTTACCGAAGAGATCTTGGCGGGGTAAACGGATACGTCGTTGAGGCTGATCTGAATGACGTCATTGAAGAATTCCGTGCGAGCCTGGCTCTTGCCTACTTTTCCGTCAAACAACAGATCAATCTGGGATCCGTTGCTCACCTGCACCTGTTTCAAAGTCGTCATCGCGGCGAACGCTTGATTTGCCGACAATCCAGCAGCGGCAAATCCTAAAAACGCGATGAGTTTCAATCCTTTTTGCGACATCTTTTGCCTTCCTAGCAATAGTGCAATAGTCCAAAGTTTCAAACTGGGCCCCTGCGCATCCTGCACGGGGGCTCAAACAAAACTCACTTCATCAAAAATCACTTCAGCTGTTCGATGCGCTCAACTGGAGAAATGATATCCGTCAGACGGATACCGAACTTCTCGTTGACCACAACCACTTCGCCGCGTGCAATTAACTTGTCGTTGACCAGAACTTCAAGAGGCTCACCTGCGAACTTCGAGAGCTCAACCACCGAGCCCTGAGCCAATTGCAGAATTTCACGAATCGCCATCTTGGCGCGACCCAGCTCAACGGTCACTTTGAGCGGGATATCCAGGATGAAGTCCAGCGACTGAACAGCAGGAGCATGAGCTCTTGCTGCACCGCCCGCACCAGCAGCACCGGCGTCACCGCCCGCACCGGCTGCGCCTGCTGCGAAAGCTGCGCCGACGTTGCTCATATTCACATTTCCCAATGGAGAAGCTTCATTCATACAAGGATTCCTTTCGACAGACTAATTAATCATTCTCGAGGACGCGCGTGACTTGAATCGCCTTGTTTCCGCGCGATACACCGAAAAAACATTTAAACTTAGGCACGCCTTCAACAAGCATCTCAAGCTCGCCATCCGCGTCCTGCTTGAGCGGGATGATGTCACCGACGTTCAGATTCACAAGATCGCCCACCGTAATCGAGGCCGCTCCCAGATTGACCAGGACGTTGGCTTCGACATTGTGAAGATGCTCTTCCATCTTCGCCGTCCATTCCTTATCCACGCGATCGGACTCGGTCTGAAACGAAGCATTGAGCTTGTTCTTGATCGGCTCGATCGTCGAGTATGGAATCACAAGCGCGATGGTGCCGCTCGCGTTCTCAAGCTCGACCTCAAAAGTGGTCGAGATAATGACTTCAGATGGAGGCACGACACCGACGAACTGAGGATTGACCTCGGTACGGACAAAGCTGATCTCGGACTTATGAACCGGAGCCCAGGCTTCTTCCAGATCCTTGATCGCCAGGTCCATCACCTTTTGCATGATGGAGAGCTCGATGCGCGTGAACTCCTTGCCTTCAATGCGGGTATAGGGACGATCCGTTCCGCCAAAGAAGCTGTCGACCAGAGCGTAGGCAAGCTTTGACTCGAAAACAAAGAGCGCGGGACCACGCAGACTCTCAAAGCGCATAATGCACATGCAGCTTGGGATCGGAAGCGTATTGACGAATTCGCCGAACTTCAGGAGATCGGTCGAGATAATGCTGATCGTTGCGATCTTGCGAAGCGAGTTCGACAAGGACATACGATACAAGCGGATGAAACGCTCGTAGATGATGTCCAGAGTCGGCATACGACCGCGGATCACGCGGTCTTGATTGGTTAAATCATACGGAGTGATTTCGACGTCGCCGTAATTGTCGCCGCCGCCGATATCGCCTGCAGAGGCTCCACCGCCTCCGCCACCACCACCGCCGCCAGCCGCACTCGCAGGCGCGCTCGAACCGGTGTCGACCGACCCGTCGCTCACGGCGCTCAAAAGAGCATCAACTTCGGATTGTGAGAGTACCTGGTTCATTGATCAGCCATCCTAGCTTTTATTAACCACCCCTAAGTTCCATCCTCGGAACTTATTTAGGGGAACCAACAGGAAACCAACATCAACTTGCCAACATGAAATTCGTGAAGAAGACCCCTTTCACTTTTCCATGCACAAGAAAACCATTCAGCGCGTTCTTGATCTCCTCGCGGAGATAGTCGCGGCCATCGACCGTAGAAAGATCAGAGACCCGTTTACTGTTGAACAGGTCAATGATCACGTTACGGATCTGAGGCATTTTCGCAGTGACTTCAGCCTCAGTGTCGTCGTTTGCGACCTCGAGGGAGACGTTTACGCGGACAAATTTTGAGGAAGAACTGCCAGGCGTTGACAGGTTGACGGTAAATTGCTCAAGCGTCACCATTTTGCCGAAGTCGGCAGGCTTTTTAGCCTCCGCTTTGCCATGCTCGGCACCATGTTCCCCACCGCCACCATGACCTTCTTCGGCCTTTTTCTCGCCATGGCCTTCGGCTTTTTCTTCGCCGTGAGCCTTGGCTTCGCCTTGGGTCTTGATGTCGGCAACGGTCGGCGCGGACTTCTGCTGCTTCAAAGAAACGAGCAGAATCGCGATGATGCCAACGGTTACCAAGGTGTTGACCAGTGTGAGGATGAGAACAAGCTTGTTCCCTCCGGCTGCGGGCGCGCCAGAAGCTGCTGCTGCCCCACCGGATGCTTCGGTTTTTTCTTCTGCTGCTGCGGAACTCATTGCCTGGATTTCCTCCAACTGACCTACGTACTATTGTGCAACGTGAGTGCCAGCTGGGCAAGAGTTTCAGCGCGTAAAAACAGCCTATATTCGAGGAAAACACGCAAAAACGCCGTCAGCTCGATGACTCTGTCAACGTGCTGACGGCGCTTGAGTGTCGTTTATAATTTAGGGACTGAAATCAGCTCAATTAGCCGCGCTTGATGTTCAAGATTTCTTGCATCATCTCGTCAGCCGTGCTGATGACCTTGCTGTTGGCCTGGAAGTTACGCTGAGAGG
>JBJMMA010000250.1:0-12050 GCA_045805065.1 Bdellovibrionia bacterium | reverse complement strand
GCTCATCGAGCACGGAACCCATGTTCCAATCTGGCTGAATGTTAGCTTGCTTGAGCAAGAACTCTTTCAGAAACTCGATTCCATTTTCCGTATGAGTGACTTCCGGATGAAATTGAAGACCGTAAATCTTACGATCGTCATTGAACATGGAAGCAACTTTTCCCTGAGCGCTCTTTGAAGCGCAATCAAAGCCAGGAGGAACCTCTTTCACTTCATCGCCATGGCTCATCCAGGCAAAAAAGCGTTTGCCGCAATCGCCAATGACTTCCATGCGACCATACTCGCGCGTATCACCCTTCTCTACGCGTCCGCCCAGGTCTTTAGCCAGAAGCTGCATGCCATAGCAGATACCCAGGGTCGGGAGTTTTGCGGATTCTTGCTTAGTCAAAAACCCCGCAGGAAGAGTCGGTGCACCCTCTTCATAAACAGAATTCGGGCCACCCGACAAAATCACAGCCTTGGGACTATAGCCTTCGATGCGCTCAAGCTTCGCGTCTCCCGGCAAGATCACCGAATAGATTCCAAGCTCACGAATGCGACGTGCGATGAGCTGAGTGTATTGTGAGCCGTAATCTAAGATGACAACCGTTTGATAGGTGTGAGCCATTGGCGTTTGCTCTCCAGTATTAGCGTTTGCTTTCCAAGCGATAGTTTGGAGCTTCTTTCGTCACATCGACATCATGCGGATGACTTTCGGTCAGGCCGCTGTTGGTGATACGAATGAACTTCGACTTCGTCTGAAGATCGAAGATCGTCGGAGCGCCACAATATCCCATGCCGGCCCTGAGACCGCCCAGGAGTTGATGAATATTGAACGAGAGGCTTCCGCGATAAGGAACCCGTCCTTCGATCCCTTCAGGAACGAGCTTACGAACCTCATCCACATCCGATTGGAAGTAGCGATCCTTGGATCCATGCGCTTGTGCCATGGCACCCATCGAACCCATTCCGCGGTAGGTCTTGTAAGATCTGCCGCCATAAAGAACGGTTTCGCCCGGAGCTTCATCGGTTCCAGCAAAGAGAGATCCGATCATGACGGTATTAGCGCCTGCTGCGATGGCTTTAGTGATATCGCCGCTGTACTTGATGCCGCCGTCTGAAATGATCGGCACATTGAACTCACGCGATGCGCGCGCGGCTTCTGCCACTGCAAAAAGCTGTGGCACGCCGATACCTGCCACGACACGCGTTGTGCAAATCGAGCCAGGACCAATACCGATTTTCACCGCATCAGCACCTGCTTGAATCAAGGCTTTCGTGCCGTCATAAGTTGCGACGTTTCCGCCTACAATCTCCACTCGATCGCCAAACTTCTTTTTCAAATTCGCGACGGTATCAAGCACGCCTTTGGAGTGTCCGTGCGCGCTATCGACAAAAAGTACGTCAACGCCTGCTTCAACAAGCGATAAAGCACGTAGAATGCTTTCCTCGCCTACGCCAATGGCTGCGCCCACAACCAGGCGTCCAAAGTGATCTTTATTGGCGTGCGGGAAAGCTTGCTGCTTTTTAATGTCTTTAATCGTGATGAGCCCTTTGAGATAGCCCTTCGCATCTACCACCGGAAGCTTTTCAACGCAATGCTGACGCAAGATGCTTTTTGCCTGCTCAAGAGTTGTTCCTTCAGGAACGGTCACAAGCGGCATCTTAGTCATGCGATCTTCGACAAGCTCGCTCATGTTGGTTTCAAAACGCAGATCGCGATTCGTGATGATGCCAACAAGCTTATGACCGCCTGGATCTTTCGTCGTGACCGGAACGCCTGAGATCTTAAAGTTGCGCATCAGCTCAAGGACTTGTCCGATCTTGACCTTTGGCTCAATGGTGATCGGATCAAGAATCATTCCCCACTCGCTCTTTTTGACCTTCTCGACTTCAAAGGCCTGATCTTTCGTGGTGAGATTTTTATGAATGACGCCTAAGCCCCCTTCTTGCGCGAGAACGATTGCAGCCTTGCTCTCGGTCACCGTATCCATTGCGGCCGAGAGAAGCGGCATCTGGAGCTCAATGCGCTTGGTCAGTCTGGTTTTCAAAGAAACTTGCGAAGGAAGAACTTCCGAATAACCCGGCAGAAGAAGAACATCATCAAACGTCAGTGCTTCGTTGAGATCAAAACTCATTTGTTTTCTCCTTCTTCGTAGTTGTCGCCAAATTCTTCATCGGTGAAACTCTCAAGATCCGAGAGATTCTTTCCAAGCTTGGCAGGGCCTGAAACGTAACTGTAATAATCCATGGCGTCTTGAACATAGTTTGCGGCGCTTTTTGGCAGGAACGCAAGCTCTTCATCCGTGATCTGGCGAACTACTTTTGCAGGAGCTCCCATCACGACGCTCTTTGGAGGAATTTTCGTGTTCTTGGTTACCAGGGCGCCCGCCCCAATGATGCAATCATCACCAATGACGGCGTCATCCAGAATGATGGCACCCATTCCGATCAGTACGCGGTTTCCAACGGTGCAGCCATGAAGAGTCGCACGATGCCCGATTGTCACTTCATCACCAATCACAAGACGCGATTTCTTTCGCGTCACATGCAGCATGGTGTGATCTTGAATATTCGTACGACTTCCAATTGTGATCGAGTGAACATCACCGCGGATCACGACCTGAAACCAGACGCTGGAGTGCGAGCCGATCGTCACCTCACCGATCACATCCGCAGACGGGGCCACAAACGCAGTCTCGTGGATCACCGGCCAGCATCCGTGATGGGGAATGATCACGATACAACCTCCGTCTCACGCGGAGCCGCGTAAGAAGTTGAAAGCCCCTCGGCTTCATGGGGATCCACAATCAGCTCGCCCTGAAGAGCGAGAGGCGTTGCGCCCGTGATTTTCACGTCAAGGAATCGGCCCAAAAGATTGCGGTTCGAATCCGAAACAAAGTTCACAATGCGCATGCAAGAGGTGCGGCCGGTCCAAACACGACCTTCACCACCATGAGCAAGCTTCTGCTTTTTGGCTTCGCCCTCAACGAGGATTTCCATCGTCTTGCCGATACGGCTATTGTACGTCTTGCCAGAAATGGACATCTGATGGCCGAGCAGGCGGTTCAGACGATCGTTCTTCACATCACCTGGAACATCATCTTCAAGCTTTGCCGCACGCGTTCCTGGACGGACCGAGTAAGCAAAGGCGTAGATGTTATCGTACTGGATGCGATCCAAAAGCTTGATCGTCTCCTGGAAATCTTCTTCTGTCTCCGTCGGGAAACCCACGATCAAGTCGGTAGAAATTCCAACGTCCGGGCTGATCTCGCGCAAACGATCCATCTGAGCAATGTAAGCTTCGATCTGATGGTGGCGTCCCATTTTCTGAAGGACACGATTGGATCCGCTTTGCACAGGCAGATGAAGATGCTTTGCAAGACGTGCAACGCCTCCGCGCTCCACGGGTTGATAGCACTCAATAAGCTCATCGCTGAAATCCAACGGATGGCTCGAGGTAAAGCGAATGCGCTTCAAAGCAGCGCAACGAGGGTCGGTATCGATGGCGCGCAAAAGCTGGGGGAAGTTCTCTTCACCCGCACGTGGGCCTACTTTTCCGATCTGGTTATGAAGCTCGCGTGGTTCAAGACCATCGACGTTTGGATTGCCTTTGCCAAACGAGTTCACGTTCTGGCCAAGCAAAGTCACTTCACGAACTCCCATCGCCACAAGTCTTGCGATGTCATTGACGACTTCTTTGATCGTGCGTGACTTTTCGCGACCGCGCGTGAAAGGAACGATGCAGTACGTGCAGTACTTATCGCAGCCCTTCATGATGTTGACGAAAGCTTGCGCTTTCAGCGTGTGAATCTTTGTCTCAGTCGAGTAATTCATCGACTTGTCAAACTCGGTGTAAACCGCATGGCGCTCACCGTTTTTCACGCGATAAATCATTTCTGGAAGATGATCGAGCGTGTCGGTTCCAAAGACGAAATCAAGATAGGGCGCGCCTTTGAAAAGGTTTCCCTTATCGAGCTGCCCCACGCAGCCGCCGATTCCGATCACCGGACCTTTGCCTTCGCTCTTGAGCTCTTGCAGTCGCCCCAAAGCGGATACAGCCTTATGAACTGCTTTCTCGCGAACAGAGCAGCCATTCAGCAGAATCACGCTGGCTTCTTCGGCGTTTTCAGCGGGCACCATGCCTTGCTCGGCAAGGAGTGCCGCCATACGTTCAGAGTCTGCCACGTTCATTTGGCAGCCAAACGTCTTGATGAAAAATTTCTCTTTAGAATCGCCTGGCGTTGGAGAGGACGAATTAGGGCTTTGCATAGATTGAATGGTGCAAAGCTATACCTGAAATGACGCGTTTTCTCTAGCCTCAAAAGGCCCTTCTTGGAGACCCAAAAAGCTCTTTATTTCTAAGACTTTGCGTACTCAAAAAGGAGGGACGGGTCAGCCACATCCTCAGGGCAATGGGCGGTCGAATAATCGAGCTTGATTTGAAGCACGCCCTCGATCCGGCTCACCAGCTTTGGAAGGTCGCTTCGCTTGTAATCATCCATCACAATAGCGATCTCATTTCGCTGAGGAAGACCGTAGGCTCCGTCCGTTGTCCGGTACAAAAGTTTTTTGAGTGCCAGCCGGAACTTCTCCAGCTCCCAGCCTTTGGGAACCTTCACAAGAACCAGCGCCACGGATGAAGTCTGATTCGACAGGACGTACGCTCTGGAAGTCAGCACAGCGCGAAGCCCCTCTTCCGAGGAAAGCTCTGGAAGTTTCAATTCGAGCAAAACTTTTGTGCCTTTGGTCTCTTGCTCAAACGATCCGCGGTGAAGCCGCATGATCTCGTGAATCAAAAGAAACTCGCTGCCGAGTCCTTCTTCTGTGCGTGTGAGAAAGGCCTGCTCGGTTTGCATGACACCTGCAAAAGCCGAAGCGGGCGAACTCACGCCACCTTCACGCCCCACCAGTCCATGCATCCAGGCCGCTTCCCAAGCCTTTTCGGCGCCGGCTTCCAGCTCAAACTCAAAGCTGACAACAGGCGCAGGTGCTGAGGATATGCGAAGTTTTATCATGGAGCCTTTTTTGGCTCGGAATGCCAGGCTTTCCAGGCAAAGATCGACCGCGCGGGAAAATTTTTGCGGATCACCTAGAGCTACAACTTCGTCATCCGAAGCGGGACCCTCGATCTCAACCATCACGCCGTGATCTTTAAACGCGAACTTCTGAAGCTCCATTCGGCCTCGGACAATTCTCTGCAATTCCATCTCGCGCAGATGCGCATGGAATGTCTGGCTCTCAATGGACGCCATATCGAGAAGTGTCGTGAGCGTACGCTGCAGGCGCTGCGCATTCTGGCGCGCCATTTTGGCAAGCTCGACTGGAGGAATTCCCGAGCCAGCCCCCTCGCCCCCCGAGAGCTCATCATCCAGAAGGCCCACTGAATTGAGAATTCCCATCAAAGGTGTTCTGAGCTCATGCGAGATCAGCGAGAGAAGATTGGATTGAAAGGCGCGAAAAAGCAGCTCATCCTGCGGATTGAGCGAAGCCGATGGCTGATGTCCGACGGCAAGGCTTGCCCCGAGCTCTTTCAGCCCATCTGCGAGTCCCTCAGCGAGATCCGCGGGAATGACATATTCAGGACTCGAAGGCTTCTCAGCTTTCGCTGATGAGCTCTTTGAGTTCCGACGTGTCTTCGATTTCGAGCTTAACGAGCCATCCTTCTTCAAGCGGATCCTCTGAAACCATATCGGGTTCGTCTTTCGCAGCTTCGTTCACTTCCTGGACAATTCCAGAGGCTGGAGTCATGACCTCCAGCTTGCCCAAGGAGCCATCGACCGTGAGCAAAACTTCGCCCTTCTGAAAGTCCGTTCCCTCATCAGGAAACTCGACGCTGGCCACTTCGCCAATTTGCTCGATCGCAAGACTCGTCACTCCCAGGGTGACCACTGAGCCCTTGCGATGAAACCAAAGTCTACCTTCAAGAAATTCACCGTTTTTCGGTGCTACATCGGACATTAAAGTTTTCCTCTCCCTAAGCTTACTAGTGTGACCGATTTTTGTTCCGAGCGCTCTGAAAAAACAATCCATCGCGTGTCATTCACTTGGGCCGAACTCGTCCCGCACTTGGGCCGAACCTGTCCCCGGAGTGTCTCAGTCGACACAGGTATAAAGCGTAGAAATTCGCGCTTTTTCTTATAAACCGCTTTGAACCTTACACCATAACTGCAGGGTTTTTCAGGTTTTTGTCGACTCAACTAAAAGTTGACTTATTATGTCAGAACCTTCAAACTTGATAAGTACTGTCAAGTTATTTCGGGGTATCTACTTTGGTCTGACACAAAGTCAGGGGGAAATATGGCGAAGCTAAAAACGTTTCATTCTCAGCTCATTGCTCGGCCTAAGGCTCGCCTCACCACCATCGCGACTCTTTCGGCGATTGCATCCTTGATTGCGCATCCGGCGCTTGCAGGCAGTAGCGATTCGAACGGATCGACCCTTCCTCCAAATGCGACCTCAGTATTTTCGAATCCCGATGTCTCCGACGGACAACAGGTAGTCCAACCAACGATAAATCAAGCTACCGATGTCGTTGATCGCGTCAACACCGCAAATTCAAACGGCTCCGGCCAGAACGGAGCTAAATCCACACAAGGCAATGGATCTAAAAAGTCCGGCAAAGGACAATGCAAAAACTCCGAGGCCATCAGCGGGACCTACGAGTGCGACACGACTTACAACTTCATTGAGAAAGCAGAATTGACCAATACGCTTTCGCAGGCGGCAGGAAGCGCGTTCGTCAATGGGTCTGGACAAGTCGCAAACATGAGAGCCCAGAGTGCCGGCACGCAATCAGCAGTCATGGAAGCTGCAGCCAATCAGCAGCAAAATGCCGGCATGCTTCAAACTACGGTGGGTATCGCGAACGCCGCCATGGGTGCCTACCAGATCAAGCTTTCAAGACAACACAAAGGCAATGGCCAAGCCATTTCAGAAAAACAGGGTGCCGATGCGACTCCTGTAAATGGTGCACCTAAGCTCAATTACGAGGAGGCAATGGCTGAGCAACAAAAAGTTGAAAAAGATGCCATGCACTCGGGCGTGTTATCCGTCATCAGAGGTGTACAACAAACCATTTCAGGCGCACTTGCTATCGGCGCTGCAAATCAAGCCAAAGAGTTGGCTGGAAAACTTTCCGATACTACGGGAAGCAGCTATCAGCTCACTTCAACCAATCCGGATACCAGCGCGTTGAATCCGACGAGCACGACTTCCGTCAACCCAGGAACGTCAACCGATCCTGCCGTTGCAACCAACGATGGAAACATCAACAAGGGCGATGTCCCAAGCATCTCGCCTCCCATCAACCCAGACGCTGTTGCAGGTGGCCCAGGCGCAGGTCCTGCGGCTGGAGCATTCCAAGCTGGAAATGCCAAGGGCGGCGCTGGCGGCGGTGGAAATCCAGGCATTGGCGTTGGAAGCATGTCTCCTGCCAAAGCAGATCAGGAACAAACTGGACCAAGAATGGCTGAAAACAAAGCCAACACGACTTATGGCCAGGCAGGGGGTTATGCAGCAGCCGGTGGTGTAAGCGCTGAGAAGAGCGCTGACCTTGGCTTCTTGGCAAACCTTCTTCCTAAGCCACAAGAAGAGATGGGCAAAAACGGAATCCTTGATTACGGCGGAGGCCGCTCTCCTGCCAGCATGGCACCCTACTCTTTCTTAGGTAAAGACGTGAACATCTTCCAACGCATCTCCGATCGCACGACCGCAAAACTCAAGAGCGGTGATTTGAAGAGCGATCTCGGTAGCTGATGAGTTCCGGCTTTTTAGGGAAACTTTTTCTCGGGGGAAAATAATATGAAAGCTCACAATCTTAAGCGAACTTTCGCGGCTTCAACTTCAAAGTCTCTGGCAACGGCGCTGGCACTGAGCGTCTCGTTTGCAACTCTCTCTGTCGCGCACGCCGACGAGTACTCTGAGGTTTGCAGCGGCACGCAGTCTCCTACTGGCCAGAAAGCCTCTTATTGCGCAGCTGCCAAGCAGGCAAAAGATGCTTCCAAAAAGGAAGCGACTCTAACCCTCATCTACGGAGCTGTTGCAGGCACTTGTGCCGCAACCTGCGCAGGCATGCTCACCACCGCATATATCTGCGAAGGCGCATCCTTGGGTGCGGCTGCAGCTGACGTCATCCTTACTAAAAATTTCATGAGCGCAGCGATGGCTGCAGGATCGGCTGGACTTAACATGCTGCTGGCGGACAGCGGCTCCACTGCTGCCAAAAGTACCACTGCAAAGTTTGCATGCTGGGCGACTGCCGCTGGTGCAGCTCTGAACTCCGTCATGCACGGAATGAGTAAGTCGAATGACGACAAGACGGCCAGCAGCAATATTACTTCTGCCAAAAACGTGAATGACTCAAATACAGGCGGATTAACCTTCGGTAGCCCAAGCATCAGCATACCAAGCACGGCAACCAACGGCGGATCGACCTCCGGCACTCCGACGACTGCTCAAATCAGCGGAGGCTCGAGCACAGATCCATCAACGAGCTGTGCCGACACGGGAAGCGTGGGCGGCGCAGTAGCCTGCGCTGCTACTGCGGATCCAAAAGTCGCAGGCCTGGTGGCCTCTCCTGAATTCCAAAAAGCCTTTGAACAATCCTCAGGCATGAAACTCGATGACTATCTGAAAAACGGCGGCAACCTGAGCGCAAGCGACGCCATCAAGGCAGCCGGAGGCGCTGCTCTCGGTGAAGACGGCTCAGTCAGACTCGGCAAAGCGATCGCTACCGTTGAGCAGGCGATTCCGGATTTAAATGCCCAGAACTCCGCTGCCTACGCGGCCGCAGGACATGGCAAAGGCGCATCAGGCGATGATGATCTTGCCAATATGATGAATGGCCTCATGGGCAAGCTCATGCCAAAAGCTGAAGACGGAAAAAAATCAGGCGTGAGCGAAGTGAAGTTCAGCGGCTCTGGGCGCAACCTAGCGTCTGTCACTGCTGAAGATCCAACCGTGAGCCTTTTTGAGCGCGTGGCGTATCGCTACTCGCATGTGATGCCAAGGCTTCTCTCCGATCCAGCCAAGCGCACGCTTTCGGACTGGTCGGGAGCGACACCTTCGTCGGCCACTGCGACCAAGCACAATTAAATACCCATGACTTCACAGCGGAGATGCGTTTCTGCGAAATCAGAAACGTTACCATCGAAGTGTCTGTATTCTTTGGGCTCAAAGTGAACGAAGTCAGCGTTTGTGCGACCCGAAGAATATCCTGAATCAAACGTCGTATCGACGGAGATCCAGCGATTATTCACGAAGACCTCATTCCAGCCATGGCCGGGCGTGTTCGCCTGGCAAATCTGCTCGTCAGAAGCGCCTGCAGGCGCATTACGCCTTGGGTACGCCTTTCCGGTTACAATGCGGGTACGAATCCCTGCTGCGCGTGCGATCGCTGCATAGAGAGCCGAATAACCCTCGCAGACCGTGACCTTGGACTGTAGCGCCGTCAATGCATCCAATGAGCGAGACGTATAGCTTTTATCTAGGACGCCATCTTCGTCATAGGAGAGCGTGGAGGCAACCCAATCATGAATTGCCCTGGCCTTCTCATAATCACTCGCCTTACCGCGCGTGAGTTTTTGTGCAAGCTCGACGATCTCCGGCGCATCACTTTGAACCTGGAGTGATGGAAGCAGATACTGGTGGTCTTGCGTATCGTCGTTTCTGACCTGAAGTTTCTTGAAAGACGTGATGGCCTTATCTGTCACCCGGACTCCATCTGATTGATAAACTGTAACAGTGTATACGCCTGGACCATCGGACAGATAAATCGTAGGCAATGGCGCACCAGGTGCCGCAGAAATGTAACTGTAGAGCACTTCCTTGCCCTCCTTGGACGCAGCCACCGCGAGCCAGCGCGCATTGGATGGGACCGTGCCTGGAAGCTGAAAGGAACTATCGTGTGTCACCGCAATGGAAGGCACAACCTCGGTTACGGCAAAAGAAGGCGCACTGCCCAAACCGAGCGAAAGGGAGAGAATTCCAAGCCATTGATGCGTCTTCACAGCAACCACCTCCACAATAACTACTTCAACAATAGGACTTCGTGGCTGAATTTAGGCCATTCAGCGGGCCCATTTATACATTGATATACCAAATTACTCAACTATTTTAAGATTCACCCGTATTATTCAATACTTAAGCGATATAAATGCAAAAAGGGGCAAGCCCGATTGAGCTTACCCCTTTCCGATATTTAAATACTGATACTAGAAGCGCTGTTGGCGGATTAGCGACTCATCAGCATTGGCATGCAGGCCAGCTTCTCCACGAATCTTCCGGCTTTCGAATTGGAGCGAAGAATCGCTGGAGCTGGAGCGCCGATCTTTGGCGTGCCGTGAATGATGAGCTGAAATTCCTGACCGCGGGAGCTCATGTCCGCATAAACGAGATCTTGAGCAGGGGTCTTGGACAGCATCACCGTATAATTTCCAACAAGGACTCCGCCGCGGATCGTGTCTTGGACAAGCTTTGCATTGGTCAGATGCGCAATGCCGCCTACAGAAACGATGACGCTATATCCGCCATCTGCCATGCCTGGAACGCGACAGCTCATGGTTGGATACATTCCATCTGCGATCACCGCCGCAAAGGAAGAAGTGGAAGCCAAAAGGACCGCTAAAGCAAAAATCATCTTTTTCATGATCACCATCTCTTGAATAACGTTGAGAGCAACGTTGGATTAAACTTTTCATTTCTTGATATGTACGAGCACTGGCGTCAAATGGAGCGTTTTCCGCTCAGAGAGCTTTTAGACCGTTCGCTTATTAAAAGAAACTAATTAGATATGATCAGAGGATATTATCTTTCCTGATGACTCAATAGCCCAAGCACGACACCTAGCTTTACTGCGGTACGTAAATTGAAGCCTGCCGCATCATGAGTCAGCGCGTCCCAAGTCTTGAGTCTCTCAAAAGCACATTAAAAGATACCTTTGGTCTCGAGAGACTGCGGCCCGCCCAGCAGGAAGTCATTCGGTCGATTCTAGCCGGTCGCAACACGCTGGCAATTCTACCTACAGGCGGAGGCAAGTCCCTTTGCTATCAATTGCCAGGACTCAAGCTTAAAGGAAGCACAGTGATTGTCTCTCCTCTGATTGCTCTGATGAAAGATCAGGCCGAAAAGCTTGAAACCCTGGGCCTGGATGCGGAGCGGGTTGATAGCTCACTGAGTCCTGGCGAAAAAAAGCAGGCCTTGGAGAATATTGAGGATCATACGTCTGATTTCATCTTCACGACGCCAGAGCGTCTGAATGATCCTGACTTTCTGGACTCGCTCAAATCAAACCGCATCAATCTCTTTGTTGTGGATGAGGCACACTGCATCTCTCAGTGGGGGCATGACTTCAGGCCTGCGTATCTCTCTTTGAAGTCGGTACTGAAAACGCTGGGATCTCCTCCAGTCCTCGCACTCACCGCGACAGCAACACCTAAGGTTGTTGAGGATATCCGAAACCAATTGGATCTCGATCATCTGGATATTTTCCTCGCGCAGATTTATCGCCCAAACTTGGAGCTTGAGGTGATTGCAGTCGATAAAGAAGAAACTAAACGCGGTGAGATCTTGCGGCTCATTCAGGAGATCAAAGGCCCAGGCATCATCTATTCCGCCACAACTCGTGTAACTGAAGAGCTTGCCCACTGGCTTGAAGAGCAACAGATTTCAGTGGCCCACTATCATGGGAGAATGAAAACATCTGATCGAACAGAAGCGCAGGATCGTTTCATGAGTGGCCAAGCCAGGATCATGGTCGCAACCAATGCCTTTGGAATGGGTATCGACAAATCGGATATCCGCTTTGTCATCCACTATCACCTGCCCTCTTCCCTGGATTCCTACTATCAAGAAGCAGGTCGCGCTGGCCGCGACGGAGACGAGGCGCGATGCATCCTGCTTTTCCAGAAGAAGGATCAAAATCTACAGACCTATTTTACGGCCGGAAAATATCCCGATGCGGACGACATCCGGACGGTGTGGAAGTCGTGGCTGAAGCGCTCCGGAAAAACTGACAGGGCAAACACTTCGCCAGAAACTCTGAAAAAGATCAGCCAGGAGACTTCGGTTTC
>JBJMMA010000249.1:0-3375 GCA_045805065.1 Bdellovibrionia bacterium | reverse complement strand
GTGGTCGCGTACTTTTGGTAGCGCACCTGCAGCAAATCCCGAGAACCGAACAAATCTCAGCCAATTCATAAGATAGTGAGAAGCCGAGCCGTTCCGGACAGGATGTCCAAAAGAGAACTGTGACAGGAAGTCACAGCGAGGCCTTCTCTCTATCTTATGAATTGGCTGAGATCTGCTTCCGTTCTCGCCGCAATGACGCGCATGCACTACCAAAAGTACGCGACCACCTTTTGGTGGATCTTTGACGCAATACTTGACTAAAAAGGTCTAAAGTATTTTGAATACCTGACCGAATCGTTCTGTGAACGCAGAATTCTCAGAAGTGGTTTCTGAGAAGGACGGGTTCTGCAGGGGTACAGCAAATTCCTGCAAAGTCTAACGATGAATAAACCCCTTTTGGCGGGGACATGGGCAAGTGTTTGTCCAGCGTTCACGACAGGTGGGGTGAATCAGCATGATCTGGTCATGGCGTAAGCCATGGTCCTGATTTGATGAGGAGTAGTGTATGGGTCTACGTATTGCTACGAATACGCAATCAATTGCAGCGCAACGCAATTTGGGTATCAATAGTGCTTCCCAGAAGGCGTCGCTTGAGAAGTTGGCATCGGGTGCTCGTATCACCCGCGCTGCTGACGACGCAGCTGGATTGGCGATTTCCGAAAAGATGCGTGCAAACATCCGTTCGATTCGCCAAGACGTGCGCAACGCTAACGACGGTATCTCGATGATTCAAACGGCTGAAGGCGGTATGTCTGAAGTCGGAAACATCCTGGTCCGTTTCCGTGAGTTGTCTACCCAGGCAGCTTCGGACACGCTGAGCAACACGGAGCGTGGGTTTATCGATAAGGAAGTCAAACAGCTCGCTGCAGAAGTGAATCGTATCTCCAGTGTCACTGAGTTCAACGGCCACAAGCTTTTGAACGGCACGGGCGATATGATGGAAATCCAAGTCGGCTTGGGAAATGATCCTGAGAACGACCGTTTCCAATACGCTCCAGAGAAGACCAACGTATCGTTGGATCATCTCGGCCTGAGTGGCATCTCGGTTGCGGACAAGTCTTCTGCTCAGGAGAACTTGGGCAAGATCGACGAAGCCATCAAGGTGCTCTCTGAGAACCGCGCCGAACTCGGTGCTTTGCAGAACAGGTTCCAATCATCGGTGAACAGCATGAATGTTTACGATGAGAACTTGTCTGCTGCTCGTAGCCGCATCGCCGATGTGGATATGGCATCTGAGACTGCTGAGTTGACGAAGGATAATATCCTCTCTCAAGCAGGTGTATCGGTCCTCAGTCAAGCAAACCAGAACAACATGATGGCCCTCAAGCTGATTGGATAATCAGCTCGACGCCAGAATGTCTTTCTGGACCTACCCCCGGTTGTACCAGAGCCATTCATTTGATCCCTGAGTGGCTCTGGTAAAGGGGTTCTCATAACGAACACCAGCAAGGGTGGGCTTGAGCTCTCGAAGATGCAAGCTCACCCCTGTCTAAAAAATAAAATGATTCAGAGACTTAGCAGCAACTGTTAAGTTTTTGACTCTTTTTCAAGTTTTAACGCACTGCGCCGATAGGTAGAGTGTTAGCAGGAGGGGAGGATAGTCCTCCCAGCCTAGAAGCTAACAGCGTCTGCCGAATTGTATTTGCTGTTACATGAGGCGGTTCAAGTGCTCTTTTTCGCCCGGAGTTGTTGACCGGGCGTCGCTGTTTTCCCACCCAACACTCAGACGTTTCTCAACCTCACAATTCAACTGCGCCAGGCCAGCCACACCAAGGCTGGAGCTGTCGCTACACTTAATCGGCTCCTTATAGCTCGGCGGGCAGGCGTTCCTGCGCTTACCGTTCGCATGCTTATACAGGACAAGTGTATAGCTCGGAGGCACGTCGTTTATGGGCTTAAGAATTTCAACGAACTTGGGTGCAATTGCGGCAACTCGCAATATGGAAATCAACAACCGCGACCAGGCGAAGATCTATTCGCGCTTGTCGTCGGGGCAAAGAATTACGTCCGCAGGCGATGATGCCGCGGGTTTATCGATCAGTGAAAGCTTGCGCGCGCAGGTCAGGTCCCTGGGCCAAGCCGAGCGCAACGCGAACGATGGCGTGTCCTTCACGCAAGTCGCAGAAGGCGGACTCACTGAAATCGGAAACATCATGGTTCGCTTGCGTGAGTTGGCGATCCAAGCAGGATCCGACACGGTCGGAGATAAAGAGCGCGGCTTCATCAACACCGAAGTCCAAAGCTTGGTGCAGGAAGTGGATCGCATCGCTAACGTCACGAACTATAACGGCACGCCGCTTTTAAATGGCCAGGCCTCAAAGAGTGAGCTTGAGATCCAAGTCGGCACTCGAAATGATGAAGCCGATCGATTGATCTTCAATGCGTCGGAAAACGATATCCGAGCAGGCTCTCTGGGAATCGATTCCCTCGATTACTCTTCGATCAGTGGTGCTCGAAACGCGATCGATAAGGTCGACGAAGCGACAAGCAAGGTATTCGCATCGCGCGCACGGTTGGGTGCCATGCAGAACAAACTGCAGGCCACGATCAATAACTTGGGAATCACGAAAGAAAACCTTTCCACTGCACGCTCGCGTATCGCGGATGCCGACGTAGCTCAGGAAACTTCTGCGTTAGTTCGCGGAAACATCCTGCAGCAAGCTGGCATTGCGGTTCTTGCGCAAGCAAACCAGGCTCCGATGCAGGCGCTCCGCCTGCTTGGATAAACTGTCCTGTCCGTAACTCACATTAAGCCCTCCCCCGGAAGTGCCGAACTTCCGGGGGATTTTCTATTGGGGTGACAAAGCTTTGACTGCGGAGCGGGCTGATATTTAGTTTTGCCTCCGAAATACCGATTGAAGGAATGAGGAGCTTTGAAGCCATGAAAATCGGACCATTCAACGGAAATGTGATTTTCGCAAACTTCGGCAGCAAGAGTGCTGTTGCTCAAGAAGATGCGCGTGCTGACAGGGACGGCGGCAACGGTCGCGACCAATATACGCGTCAGCAAAAGAAAGAAGGAGAAGGCGAAGGTAAGTCCTCTCCTGAGGATCAAAAAAAGAAGATGGAGCAGGCGCTTCAATCCTTCAAAGACGATCCTCAAACGCTTGCAAGCGGGATCTCCGCAGAGGCCGAGGGCAGCGGTCCTGGTCTTCGTGTCATTGTGAAAGATTCCTCCGGAAGCGTCATCCGCCAGTTCACAGGTGATGAGTTCATGAAGCTTCGCGAAGCTGTCAGCCAGGACAAAAATGCTCGCGGGCGGCTTTTGGACCAAAAGTTCTAGCCTCGGGCATTTCACTTTATGCTAAAACAAAGGGGTGAGCCTCTTTGTCGTGTCAGATCTTCATATTCGCGGTTCTGACGATCCCATTTACC
>JBJMMA010000248.1:0-26166 GCA_045805065.1 Bdellovibrionia bacterium | reverse complement strand
TCCAGTCAGATGATTGAGCACGTAGGCGACGTAAACGCTTGGGACGCCTGGCTGCTCAGGGGAGGTGGTCACCCCTCCCATCAATTCTTCATCGACTAAAAAGCCCTTAGTGTAGTTCTCAGCGGTTAAAGACATGGTGTTCTTAATGGCTAGCAGGAAAAAATGAACAAATCTATGACTTACCCTCTTGCCATTCGCCTCGGCTTAACTTAATAAGAGTACCTACCTAACTGATGTGGGCCTGTAGCTCAGTTGGTAGAGCGCCAGCTTTGCAAGCTGGATGTCATCGGTTCGAACCCGTTCAGGTCCACCATTTTAAAAAAGCCTCCGACTTCACAGTCGGGGGCTTTTTTATTTTAAAAGTTTTGGGATGTACGCCGAGGATCTGCAGACCCCTGACAGGGTTCAGTCCTCTTTCAGTCCTCTTTCAGTCCTCTTGAGGATGCTGCGGTCCAGGAATGATTCCAGCGATATCTGGATCCTCGCCGTTCTCGATCTGCTGAGCCCGATTCCCGCGCTCTTCTTTGCGCCTTGCTCGGTCGTCGCGCTTCTCCGCTTGTTTTTCCTGCTTGGCTTTTTCTCGGTTTCGTTTGCCTTGAGTGGCTCGATTAGGTTGGCCCATAGATGTTTCCTTTGACGCTAAGAGGCACTAAGGAGAATTTGGGCAGGATACCCACAGACTCGATAGAAGCAGCTTAATTCACAGACAAAAACTTATCAGTTCCAGGTTTAATTGGGAATGTGAATCGGTTCGAGCGCGTTCCGGTTCTTCAAAGAGCCTTTAAGGCCATCGCTTGATATGCCGATATGAAAATATGAAGGTTTCCGTCTACCTGGCACTTTTGTGCTTTTTCTCTATTGGCACCGCAATGGGCGAGAACGGGCGGATATCGAGTAGCTGTTTGCGAGATGGACTTGTGAAAGTGCTGCAGCTCAATGCTTCTACCGAAGTCGATCTGACCTCTTTTCAAAAGCTCGAATCAAACGACCTTTATCAAAGAGTGCTTTCAAAAAGACACGATCCGGTTCTGGCAAGAGTTCAAGGCAAAGACGGAAAGCTGACTTATCTTTTGGGGCAGGTTTCTGAAAACCGTGATTTGCCGGATTATCCGCTGATTGTTTTATCGGATGCCAAAAAGCGTTCTCACTTGATCGATCCGGAGCAGCCAAATGTGGAGTTTTACGCGTGGGAAGGTGAACTTTCCCCGGAAACTCAGGAACGACTGCTTCAGTCAACGCCTGGATCTTCAAAAAACGTCGTTGATCTTTCGCGTCTCAAGCAGTCTGTATGTCCTAAATTCAGAGCGATGAGATCCAACCCTCTATTCAAAGAGGTCATGAAAAAATTACGTCGAGAAAACGTCAAAACCGTCAAAAGAAAATTCTTAAGGCTCTCCACGCGCTATGTCGCAGGCTGCGCATTGCCCTCTTTTCTTGTGACTGAATTCATCGAGCCCTTAGATGCGTTGACCGAGTATCGTCATAACCGCGAGCCGGATGGGACTTTGCGCTACTGGATCGCGGAGCATAATTCCAACTTCATGATGGGTCTCTATGCGATGGCAACTTTTGACCAATGCCTGAAAACTCTGGCGCCCGGACAAGCGGCAAATATTCTCAAGGCAGCTCTCGGAATCGATTTCCTGATGAACGTCCACTATGAAGTTTATATGGGCTTAGACCACGCTGTGACGGGCGATCGCATTCGTACGGATTGGCAGGACCTTTCAACCGGGGTTGCCGGCATCATCACTTACGCCTATTTCGCAAAAGCCTTCGATCGGATGATGGGTATCGATTTCGTTGAAGCCTGTAAGTGAGGCGCATACACCCAATTCTTTTCTGTTGCCCAATGTCGGACTATACTTGGAACGTGGATCTGATCGAACTCGTCAAGCACCGCCGTTTCAAGACTCTCAACCGCATCTGGCTTCAGCTTCTCCGAGGTTACTTCCGGGTGGAAGTTGAGGGACTCGAAAATATTCCTCGCAAGGGCGGGGCGATCATTATTCCCAATCACTCAGGGTTTGCAGGAGCCGACGCGCTTATCCTCGCGCACGTCATCAAGCGCGAGACGCGGAGGCGGGCGCGGCTTCTCGCTCATCGGGCCTTTTTTGATTTTTCAAAAACACTCAAAGCCGTCGCCGAACGTTTTGGCCTTCGCAAGGCAACCGTGACTGGTGGCCAGGAGATGCTGAAGCAGGGGCGGCTTGTGATTCTCTTTCCCGAAGGCGAGGTTGGAAACTTCAAGCCGACGTTCAAACGTTACCAGCTTCAGCCGTTTCATACGGGCTTCCTTCGAATGGCGATTCCGAATCGCGCACCGATCATTCCCTGTGTGATCATCGGAGCCGAAGAGGCGAGCCTCAATCTCGGCAATGTCGACCTTTCAAAGTTCATCAAGGGGATACGAATTCCGTTTCCCGTGAACCCTGTTCCTCTCCCTGCAAAATGGAAGATCCGGATCCTTCCGTCCATCGACTCCACTGAGTACGCCGACGTGCTTCATGATCCCGACAAACTTCAGCAACTCGCACGCGATTGTCAGGCACGATTGCAGAAGGAAATCCGTAAGGAGCTCAAGACGAGGGAGTACATCTATTTTCGACAGACCAGGAAGCTAGTGGAGAAGGTCTTTCGAAAAAAACGGACCTGAATTTCCGTAGGTAGCTTATTTTCAGCTCCATTCAAAAGCAAAACGCCTCATCGGAATGATCCCCTAAGGGAATCCGATGAGGCGTTTCGTTTCTTTAGGCTTCTCTTACTTGCCGGTTCCGTAGAGCGGAACGGCTTTTGGAGAAGTGGAAGTATTCGTGTAGATCTGAATGCTTCCGGTTTTCGTACCCTTCGACGCAGGCTTGAACACGATGTTCACGTAGCAGCTTGCGCCTGGAGCGAGCGTACCCACTGGGCAGTTGCCGGATCCACTGAAGCCACTGCTGAACACGAATGCCGAAGTGATTGACAGATTCGCATTGCCCGTATTCTTCAGTGTGAGCACCTGTGCGGGGCTGGTCCTGCCGACGGTGACGCTTCCGAAGTTCAGAGAACTTGCGGACAGGTTCAGAACCGGCGCCGCAGGAGAGGCTCCTACGCCCGCGAGTTTCACCACGACAGGTGAACCTGACGCGTTGGTCGCGATTGACATCGATCCGGAGACCGATCCCACTGCCGCAGGCTTGAACACGATGTTCACAGTACAGCTTGCACCAGGGGCGACAATGCCTACAGGGCAGTTGCCGGATCCGTTGAAGCCACTGCTAAATGCGAAGGCCGAGGTGATTGAGAGATTCGCATTACCAGTGTTTTTCAGCGTCAGCACCTGTGCAGGGCCCGACGAACCAAGCAGCACGCTGCCAAAGTTCAGGGAGCTTGCCGACAAACTCAGCACCGGCTTAGGTGATGAAGTAGGTGATGGCGATGGCGATGGCGTAGGCGAAGGAGTTGGAGATGGCGACGGTGATGGGCTGACGCCTCCGAACTCATATGCTCCGATATCAACCGGCAAGGCACGCAATGCCAGTTCTAAGTCTCGGGTAGGAGCACCCGTAGCACTACCAGCATTGATTGCTGGGCTGTCAGACAAGAGCCGATAGTTGGCACTGGATGGCGAAACAAAACGCGGGTCTTTGTTTACGATTCCAGTGACGGACATGCCCATTGCCTGCAAGGTCGTTTTTTGGCCGCCGGCATTATAGTACCAATCGATCTTGTTATTATAGATCAGATTATTTTTGAAAACGGAGCTTGTCGAGATGCTCGCGCCTGATCCATATTCCGCGACAATTCCGTAGTAAGAATTGACTACGATATTATTGCTGACGTTGTAAACAGCTCCGGTTTGTCTGCCTCCGTCTCCCGTTCCAACAAGAATACCAATCGATTGATTCCCACTGGCGGTATTATTGCTGCTGACCGTATTGTTGAAAATGTTCACACCATTGGCAGCATGCCAGAGGTGGATACCGATCGTGCCCTGATTATAAATCAAGTTGTTGTAGATGTAGCTGGTCTTACCGCAGGCGATATACATCCCATAGTTATTGAAATTCTCGGATGTATTGAAAGCGATGTCGTGAATGACGTTGTCATGCACGCTGCAGGGAGCTCCAGTGTAAGTGCTATTTCCCCAAGGCTCCATGCTGATGGCGGAACCAAAGCCGTATGGCAGGTCATGGATGTGATTGTAGGCAACATCCACGTTTCCGTTGGCGCCTTCCATCGCGATCACGGCAGAGTTAAGAGCGCTGCTCGTCTGTATGCCCGTGAAGTCGAAGCCCCAGATGTTGATGTAGCTTCCCGTAATGTACCATTGGTTCCTGCAACTCGGGTCGCCAACGAGTTTTGCTTGCCACCGAGAATCTGAGATGAAGGTGATGGGTGCTGCTGCGGTTCCGCTTTTGCTCATGGAAATCGAATTGCCAGATGAAGAACTGCAGGCTGGTAGTTTGTAAGTTCCAGGACGAACGTGAACAACTACAGGCTTGGATCCACTCACAATGCTAGTGGATGCCTTCTTGAGGGTGAGCCAAGGGCTCGACGAAGATCCATTAGAACCGTCGTTTCCAGTGGGCGCTACATAGTAATGTACCGCATCAGACGGAAACGCGGCAGGCGGCCACGCGCCTTGCACCGTGGGAGATACGGCAAATGCTTTACTCCCGACTAGAGTTGCCGCAATAGCTATCGCAGCACCCGGTAATCCGAATCTCGGTTTGAAGTTGGTTGAGTTCATGTTTCCCCCTTATTATGAACAAGTGATCGAACAAGATCTATTATGCCGGGCAGAATGAAAGATATTCAATTGTGTCTGCGACGACTGGAGTTGACTCGAGTGAAATAGAGAAAACTATTTCAACAAAGAGTATAGAACGAAAATAGCGTAGAATTGTCCTGAAGCAATGTGTCGGACAATTCTACGCATGAGTGAGCTGATAAGTTGCGCTGAAGTTTCGGCTCTGGATCGTTATCAGTTTGTCGTGCAGACTTCGCCTGGAACCGTGATGATGTCTCCGATCACAAGCGATCCATTGTTTAGGTTGGTGTCGAGGAACTGTCCGTTTCCTGCGGTCGCCATGCTCTTCAAATTGCCAACCACTTCAGCGTACGAGACGTTGAATCCGTAGTAAGCGGTTGGGTCCTTGATCACGTCTGACTCCTTGGCCCCGAAGTACACCGTGCTGAAAGTAAGCTCATGTCCGTGGGCGCTTACCATTGTCCGGAGGTCCTGGACCTTTTTATTTAATGGGTTTTTATCAAGATGGTTGTCAGATGCGCCTCCATCGGACAGGAAGACAACGACGTAGTCCCATTTTGGATCCTGGGCCATATCATTTAAGATCATGTTCTGAAGCGTGCTGAGCGCAGTCAAATAGAGCGTGCCCGGCTCTGCGGACTTTTTCTCGTAAATACTCAGAGCCTGGCTCAAGAAGGTGGAGTTACCAAAAAGATGGTCACTCGATGTGATCGGATGATTACTGGATGAAAAAACAGATAATGACACTGGGTCGACCGTATAAGTGTTGGTTCCGAAGTAAGAAAAGCTGTAGGTCAAGTTCGGTTTGGATCCATAGTTTTGAAGAAAGTTCCTCAACGTCTGGATCCGATAGTACTGGCTTGGGTCCGAGTGATCGGTTGAGGCCGAGTTATCGATCATGAACAAAATGCGCAAATTCTTTGCGGTCTGTTGCAATACAGTTTGGCAAACCTGAGTCGGAGAAGGAGATGGCGAAGCAGAAGCAGATGGAGAAGGCGATGCCGATGGAGTCGGAGAAGGAGATGCAGTCCGAGTTGGAGTCGGAGATGCTGCCGGCGCCGTCAGCGCATCGTGATTGGAAGCCTCATGGTAATTTTTCGTGACCGCAAAGTCAGTTTCGCAGCCCGTGAGAGCAAGTAACGAAATAGAGATGCTTGCGAATGCTTTCATGTTCCCCATAAATTCCCCCAAGGAAAGGCTTGATACTTAACCATCTTGGCACGCGCAGTGATTTGGTAAAATGTGTCATAAAAGTCACAGCCAAGGCTGGATTCTTATGTTGTCACACCTGACACATCTTAAACTGCGCGAGTGTATCGGAACGATCCTGTAATGGGTCGGAATGCTTATGTTAGTGAAGATTCGGCTTCTGAGCGCGGAAGGAGATTCCACTTTTTCATGAGGGGGAAGATTTTCTTGCTGCCGAAAATTGAAATGAAAAGCATTGCATAGAAACTTGCGCTTCCCAGGATGGTTCGAAGCATCAGGCCCTGTTCCAGGCTCATGTGAGAGGCCATCCAATAGTAGGCACCGGCTTTTGCGAAAAAGTAGATCACCCAAATAGCGGTCAAAATCTTGAAATAGGCGACGCGATCTTGAGTGACGGGTCCATGATTGCCGCTTTTCTCACGGAATTCCTGAAGTACCGTTTTTTCAGAGAGCAGAGATGCTCCGAAGAACAGGCCGGTAAAGACGTTGCTGACGCACGCTTCATACTTAAACATGAAGGTTTGCTGAGAATAGAGATCCACGGCGCCAAAAATCAGAGTCATGATCGCAGAAAACTTGAAAAGAGACGTTAGCTTCTCTTTTTTTCTAACCTTCGAAATGATTTCGGCAACGGTGTACAATGCAGAGGCCGCAATAGCGGGCCTCAGGCCATAGAAATGATTGACGGCGTAGAAGACCAGAACCGGACCGAAGTTTTCAAATGCAACTTTCGCTAAGGGTTTGAGTCTCTCCATGCTTTGCGGGCCTTTCTGTGCGAGGTCGTATCCCGCGCAATGCGCGGAGTCAATCTTGGAGGAGGGCCTGGCAGGGCTTTTCTGTTTTACCGGCCTTCGGCTTTAGGTATCATCAAGCCATGAACATGTGCTTCTTCTGCAAAAGAGAACCGGCCGAAAGACAATGCGAAACCTGCAAACGCATGATTTGCATTCAGTGTTCGGATTGCCATAACTGCTATCCGCGCGACTAATTGCGGTCGAAGATTAAGAACTTAGCCTTCAAGTAGCATCTTGCTCAATAATATGCGGCGTGATAGTCGGCGGCGCATGCGAAAACTTGCCTTTCTGGCGTTTACTGGTTGGCTTCTCTGTTTCTCGGCGTCTTACGTGCAGGCGGATTCCGTTTCAGACGCATTGCGTGCCGAGTGGGCTGGGGTGCAGTCTCAGCTCATCGGGGCAATAGCTGACTCAGATCAGATCGACGCAGCCTATTTGGCCTTCAAGAATTGGAACCTACGCGCGGCTCCTTACGGAGAGCTCAACGGTAATGTGATCACCGGAAAAACAGAGCTCGCTCAAGCTTGGGCACTTGCCGTAAAAATCTCCGGAAATCTTTGTAAAGCTCGGGACGCATCCCAGATCGCAACTTTGCAGGCTTGGGTTGCGTGGCCGGTGAATAAGCCCGAGGTTCTCTCTGCACCTGGTTTTGATCCGATGCTTGCACGTAGTGCGCTTGAGCATTGCGCAAGATTTGAACTCGAGTTCGAAAGCTCTCTTGAGCTTCGTACTCCCGATGCTGGCACTGCGGCTTTTACCGTCGTCGGGAAATCTCCTCTTACGACGTTGTTGGATAGCCAGGGACGCATCAAGATCATGGGCGATGTCACCTTGAATTACTCGAAGCTCGCGATGCCTCAGTCCGAATGCAGAGTCACCGCAACTGGAAACTCTGGCCAGCTCATGCTTCAAACTGCTGGAATCGAATTTACGCCGCTCGTGGTACCTGGCATCGCACCGAGAAAGTCCTCTCATTCGAAGCCATTCAGCGTGAAAATTTCGATGAGCTTGACCGCTCCGCCGACCGAAAACCTCATGATCACTTGCCCTGATGCGGGCGAAATCGCTCAAAGCGTCATGATGTGGAGTTCCGGATTCTCTGCCTGTCACGCAGGTGCTGAACTCCACAGCGGGCAATGGACTTTTCCAACAAGCTTCGACGTCTTTGCGGAGTACAGAGGTGAGTTCGCGCCGCTACCGGAGATTCACGAGGACTTGACGCTTCGACTGAAACACATTCCGAACTGAACTTATCATTCAATCTCGAAATTACGCTCAGGACAGCTTAGCCGCAGCGTACTCTTCGAAAGGACGATCGTGCGCAAGTGCGCCCTTCGCTCCGACTTCGATCACCTGGTTGGCAACGGTCTGAATAAATTGCTGATCATGCGAAGAGAACAGCACGGTCCCGGAAAAGCGCATTAAGCCGTTATTGACCGAAGTGATGGACTCAAGGTCCAAGTGGTTGGTCGGACCATCCAGGATCAGAACATTGGATTCACTGAGCATCATGCGTGCAAGCATGCATCTCACGCGCTCGCCTCCAGAGAGGACTTTTGTTTTCTTCGTGGCTTCATCGCCTGAGAAAAGCATGCGACCCAGAAAGCCACGGACGAAGTTCTCGTTTTGATCCGGCGAATACTGTCTGAGCCAATCAATGAGCGAAAGATCTTCGCCATCAAAGTAGCGGGAGTTGTCTTTTGGGAAATAAGACCGAGACGTCGTTACACCCCAGTGAACCGTTCCGCTGTCTGGAGCCATTTCTCCCGAAAGGATGTCAAAAAGGGTAGTGACGGCAAGTTCGGTGTCTCCGATGAAAACTGCTTTATCACCCTTCTTGATCGAAAAGGACACGCGGTCCAGGACCTTCGTTCCATCCAGGGTCTTTGAAAGGTTTTCGACACGAAGAAGCTGATCTCCTGCTTCACGCTGCGCTTTGAAAGCGACAAATGGATACTTGCGAGAGGACGGTTTGATGTCGTCAATCGATAGCTTTTCAAGCTGCCGCTTTCTTGAAGTGGCCTGGCGGGACTTGGATGCATTCGCGCTGAAACGGGCGATGAAGGCTTTGAGTTCTTCCGCTTTTTCCTGCGACTTCTTGTTCTTTTCCTGCATCTGCTTGAGCGCAAGTTGGCTTGACTCGTACCAGAAATCGTAATTGCCGGTGTAGAGCTGGATCTTGCCAAAATCGATATCGGCCATATGCGTGCAGACCTGATTCAAAAAATGGCGATCATGTGAGACCACGATCACGGTCTTGGTATATTCGGCCAAAAACTCCTCAAGCCAGCGGATTGCGGCCAGATCCAAGTGGTTGGTCGGTTCGTCCAGAAGCAGGATGTCTGGATTCCCGAAAAGGGCCTGAGCAAGCAGGACTTTCACCTTTTCATTATCGCGAAGCTCGCGCATTTTCTTGGAGTGAAGCTCAGTGGAAACACCAAGGCCTGCAAGCAGAGTTGCAGCATCGCTTTCAGCTTCCCAGCCACCCATCTCAGCAAAAAGCGCCTCAAGCTCGCCCGCACGGACGCCGTCAGCTTCCGAGAAGTCAGCCTTCGTGTAAAGCGCGTCTTTTTCTCGAATGACTTCATTCAGACGAGGCTGGCCCAGAATCACGGTCTGAAGCACTTCGACATCATCAAAGGTGAAGTGATCCTGGCGCAAAAAGGAGATGCGCTGTCCGGGGGTGATAGTGACCGTTCCGGAGTAGGATGTGTTTTCGCCCGAAAGAATTTTTAGAAAAGTTGATTTACCGGCGCCGTTTGCACCGATCAGCCCATAGCAATTTCCTGGGACGAACTTGATGTTTACGTCCTCGAAAAGTTTGTGGCTTCCGTAACTAAGGCTGACTCCTGAAGTGCTGATCATAAATCTTTCCGCGAATCTATTTGGGGTGAAGTGAAGAGGTTGTAGCACACCTGAATGCGATGCGTCTATGAGCTAAAGCGCTGGGCCGAACGTGAGAGAACAGAACTCGGTCATAGCCGTTAAGGCCCCAATGAGTTGGGGCGATAGATATCTGCATTCTGGCCATTTTCAGCAAATCAGATGAACGGTGGGGGTTTATATGGGCGCTAGACAATTAGCGGTTGTGACCAATGATCGGGAAACTTCTACTGAAGTCGGTTTAAACGAAAAAAGGGATATTCTGGCTTTCTTCAAAGAGCCAGGCAACGAAGCGATGAGAGCCGAATTTTTGAAGTTGAGCAAAGTTTCCAATGTCAAAGGCGCCTTTTCTATCGCCCGGCAATGGACCGCAATTGCCGCAGCTGTTTTATTTGCCACCACCTTCAAGCAGTGGTGGAGCTACGGCATTGCGATGCTCATTATTTCGACCCGCCAACATGCTCTCGGGATCATCATGCATGAAGCAACTCATTGGCGACTTTTCTCAAAGAAATGGGCCAATGACCTGTTTGGAAACATTTTTTGCGCGTTTCCAACCAATATGACCGTCTCTCGCTATCGATACGAGCATCTGCTTCATCATCAGTACAACATGGAGCAGAACGATCCTTATAAGCGCGATTGGGACGCTGATTCCCATTGGTACTGGCCAAAGACCCAAGGACAAGCATTCTGGCTGTTTTTCAAGGATCTGTTGAGCTTAAATATGAGCCATTTAGGACCCACACTTTTCAGATGGTCTCCCTGGGCAAATCATTTTTCCAACCAGGCCTCATCTCAGAACTCAGGACCACGCCTGCCTCTGTCCGAGCGCCTTTCGCTCTATGGATATTTAGCGGTTGTTGCGACGGGACTGACTCTTTCCGGAAACTGGATCAACTTTCTTTTGCTCTGGATGTTGCCGATGTCGACTCTTGCTGCTCTCTTTGTTCGGATCCGCAGCGTCGTGGAGCATCTCAATCTTCCGGGTCAAAACGAGTTCAATCGCTCAAGACATGTCGATGCGAGCCTTTTAGAGCGACTCACGGTCGCTCCGCTCAATATCAACATTCACATTGCACACCATCTTTATCCTTCAGTTCCACAGTATAATTTACCGCGGATGCACCAGCTTCTTCTTCAGTATCCCGTCTACCGACAAGAGGCACGGATGTATGATACGTATTTCAGCTTTGGAAAGCGTGCTTACAGCGAAATGATCAAGAAGTGATTATTTCCGTCCCGACCGGGATTTCGGTCCGCTGGTCTTGGGACGAGCGGAACGACCGAAATTACCGCGTTCATTAGATCCGCGGTCATTACGCTTTCTGTCATCTTTACGATGATCAGGCTTACGATGATCAGAGCGGTGATCAGAACGCTTTTGAAATGCGCGACCGCTAGCCTTTTTGGGGGCAGGCGGTGCCCCGTTCAATTGATCGATCAAAGCTTGATCACGTTTCGTGACAAAATTGATCACAACGCCTGCGCGGCCAGCGCGAGCCGTGCGGCCTGCGCGATGGAGATAGTTCTCCATCTGCTGGGGCAGGTGATAATTGATGACCCGACCGACGTGATCAACATCAAGTCCGCGAGAGGCAAGGTCAGTCGAGATCAAAAGATCGACCTTTCCGTCTCTGAATGCTTTCAAATTCGCGCGGCGTTCAAGCTTGTCCATCTCGCCCCGGTAGACCACACAGGAGCGGCCAAGCTTCTCGACTTCAAGAGCCAGGGCATCGCATTGCTCACGGGTGTTGGTGAAAATCACCGTGCCGCCTTGGACAGGCTCAGAAAGCACGGCCTCGAGCAGTGGAACTCGATTGCCGTCCACAACGGTACGATTCAGTGTTTTCAGGGTCGCGACAACCTTGTTGCTTCCCGTGCTCCGAATCACTTCCGCATCAGTGAACAGCTCGGTCATGACTTTCTGGACGGCCTGGGAAACCGTGGCAGAAAACAGGACCATTTGACGATCCGAAGGGCAGTCGCGCGTGATCTGGCTGATGTCGGCCATGAAGCCCTGGTCAAGCATCTGATCCGCTTCATCGATCACCAGCATACGAACATCGTTGAGGCTGATGAGGTTCTTGTCCATGAGTTGCACCAGTCGACCCGGCGTAGCTACCAAGACTTCAAAAGGACCACCGATATTTCGCCTGGATTGCTCAAAGGTCGTGCCCCCAAGGACAGTGCGAACTCTCAAGCGAGTGGTGTGAGTGAATGGCTTGAAGACGCGGGAAACCTGTTCGCCGAGTTCGCGTGTCGGAACGATGACCGCGGCGCGAGGCTGGGCTTCAGCTTTGACTGGTTCGCCGCCGTTCTCAAGCGCCTTCAAAAGGTGCAGGACAGGCAGCACATACGAAAGAGTCTTGCCGCTGCCAGTTTCTGCAACTCCCACAACGGATTTCCCTTCCAGCAAAAGAGGCAGGGTTTTCGCCTGAATCTCGGTCAGTCTGACCAGGCCTTTTTCGGCAAGGGTGGCTTGAATCGAAGGCAGAAGTTCTAAAAGTGAGAATGAGTTCATAGTGAGAGGGCTTTCATGAGGTTGCGCAGGAACTGATCTCCACACTCGCGGTAGTTTCTGTGATCGCGGTTTCTGAAAAAGGCACTGAGTTCGGTTTTTGAAACTTTCAGGACACCTGACTTTTCAATCAGACGGATGATGTCTGTGTCTTTTAATTCAAAAGCCACGCGCAGTTTCTTCAACACCGTATTGTTAGTGACCGGGAGCTCTAAAGGCAGAGGAGGGCGGCTGTCATCTTTTCCTCGTTTGAAGATGATCAGGCCGTTCAGAAAGCGAGCCAGGACTTCATGTGGACATTCCACATAGCCAGGCTCTTCCTCCTTGGTCAGATAAGAAACGATCTGAGCTTCTGTCACCTGACAGCCACCGAGTGCTGCGATTTCAACAAGCTTTGCGTCTCTGACGTTGAGAATGTAACGGATGCCCCGAAGGATCGTATTATTGGTCATTTGAGAAAGGTCCACGCGACGATGCGACTGATTTTTTGTCCTTGAGACATCATTTGTTCGCGGTAGTCGGCGACTCTCGCGTTTCTGAGCTCTCGATAAATGTCGTCCAGCTTGCCGACTTTGGAAACCAATGTCGAAAACCAACGGCACTGAGTGGAGAAGTTTTTGCTTTCCTGGATCATTCTCCCGATAAATTCTACTTCGCCTCCAGGGCACCAGAGTTCAGCGTTCTGGCCTCCGAAGTTTCTGCCTGCTCGAGAGTCTTTTCCTAGCTTCTTCCATTTGAGCTGAGTGCTTGCACGTGCTTCTTCAGCGCTCGAGTGAAAAGGCGGATTGCAGATGGATAAATCGATTTTCTCACCTGGCTTGATCACGCCTTCAAAAATTTTGCCTGGAGTCTTCTGCAGGCGAAGTTCAAGTGCGCCTTTCAAATCTGCATTTGCGTCAGCGATGGTTTTCGCGCAGGCAAGTGCGCGCGCATCGATGTCCGTCCCGATAAAACTCCAGCCATACTCGTGGTGGCCAATGATCGGGTAAATGCAGTTGGCGCCAACGCCGATATCCAGGACACGGACCTGAGATCCTGTCGGGACTTCGCCCCGGTTGGAGTTCGCTAGCAAATCGGCAATGTGATGAATGTAATCGGCGCGGCCAGGAACGGGCGGGCAGAGATACCCTTGCGGAATGTCCCAGTGATCTATTCCGTAAAAGCTTTTCAGAATAGCGCGGTTGAGCATTTTAACGGCGTCTGCATTGGAAAAATCGATGGATTCGTCGCCATACGGAGTTCGGATCATGAACTGATTGAGCTCTGGCAGAGAGCGGGTAAGCGCGCCGAAGTCATACCGACCGCGATGGCGATTTCTTGGATGCAGGCCCGACTTGTCGGACGAAGCTTTTAAGGGGGATCTGGCTCTGGAATTCACTGAGGGTAGACATAACACGCCGCGTTCAAAAATACTTCAAGTATAAGTCTTCCCCGGGTACGCCTGCCTGCGCCGAGTGCTTCAGGTAGAAAAACGGCCACTTGGAAAAAATAAGCCATAAAACTCAGTTACTTAGCTGATTATCAAACTAAGTTACTTGTGACACATTGCAGGTTTATGAGCGGTGTAATATTTTAGATATTATCAACTTCTGAACTTGCATCCAAACAGACAACCCGTGTGTTTTGTCCACGCCAGGGTGAGCCATGAGTGAACAGCCTGAGACCAAGCGCCGTCGCCAAATCAGGTCCTATCTGATTAGTCCTCGTTATCAATTGAAGTGCGTCGCACTTACGGCTGGGACAGGGATCCTCATGGTGATCGCAACAGTCGCAATCTTTGTTGTCTTTATCCGAGAGCATTTTCTCATCTGGATCAATATGGTCCCCATGAGCAGTGAACTGGAGCTTCGACTCTATTCCGAGCTTCGGCAGGTCGTATTGACCATGGTTTTCTTCTCAATTCTCTGGATCGCGATGCTTTGTTTGTTCTCTATCATTCTGAGCCACCGAACTGCTGGTCCGCTCTATCGATTCAGGCGCATCTTCGACGAAATTCGCTCGGGGAATCACAATAGACGTATTCGACTGCGGCCAGGAGATGATTTTCATGAGGTCGCTCATTCCTTCAATGAAATGATGGAAAGCCTTCTCGAAAAACAAGGGGAGAACGATTCCAAATGATTCTCTTCTCTGAACATGAATGCGGCCTGAGGAAGTGCGTCTCTCTTGATGAAAAAGGCTTCGGCATCATCGAGGTCATGATTGCCGCTGCCGTCGGTGCGGTGGTGATGCTCTCCATGTCCAGCATGATGACCTCGGTGAATCATTCCATTCGAGGCTCGAGGACGTTGGCTTCCAGAGATCAGCTTTTGACCAGGATTGGTCGAGAGGCTGGTAATTCGGATGCGCTAAAAGCCAGCTTGTTGTTTTCGACCTCTGCTGGCTTTCCGGGGAATGCGGGTGGTGGCACGCCAACGATGTTTGAGAAATGCGTGAACGGCTCTCCTCCCAATGGCTGTGTGGCTAAGGACGCAAGCAATAATCCGCAGAGCTACGGGTTTACGCTAACGGATTCATTCTCTAACCCTCTCGCAGGGCCCAAAGATACGACTACCTCCGATGCAAACGCTGCCGTTTACGATCTCACAGGGGCACCTTGTCCAAATCGATCGCTCCAAGCGCCGAACGCGAATTGCCAGATTCTGGTCACTACGGCCTTCACTCCAAAGTGTTCGAACGGTGCGGCGACCTGCGCTCAGGCATCTTCTATTACGGTGACCTTAACTATATCTCAGGCTCCAGGCATCACTCCTCCACCAGGTATGGGGCTCTTAACTCTCAAAGATCAGTCTCAGTCCGTGACGACTGGAGTTCCGTTTCCTGGGACGACCCTTGGAGCTGCAAATTACTTGGCCAAATGGACGTCAAACACGCAGCTTGGCGTGAGTTCGATCTTTGAAGATAATGTCACGGGCAAGCTTGGGATCGGAACCTCAACTCCTGCAACTAAGCTGGATATTCAGGAAACTCGTAACGATACCTCAGGCGGAAATGCCTATACTCTCAATCTCACGCAGATGGTCTCTCCGCCCGTAGACAATGTTCCCGGTAGCGGTCCTTGGTTTATTCCGATGTTTGTTAATGCCAGAAGTGGTGGAACAAATACGAATCTGAGAGGGATCAATTCGATTCTTGGACAAGTGAATTGGAATGAATCTTCTGCCTCGCCTCAGTCTGCTTACGGGGTGGAGGGAAATGTGAAGAACCAGTCGACTGCGACGATGCTATATACACTCGGCGTAAGCGGAAGTTCGGTAAATACTGGTTCCGGAACTATGAATTCAGCAATCGGTGTTCAGGGCCAGGTGGTCAATTTTCAGAATCCGGGAAGTATTAATTCGGCTAACGCCGGTTACTTTCAGGTCGTAAACAGTGGCACTGGCGCGATAAACGCGGCAATTGGCGGTTTCTTTCAGATCGGAAATAGTGCCAGCACAGGCCCGATTAACACTGGTTACGGTGTCAATATCGGTAATATTTTGGCGACCAATAAGTGGTCTCTCTATGCTTCGGACGCTACTGCTCCGAGCTTTTTTGCAGGTAACGTCGGTATAGGAACCTCATCGCCTTCTTACAATCTGCATGTCGTAGGAACGGCAGGCCTGAGCACCGGCACTGCGTGGACTAACGCATCGGATATTCGCTTAAAAGATATTCGCGGCGATTACGACAAAGGCCTCGCCGAAATCTTGAAACTTCATACCGTGAAATATAACTACAAAAAGAACAATGCCCTCGGCCTTCCATCGGACTTCGAGAAGGTAGGATTCATAGCGCAGGAAGTGCGTGAAGTGATCCCCGAGGCTGTGAGTACACGCAAGGACGGGTATCTCGAACTGAACGTGGATCCGATTCATTGGGCCGCGATTAACGCAATTCAAGAGCTCTATCGCAAGATAGTTACTCATGGCGATCAAATCCAAAAACTTGAGCAAGAAAACGCGGTGATGAAAGTCTATCTTTGTTCCAAAGACCCGGCGGCGCCTTTCTGTAAGTAAAATAGGGCTCCCAAATGAACGAGGAAAGTTTTGTAAAGCTGCCATAACTCAGGTAAGAGAGCAGCCCATGCGACAGGACCTGTGTATACTCAGAGCCGCTTTGTTTCTAAGCTTTGTGCTTTCGGAGCTGTTCGCAGGAGGTAGTGCTTGGGCGGGCCCAGTGAGCCCCTTGCTTTCTTTGCCCAACCAACGGGACTACTGGAAGAACAGCGGCTTTGTTGAAATGGTCGCGCCTTTACGGCTTCCTTCAAATCGTCAGGGCACGGACATTATTCAGGTTTGGTTGAAGCTCCCAGAAAACCGGAAGATCACAGCCTATCGAATCAATGATTCGCGAGAAGATCGGTATACCTTGGTTTATCCACCCGGCACCATTGCGGATCGAGTGGAGTTTGATTCTCCGATCTATGGCGTCGGTGACGTGCGAGGCGCCCGAATCGATGAGAACGGAAGTGCCGTTTTCCATGTCTTTGAGCCAGCGCCGGGAGTCGATTACCATCAGCTTGCAGGATACGAGTGGGCGCGCAAAGACGATGTTGCGGACGTTGCCGCAGGTGAGGCCTTGGTCGCGCTTTTTTATCCACGAGCGAATGAAGCAATCCGAAATCAGTTTCGTCAGTCGAATCACTGTGGCGCCTGCCATCAGCAAAATGCGCCAGCGCCTGTTTCTACAGCTGCGCCATTTCGGTACATGTCAGACGTACAAGGCTTCTTTCAGCCGATTGCAGTTTTGCAGGACACGATGACGGTTCGAAACCACAGGGCCGCGGATCTGAACGCCAATGATCGCTTCATTACCGTTTATTGCGGAAATCAGCCGACACGAGCCAAGTGGAATGATTGGGCAATCTGGTATGAATGCCCTCAGGGCCAGGTTCCGGTGGGAAAGCTCGATATGGCATCAGCGCTTCAGGCAAAAGATCCTCACGCCATCCAGGTTTGCGAGGCTCGAGCGTATTTGTACAGGCATATGGACGAAAAGGCGCGAGCGGCCTTTGCTCCTGCATTTGCGGAGTGCTCGCAACTTGCATTCAAACATCCCTAATGGAAACAACAGACATTTTAAAGCGTTATAAGCGGGTTGCTGTTGTAGGGATCAGCGCCAATCCATCTCGCCCAAGTCATTGGATTGCCCGTTATCTTCAAGACCATGGTTTTGAAGTGACAGGCGTCAATCCGGGACTTCCCAAGATTCCCGGCATTCCAGTCGTGGCTTCGATTGAAGAAGCTCCGCAACCGCTTGAGATCGTCAATGTCTATCGGTCACCCGACGCAATTCCTGCGTTGCTTGAGGAAGTGCAGCCATTGAAGCCAGCCGTTTTCTGGCTTCAGCCGGGTGCGCAGAACTCAGAGGCCGAGCAACATGCCCGTTCCCTTGGGATGACGGTCATCTCCGGGAACTGTATCTTTCAAGACCATCAAGCGATGATTTAAGGGTTGCAGAATTAGGCAATGACTTTGCACAAATCTGCAACTCGTTCTTTGCAGTTTGTAGTAAAATCTGAGCATGAAAAACGCTCGTTCTAGGGGCTCGTCGAAGCAATCTTCTGTATTAACCTCAGTTCTCACGGACATCCAGAAGATCGTGCGAGTTCTTGCGCAAGAAACCGGAAGAAACGAGACGTCGATTCCGTTTCTTTCCATCATTCGATTTGACGGTCCAAATTCGCTGAATCAAGGTGTACTCAAGCCATCATTCTGTGTCATTGCGCAGGGACGTAAAGAAGTTCATTTGGGAAACGAAATCACTCACTATGGCCCGGGAGAGTATTTGATTTCTACCCTCGATATTCCTGCTGCTGGCCAGGTCATTGGTGCATCGAAGTCATCGCCATACCTCGGTATTCGGGTTGAGCTTGATCCCAAGGAAATCGCCTCCATCGCTTTAGAAACGGAAGAGGCTGGTGTTCAGCTTTCCATGTCTGAGAACCCCTCGCAAGGCGCTTTTGTGGGAAAAATAGATGCTGAGACACTGGAGGCCGTGCTTCGAGTCTTGAAACTTCTCAAGCTTCCCGAGGATGCAAAGTTTTTAGCTGGCGCGATCAAGCGCGAGATTATCTATCGATTGCTTAAAAGCGAGTTCGGACCTCAGATTTATCAGAATGTGCTGCAGCACCAGCAAGATCTAGGGATTGGCAAGGCCTTGCGCTGGTTGAAAGAGAACTTCCACCGGCCTTTGCATATTGAGAATCTTGCAAAGGCTTCCAACATGAGCGTATCGAGTCTTCATCACAAATTCAAAGCCGTGACAAACATGGGGCCTTTGCAGTATCAAAAGCAACTTCGCTTGCAGGAGGCTAGACGCCTACTGCTGACCGGCGCAGTCGATGCGTCCACGGCCGCATTTCAGGTGGGATACGAGAGCCAGTCGCAATTCAGTCGTGAGTATCGGCGTTTGTTTGGCGCTCCTCCTATTCAAGACATCAGGAGATTGAGGCTTTCGGGACACACAGAAATCTTGCAGGATTGAGCAAGTCTCTTGCAGGTCCCGGCATCGCAAACACAATCTGCACGAGCGATCATGATCGTATGGAGGCATTATGAAAACCATCGATCAAATCTATATCAACGGAAAGTTCGTCAGACCTCACGGGACCGAGCGCTTTGACCTGGTTGATCCCACAAGCCAGTCTCTCATCGGTCAGGTCGTATTAGGCGATGAGGAAGATGCTCGTGCAGCAATTGCTGCGGCAAAAAAGGCCTTTGAGAGTTTTTCGCGTACAACCAAGGAAGAGAGAATCCGTATTCTTGACCGACTCTTCGCTGCAGTTCAGGCGCGACACAATGATCATGTCAGAGCAATGATTGAAGAGTATGGTGGGACCCATCAATTTGCGACTGCTTCAGCAAAGCGCTGCGCGGAAAGCTTTCTTCATGTGAAAAACATACTTTCCGAATTCGACTTCGTTCGCTCTGTCAGTCGCTCACAAGTGACATTGGAACCAGTGGGAGTTACGGCAATCATTACGCCTTGGAATGCAAGCAGTTCATTTATCTGCAGCAAATTCGCGATGGCATTAGCCGCCGGTAATACGGTTGTCGTAAAGCCGAGTGAAATGAGTGCAATTCAAACGCAAGTTCTGCTGGAGTGCTTTCATGAAGCGGGACTTCCTTCCGGATTATTTAATCTCGTAAATGGTCGCGGCGACAGAGTGGGGGCAGAACTGTCTCGCAATCCCGATATCGCCAAAATATCATTCACAGGATCCACCGTTGTTGGAAAATCCATTGCTCGTACCGCGGCTGATACTCTGAAAAGAGTGACCTTGGAGCTTGGAGGCAAGTCTCCATTTGTTATTCTTGAAGATGCGAATCTTGATGAAGCGGTGCCGATTGCTGTCGCAGCTTGTTTCATGAACAATGGCCAGGCCTGCATTGCAGGTACGAGACTTCTTGTGCCTCTTTCTCAAAAAAGTGAGATCGAACAGCGAGTGAAGTCAGTGGTCGCACAGGTTCAACAAGGTGATCCTCGCGAGGCGCGAAATACTCTGGGCCCAGTCGTGAGTCGCAAGCAGTACGAAAGAGTGCAAGTCTACATACGTCTAGGTTTGGAGGAGGGGGCTACCCTGCTTATTGGGGGTCCAGGAAGTCCCGAAGGCTTGGAGAGAGGGAACTACGTCAAACCTACGGTGTTTACGGATGTGACCAATGATATGCGCATTGCGCGTGAGGAAATTTTTGGTCCCGTACTCTCCATTTTGACTTACCGGTCAGAAGAAGAGGCCGTCGCAATTGCCAACGATACCGATTACGGACTGCACGCCTACGTCAGCGGGACGAATCTAACAAAAGCCCAGCAAGTTGCCTCAGCCATCCGAGCTGGGCGCGTGGCAATTAACGGGATTGAACATGATCCTTACGCGCCCTTTGGTGGATTTAAGCAGTCCGGCATTGGACGCGAGTATGGCGTTTATGGGCTCGAAGAGTACCTAGAGCCTAAGGCCATACTGAAGGTCACACCGACTTTGACTTCATCTTAAAGCTTCGCTCGCTCGCTGAGGCTTCACGCAATCGCCTTTGATGCGAGCTCAGAATGTCGCTGCGGGTGAGCATGCCGATGAGTTTTCCACCTTGCATGACAGGAAGACGACCTACGCCCGTGACACTCATCAAGTTGGCAGCGTGACGAAGCGTATCGTTTTCATTCACCACGACTGGGGCACGTTGAATGAGCTCACTGAGCTGGCGTTCGCCATCGATCGAAGGATTGAGAAAGTCTCGTCTCGTGATGACGCCAAGAAGTTCAGTTTCATTTCCTCCTGAGCGCTTCATGATCGGAAATCCCTGGTGCGAGAAACGAGCTGGATCTTTTTCAATCAGCTCTCGAAGCTCGGATACGGTCATGGATGCAGCCAGGCTCACGACATTTTTAGTGCAATGACTCTTAACGGTGACCTGCTCCAGGAAGTCGGCCGAGTATTCAGATGGGACGACCACGCCGCGACGAACGATCTTTTCGGTCATGATCGTGTTTCGCATCATCAGGCACGAAACAAGATACGAGGCCGTGCAACCACCCAAGAGGGGCAAAAGTCCCAGTGGTTGGCGAGTGCATTCAAAGGCAAATATCACAGAAGCCAACATTGCTCGGGATGAGCCGGCAAAGATCGCAGCCATTCCGACTAGGGCCGCGACTCTTGGATCGATCCCCTGATGGGGAAGTAACGCCGCCCCCACGAGTCCAAGAGCCGCGCCCAGTCCGCCCCCTATGGTAAACAAGGGAGCAAGCGTTCCTCCCGAGGTTCCGCTTCCCAAGGAAATGGACCAGGAGATCAGTTTCATGACGCAGAAAACGAGCATGACTTTGCCAGTGAGTTCACCGGAAAGAATGTGCTCGATATTGGTGTAGCCCACGCCCAAAGTCAGCGGATGGAAATAGCCGACGACGCCGACAGCGATGCCGCCAATGGCTGGCCACCACATCCAGTGCATGGGAAGATGCTCGAACATATCTTCAATCCAATACACAAGGCGTGTGACATAGACGGAGGCCACACCGATAAGCGCGCCCATCAGAATGTAAAACGCGATGGATGAGCCCTGAACATTTGTAATGTCGGGCATTGGAAACACAGGGTTTGAGCCCACGAGAGTCAGGCGCACTCCAGCAGCAGTTGCAGCAGCTAACGCAACCGGAATCAGGGAGCGCGGCCTGAATTCAAACAAGAGAAGTTCGATCGCCAGCAGCACGGCAGAAGCAGGGCTGCCAAAGGTGGCGGTCATCCCGGCCGCGGCGCCTGCGGCCAGAAGCACTTTGCGCTCGTGCGCGGTCGTTCTTAAAATCTGTCCAAAAAACGAACCAAGTGCACCACCGGTCGCAATGATCGGACCTTCCGCGCCAAAAGGGCCACCGGTTCCAATCGAAATAGCCGCAGAAAGTGGCTTTAAAAAAATCATCCGAGCAGGAATCTTGCTCTCATTCAAGAGGACCTGTTCCATTGCTTCGGGAATTCCATGGCCGCGGATCGCTTTTGATCCATAGCGGGCCATGAATCCCACAATGATTCCACCGATGATTGGAATTCCTACCACCCAGAGACCCAGGTTATTGTTGGCTGGCGAGCTGAACTCCCAGGAGACGCGACCGTAGAAGAAGAGGTTGGTGACGAAGCCGATCAAGGCCACCAAAATCTGCGCGACGAATCCTGAGATCAGACCGATTCCAATGGCGACGCCACTGATCAGGACGACTCGTTTGTCCACTAAGCTTGCGTGCGCTCGGATGTTTGCCGAAGCCAGAACGGGCGCAAGCCCTTCGGTCAGCGGGATACCGTCGGTTGTTGATGCGCTTTTCAGATCTGCTTGCTGATTCATGGGCTGTCATCCTCAAAGAAAAGGCTGGCTGGCTCACGATCGAAGCTCGAGCCACGCACGAGTTTGTCTAACAAAACGGCTAAAGTCTTTTGCTCTTCAGGAGTCAATGCGCTGATTGCTCCAAGCATGTTTTCTTGCGCGGCGCGCGGCGCTTTTTTACAAAGATTTCGTCCTTTGGTGGTCAGCGAAACTTCCATTCTCCTGCCGTCTTCAGAAGAAGGGGCTCTGCTTACGAGTCCCTGATCGTGCAGTCTTCCAACCACAACTGAAACAGAGCTTTGATGCGTATGAGTGCGGGCGGCGATCTCATTGATCGACAAGCGTTGGCCTTCGGTCAGTTGTTGAAGCACGAAGAGCTGCGCGGCATTCAATCCGAGATCTTTTTCTGCTGCACTCGACGCAAGTCGGAGCGAGCGAACGATCTTTCGAATAGAATCCATGATGCTGGTTCGGATGTCGCCATTATTCATAATAGCTATGACTCATATATATGAGTTCCCATATAATATGAGCACTCAATAACAGATAAATTATATGGGGTCACATATAATTTTACGAAAGATCAGTGCCCAGGATCTTCAAAGAAGATGTTCCTGGGCACTGATTCCTTTTAACGCGGTATTAATGCGCTATCGGCTCTCTCTTCCGCTGAAGCAGGATGGATCGAGTGGGTTTGAAGCGCAGTAACAAGGTGATCCTGCTGTCTGACAGATCGTTGTACATGCCGAGCTGTTGAAGTTCAGCGGATTTGCGCAATAGCAGTCCGTGCCCGGAATGCTGCATGTCGAAACCGGAGACGGACTAGGTGAGGCCGCGCCGGGAGACGAACTAGACGAAGGACTGCTCGTTGGAGTTGATGTCGCAGTCGCTGTTGACGTTGGCGATGCTGTCGCTCCCGCGCTTGTCGTTGGGCTAGGCGAGGCGCTTAAGCTTGGAGTCGGGGATGCGCCTCCGCTGGCTCCAGGGCTGGGTGATCCACCTGGGCTAGGCGAAGCGCTGGGGCTTGGGCTAGGGCTAGGTGAAGCACTTGGGCTAGGACTTGGGTTTGGACTTGGACTCAAGCTTGGACTTGGCGAAGGTGTTCCTGTGCCGCCGGGAGATGAAGTAGGAGTTGGAGTTGGCGTGTAGCCCGGAGGTGGCAGTGGGCCACACGTAGGACAGGGCTTTGGAGGCGGACACGTTGGGCACACGGTTGGATAAGGATAAGGGTACTGACAAGTCGTGCAAGGTTTTGGACAAGTCGTACATGTCATTGGATAAGGCATCGGATACGTGCATTTACCCCCGTAAGGACAAGAGTTTGGCGCATAGGTGCCAGGTATCGGGTACGTTATGATCGTGCACTGCTGTGGCTGAGGTTTGTAAAATCTGAAGATATGTTTATGTCCCGCAGCTTCATCGCATTCGACATCGATCGAGCCGGTGGATTTCAAAACCTGAAGCTGCTGCTTGTCCATTCTGAGTTGATGTGAGTGAAGCGAGCCATTCTTCGGGTCGCCATTGTACGCTTGGCTCGATTGAAGAGTGACCGAATCATTATTGCCTGTGATGGCAATCAGTCCATCCACCTCTGAGTCAGATAGCGTGATGGAGTGAGTGTGTTGATTCACTTCTTCAGACACTGAGGCGATATCAGGAGCCGGCGGCGGAGTAGGGCTTTGAGCCTGCACCGCAAAGAAAGCTACGGCAAGCCAGCTCATGACTGCAGCGCTCGCAGCGCCTGCAAATAAGCGTCTTTTTCGCTTCTGCATAAAAAACCCCTCGGAATGGTTCTGTTTTCCGAGGGGTGCTGCAAATCCATTTCCACTTTTTAGTTTTCAGAAATCTAGATGAACATTCCTCCCGAGACTTCGATGCGTTGACCGGTCATCCAGTGAACATCATCGGATAAGAGAGCGGCGACTGCGCCTCCGATGTCATCCGGAAGTCCGACGCGTCCTAAGGCTGTCTGAGAAGCGATAAACTTATTCAGCTCTGCGTTGTCTCGAACTACGCCCCCTCCAAAGTCGGTTTCAATTGCTCCGGGAGCGATAACATTGACTGAAATTTTGCGAGGCCCGAGCTCCTTGGCCAGATAGCGAGTCAGAGTCTCGATTCCGCCCTTCATGGATGCATAGGCAGAATATCCAGGAGTCGCAAAGCGAGCCAGCCCGGACGAAACATTCAGGATGCGACCGCCGTTCTTGATCAAAGGGAGGAGCTTCTGAGTCAGAAAAAACGTTCCTTTGAAATGCGTGTTCATAAGCTCATCAAATTGCGCCTCAGTGGTTTCGGCAAATGGAGCGTAAACTCCCATGCCGGCATTATTGATCAGATAATCAAACTGATCTCGACTCCAATTCTTTTGGAGTGCGGATCGTAGCGCGCCTGCAAAGCCCTCAAAAGTGGATGATTTGCTGACATCCAGCTGAAGAGCGAGAGCCTTGCCTCCTTTTTTCTCGATCTGCGAAACAACCTCTGCTGCTTCAGACTCTTTCGAGCGGTAGGTGAGAATGATATCCCGGCCCTGATCTGCCAGGTGAAGAGCCATGTTCTTGCCAAGCCCGCGGCTGGCACCTGTAATGACAACGACTTTCCGTTCCATGCTTAAGATCTCCTTCAAAAACGGGTTGAATTGATAATTCGAATTTAACGTAAAAAGCGCTCGGGATAATCGGCCAGTTTTATGACATACTGTTCACGTAGGACGAACAATCCTTGGGGGGCCCGATGGACCGACTTCAGTCGTTGCAAATTTTCGCCCGAGTTGCTGAGATGCGTAGCTTTACCAAGGCTGCCGAAAGTCTTGGCCTGCCTAAGGCAAGCGTATCGACCTATATTCAGCAGCTCGAGAGCGAGCTTGGAACCCGCTTACTTTACCGTACGACGCGCAATGTTCAATTAACGCATGATGGTGTCCAGTTTTATGAACGCTGCAAGGACATGCTGGCTGATTTTGATGATCTTCGAACCATGTTTCATGAGAAGACATCAGGCTTGGTCGGTCGAGTGCGGGTAGATATGCCTAGTCGCATGGCGCGGCTTCGGGTGATTCCTCATTTGAGTGAGTTTCTCTCACAGCATCCGGGCGTGGAAATCGAGCTAGGTTCTACGGATCGAGAAGTCGATGTTGTGCGGGAAGGATATGACTGTGTCGTTCGAGTTGCTGATCTAGAGGACTCGAGTCTTATTTCCAAAAAGATTGGCGAGATGAAAATCATCAACTGCGCGAGTTCCTCTTATTTAAAGAAATACGGCAAGCCAAAGTCTCTGTCTGATCTCTCAAAACATTATATGGTTCACTACGTTTCAACCTTTGGCGAGAAGGCGGATGGTTTTGAATATTATGATGGGCAGGAGTACCGAACTGTTCCCATGAAAGGGATGGTTACCGTTAATAATGCTGAAGCCTTCGCGGCAGCGTGCGTTGCTGGACTTGGAATCATTCAGACGCCAAAAGAAAGTTTGGAAGAGCATCTCAAGCAGAAGTCCCTCATCGAAGTCTTGTCAGGATTTCAGGCCAAGCCGATGCCGGTCTATTTGCTCTTTCCGCACCAACGCCATCTCCCACGACGGGTGAAAGCGTTCATGAGCTGGTTGGAGACCTTGCTTAAGGCGAGCAGTTACAAATGAAGGTCAGCTCGAAGTATTTTTGCGATCCAGATACTGGCGCGACTCAAGGCGGATTGTGATCACCAGGGAGAGTGCCAATAGAGATCCAGCGATCCAGCCCACGGTTCTAAGCGCGTGTTCAATGGATTCGCTGTTCTCACCGATGGTTTTTCCTAACAGAAGAAGAAGCGGCACTTGAACCAGAGCGGCCAGCACATCTGTTAAGAGAAAACGGCTCAATCCGAACCTCAGAGCTCCTACTGAAAAGTAGACAGGACCTTTAACAACCGGCGTGAAACGTGTGAGGACAATGACTAGCGCCCCATATCGACGCAGGTAGTTGGATGCGATTTGCACAGCGCGTTTTTTCTCAAATCGCTTCGCAAACTTTTCTCCGAAAAGGACAAGGAGGATATTGGCGGGAAGAATTCCGAGCAAAATTACGATGACTGCTTCGATAAAGGTGATCTTCCCATGTCCCCAAAGCAATCCCAACGCTACAATGACGACTTCTTCCGGTGCGATGCTGATGACGGCGCCTTGAATCAAAAGCAGGAAAGCAATGAGATCGATCTGCCAGTGAGAGAGCGCGTTAAGTTT
>JBJMMA010000247.1:0-40026 GCA_045805065.1 Bdellovibrionia bacterium | reverse complement strand
CGGCGCCAAGCGCCGCCAGGCCGACCGCGCTACCCGTAACGATCAAGTAAGGTGTGGCATATTCGCGCTCCTTCGTTTTGAGGGCGCCATGCAGGCTCTCGATATCACTGTCTCGAAAAGAATAAACCTCGACCGGAATCGGCTGTCCCGTCTTCTGATCCAGAGCGCCTTTTTCAAGCAGCTTTTTGAATACGGGGGTGAGGAAAAAACTCTTTGGACCTGAAACAGGAAGTCGCACGCCGCCTTGCTTAAGAACCTTGCAGACCGTACGCACACAGGTGAGCGAGAGACGATTATCGAGACCGTGCACCGTCTGTCGGATTTTTTCGGCCTGCTCAGGGCTCAGGTCAAAACGAAAGAGCATTCCATCGTCCAGAGGGGCGTATTTATGGACACTGTTTGAACCCATTAACGTTCCATCCAGACGCAGGTCATTCATGATCAGATAAGCGTGGCCCACGTCGCTGAAGCCAAAAAGGACACTCGTTTTGGGAAGGCTTTTGCTTAACTTTGTACCTTGGGTGCCTACAAGTTTGACTCTGTATTTGTTTCCGAAGGCGGATTCGATTCGCGAAGCGAGCTCCCCGCTGATGTCGTCGCAAACCTTGTTCTCGGCAAGGGAGCGGTTCGGGAATAATCCCCAAAGCACGCTGAAACACGCCACGCCGGCGATGAAAGAGAGATAGGTGCTTTTAAGGGAAGGCCCTCGCATTTTGATATCTCCGGAATTCCTTGCTTACAGAATAGCAAAACCGGTGGAATCCTCAGTAATTTATCGTTTTTAACCGATAGGGTGGGGAGGAGGCCTCTGTTTTGAACGGATATCGTTTATACACAGCAGCAGTTTACTGCTTCATAGTCAGTGTATTGACGGTGAGCCATGCCCGGGCGGGCGTGGATCCTGTTCAATATTTCACTCAGGGAAGCCCCGAAATCATCAAAAAGCTTGGCTCAAAGCGTGGGATCGACCGCTACCTGGCCAGAGACCGGTTTGGAAACGATCTTCAGGTCAGGACCGGCGAGCCTCTCTCCATGTTCGCTGAGATCGGCGGAAGTCTTCTGTCACAGGGGATCGAGCTTCCATCGCTTCCTGCTTATCCGACGTTTGTCCAGCTTGAGCAAAGCGCGTCGCCCGATCCCCGCTGGACCCGTGCCACGGTGCAGATGCAGGGTACGGGGATCGTGAGCGCAAAGTCCGTCTCAAAGCTAACGCCTGCGCAGATGGGTGAGTGGATGGGACAGATGACACTCAATCACATTCTCGGAAATCAGATCATTCTGAACAGTCCGGAAATGATCTCAATGGCTGGACAGCATGTCATCACGCCATCGCTCAGTCAGGCCTTTCAAGGCTATGCAAAACCCGCGGAAGACGGTTTAGCGCGCTATCTGGATCTCATCCCACAAGCTAAGCTCAGTGCTCTTTCTCAGAAAGACGCGGCTGAGGCGCTCTTTCAGCTGAATCGCTATTTGAGTCGCCTTGAGAAGATGACATCGAAGGATATCGACAAACTTTTTGGTGCGTATTTTGATTCGACCGCTCAATCGGCGGAGCTTCGAACCGAGATCAAACAGAGAATTCAGAACGCGCGCGCCGGAGTCGTTCAATATCTGACGGCCAAGTACCCTCAGTTAGCGGCTAACAAGAATCTCAGCGTGCCTGTGAACGTGGATCGGCCGGTCTTTCACTTTCCGGCTTATAAGGCTTCGCGCGGAGTATCGCCGAGTCAGGTGATTGGTTCGCCTGAGTTTCGGCTCTGGGCACATTACTTTCACGAGCCATCTCAGCTTCAGACAACGCCCGTCAGCGAGATATCAAAGCTTCTTGACGAAGCTCGGGAGCGACATGAGATTTTCTATGTCGGACCGACAATTGATCCGGAGCATTTCTCGACCGAGCTCAGCGATCCGCCTCAGACTCATCTGAGTCCCAAGAACTCAAAAACGCTGATCGTGGCTCCTGCCAACGATGCCGAGGCGATTGAAATCTGCCGAGTTGCCAGGTCCAGCGGCGCTCATCTGATGCGTTTGAACGGAGATGCCTACAAGCATGGCGTAAAGCTTTCGGCACATCTGGCAAATGAGATTGTCGAAACAGCAAAGAAGCTGGGCGTGGAAAAGATCGCCGTCGTTGAGATGCCAGGCGAATCTCCGGATGTCGAGAGCGTGTTCGCCAAGAATGGATTTTCGTTTGTGCCGATTGATCATCATTCCGACAACATTGCGGCACGCGCTCAGCCCTTCAGCAGCCTTGAGCAAGCTGCCCAGCTTCTGGGCTACGACCTGGGCGGCAAGAGCAAGACCATTGAAGTGAGCGATCGAAGTTTCATTGCGGGCCTTGCTGACCTTGGGCTTTCCAAGGAAGCCGTGAAAAAACTCTACCCGCCAAAAACCAGCGAAGCTTACATTCAGGGACTCACGAAGTTCAAGTCATCCAAGTTCGGCGACTTCTACGTTGTGAAGGATTATGCGGGGAACTTTCCCGAACTCATTGGGTCCATCACTCTGCATGAATGGCCAAAGAAGGTGAACGTTCTCATCGTCGGGCCGGGACCCATGCTTCGATTTTCAGGAAATCCAAAGTTCAGATCGGTCTTAACGCAGAAATTTGAATCCTATGAGGCGCAAGTCAGATCGCATCTTCATGGCGGCGATGCGATGCGCTCGCAGTATTGGGCGCTGAAAGGAATTCCGCGTGATTCGGTCGATCCTTTTACCGCAATGGCCCTGAAAGAGGTGGGTGCGGTGCTTGATCCAGCGGATGCCAAAACGTTCAGGGATGTGCTTGGCAGTCGGGTCGGTATCTCAAAATCAGTTTTAAACGCCATCGATGTCAGGCGTGCTCCCAGTGGCTCAGGCCCAAGTTGCCAGCTTCAGCAACTCAAGAAGGGGCTCTCGAAATGGTGAGAGCACGTTTGAGAAGGGTTTCTCAGACCTCTGTTTTGGTCTCGCTTCTGGCTGCGTCGCAGATGTTTTGCGTGCCTGCGTCCGTGCATGCTGCGCCCGCTGATTTAAGCGCGAGCGCTCAAACTGAAACAGTTCCGACACTTCAAGAGCTTGAGCATGGGATCGCCGATCGACTCAAGCGAGTCGAAGAGTTCAAGTTCATCGAGCAAGAGGCGGCAAGACTTGGAGTGAAAGCCTGGCTCTTTGGCGGGACGGCAGCCGGGTATGCTCATTATGTGAAGTGGGATATGCAACGTGAGAAGGGTGACAAGCGTTTTCAAAAAGATCGCTTTGACTACGACTACACCAATATTTATCGTTCCACTCAGGATTTAGATATCGTCATTGAAGGAAACGCCGAGCAAGCTCAGAGGCTTCAAAGCGCATTGGCGGAAAAGTATCCCCATCTTCAAGGATCAAAGTCAGCTTGGGAAGTGAGACTGCTTACGCAAGACATGGGGGATAAGCAGGCGATTTTAAATAACCCCGACTTCATGAACCAGCATACGGATTCCAATTCGACGGGCCTGATTGAAATTACAAAGCCGGAAGCAGGAGAGTCCGTCGTCAGGGATGTGAGAGATTGGCGAGCTAAAGAGCCTTACTTTCTGAAAGACGTCCATGATGGCGCACTTCATTACTATTTTTCGCCGGCGCACGAGACGACGAAGTTCGCCCGGGAAGGGCGCAATCCTCCGATCCTGTCCGCGATCCGCTATCTTACGAAAGCTTTTCAATATGAACTCAAGCTTAGACCTGAAGATCTGGATCGGATCAAAAAGGTGATTGATGAGTTTGATCCTAAAAGAGACACTCAAAATTCTTACGTAGCAAATTGGATTGAGAAAAACGGAAAAAAGCTTTTTCAAAATGCGGTCAATATCGAATACGCCTGGGATACGCTTGAGCAGCTTGGACTCAGGAAAAAGCTTCAGGCGATCAAGAATGATGCGAAAACCGTAGATTCCCTGGCTTGGTGGATGAATAAAGAACCATTACGTACGAGCGTCGTTGGGCAAGGTTCTGGAAAAACTGCTAAGGAACTTGGATTGGATGTTGTCGGGCATGAAACCAGGAACTTTCTGGCCTACGAAAGCATCACGCGCGCTCATACGGGTGATTCCAATGTCCTGGTTTCTCGCGATAGCGCACCGGGCGAGGCTGCTATCCATGGGGATGGGTTTTATACCAAGGCGGGGCGCGAAGGTGCCCGCGGCTTCGGGTTGACGATTCGTTTTCGTCTGGATCCTCATGCACGAGAGGGAGTCGATTTTTTCCGCGTGCCTCAAGAAGACTACGTCGTCATCAAGAACAAAGCGGCGATCCGAGTCATTCCAGAGAGCTTGAATATTGGCCCCGTCGAATACTTTGAAATGCTGGCCGCTCAAGAGGCGGGAAGCAATCTGGGGCTTCAAGCTTCAGATCGCGGAGTTCTTGAGAAGCTCAAGAGAAGAATCGGTGCCAAGCTTCGAGCACTCAGTCAAAATGACATTGGGAAGATCCTTACGATCTTGCGAAGCGAGATACTCAAGACCAAAAACCATAAAATCACTCCAGCGCTCGAGGAATGGTTTACCATTCCAGTCTCAACTCAGTACCCGGAGATTGCGAAAGGCTTGCTGAAAGAGGGAAACGTAACCTTCTGGGTCGCGGAAAAAATATTGGGACGACCGGAATGGCAGAGCCATCCGGAGTGGGTAGAGGCCGTACTTCAAAAGGGGGATTCGGATTGGACGATTGTCAGGAATGTTCTCTCCAAGCCTCACTGGCAAAACCATCCGGAGTGGGTTGAGCTTATTTTGAATCGAGGAACAAGCGGTAAGGACATGGTTTCTTATGCTCTCACAAAACCTCACTGGCAGAGTCATCCGAAGTGGGCAGAGTGGGTTGATAAGACGTTGGCGAAAGACTATTTCGACGTGGACTCGGAGATTGTACTCAAAATTCTTCATGACCCTGCTTCAAAAGACCATCCCGAGTGGGTGGAGGATCTCATCAAAAGAAAGAGGCCTCCCGGGTTCGTAGATGAGATCCAGCTAGAGATTTGGGATGCCTTTCGATGGGATATTGATCGAGCTCTCCGTCAACCCCACTGGAAGAATCATCCGGATCTGCGCCGCATGTCTGGAGGAGAAGATCCTACGGTGGACGCTCTTACAAAATACTTTGAAAAGGGAGGCACCTCGCTGAGAGCTCCCGTTGGATCCTGCATCCATCAAAAGCTGGATGGGTTACTCCGATGAGTCTAAGGATGAGGGATGCCTTGAGAGCTGTATCTCGGATCGCTGTATTGATTGCACTGACGACTGCGCCACAATTGCTTTGGGTGCCTGTCTCCGTGCGTGCTGCGCCTTCTGACTCAGCCCCAGATCTGCAGGCTCGCAATAATGTATCGCTTCAAGAGCTTGAGCATGGGATCGCCGATCGCCTCAAACGGGTTGAAGAGTTCAAGTTTATTGAACAAGAAGCTGCAAAGCTGGGCGTCAGAGCCTGGCTCTTCGGGGGAACGGCCGCCGGGTACGCTCACTATGTGAAATGGGACATGCAGCGTGAGACGGGCGATAAGCGCTTTCAGAAAGATCGCTTTGATTACGATTACACCAATATCTATCGCTCCACACAGGACTTAGATATCGTGATCGATGGAAATGCTGAGCAAGCGCAGAGGCTTCAAAGCGCATTGGCGGAAAAATATCCTCATCTCCAAGGATCAAAGACCGCGTGGGAAGTAAGGCTCCTCACGCAAGACATGGGGGATAAGCAGGCGATTTTAAATAATCCCGACTTCATGAATCAGCACACGGATTCCAATTCGACAGGGCTTATTGAAATCACGAAGCCGAAAGAAGGTGAGACCGTCGTCAGGGATGTGAGAGATTGGAAAGCTAAAGAGCCCTACTTTCTGAAGGACGTTCACGAGGGAGCTCTTCATTATTATCTTTCGCCGCTGCACGAGACCACAAAGTTTGCCAAAGAGGGACGTAATCCGCCGATCCTGTCCGCGATCCGCTATCTTACGAAAGCTTTTCAATATGAACTCAAGCTGAGACCCGAAGATCTTGAGAGGATCAAGAAAGTCATCAATGAGTTTGATCCTAAGAGAGACACTCAAAATGACTACGTCGCCCATTGGATCGAGAAGAACGGCAAAAAGCTCATCCAGAACGCAGTGAACATTGAGTACGCCAAAAACACGCTCGATCAATTGGGACTGAGAGAAAAACTGCAAGCGATCCATGGCAATATCAGTAAGTCCGAATCCCTTGCGTGGTGGATGGATAAAGAGCCACTGCGCACTCAACCCCTGGGTCAAGGGGAGGGAAAGACCGCTCAGGAGCTTGGTCTTGATATCGTGGCTCACGAGACAAAAGACTTTCTGGCCTATGAGAGCATCACACGCGCGCATACGGGCGACCCCAATGTTCTGATCTCTCGAGGCGGAGCTTCAGGAGAGCAGGCGATCTATGGAGACGGATTTTATACAAAGGTTGGTCGCGAAGGCGCCCGTGGCTCAGGGCTGACGATTCGTTTTCATTTGGATCCACATGCTCGTGAGGGCGCGGATTTTGAGTATCTCGGAGACGAACATTATGTCGTGGTGAAAAACAAAGCGGCGCTCAAGGTCATTCCTGAAAGTTTGAATATCGGGCCTGTCGAGTTCTTCAGGATGTTATCGCATGAAAGCTCAAGCTTTGCGAAAAGCGATCTCGGTGTGCTCGAAAAACTCAAGAGGCGCATTCGCTCCAAGGCTCAAGCGCTCTCTTCCGCCGAAAGAAAAGAAATCGCCCGAATGATCCGAGAGGAAATCAAATCGGGCTCCCTGGTCATGAAGCGTGATTATGACACCGTGATGGTGAGTCCTTTGATTCGAGAGGCGCTGGATACGGTTCCTGAGCTCATTGAACTCAGGCCGGTCGAGTTTTATCGAATGCTTGCTGGCGAGCGACGGAGATTTAACGAGGCGGACTCAAAGGTGATGGGACGGATCCGAGAGTGGTTTGAAGCTCGGCATCCTCACTTGAGCCAATCGGAACAGACTAAAATCCTGAACCTCGTCAAACAAGAAGTGGCCATAGTGACAGCGTCGTCATCAGAAGGTGCGCACGTCTTCAGGCCCTTGCTGGAGCAATGGTTCTCCTCTCCAAGTGCACTGAAGCATCCCGAGATTGTGGAGGAGTTGCTGGAATCAGGTAAGGCGAATCCCGCTCTCATTAAGAAAGTGATTTCTCAGCCCCAATGGCTTTCGCAGCAGCCGGAGTGGGTGGATCGATTCATCAGCGATCCGAAGCTGCGAGAAGACCGATGGATCAATATACATGTATTATCGAATCCTCTCTCTGCAAAGCATCCAGACTGGGTCAAAAAGGTGATCGAGCGAGGAGGCGATGATCAATCCTTCATTGGCTATGTTCTCACTCAGCCTCACTGGCAGAGTGATCCGCAATGGGCACAGTGGGTGGATCGATTGATCTTGAAGAATGATCCGCTCATCGACCGGGGTATTGCTGGCCTGGTTCTCGACGCCCCAGTATCACAAAACCATCCAGAGTGGGTCGAAGATCTGTTTAAGCGAAAATATGCCGGCGCTAAAGACATCAAATATGCTGGATATGTGATGAGAGCTGATCCGAGAGACATCGAACAATGGCAGGATATTGAATGGAAGTTGAGTGAGGTTCTCGAGATGCCTCACTGGAAAAGTCATCCTGGTTTGCGCCGAATCGTCGGCGACAAGGATCCTACGGTCAAGGCGCTCTTGCATGTCTATAAAACGGAGGACGGGACTTATTTCAGAGTTTCCTCCGGCGCGTGCATTACTCAAAATCTCGATCGGATTTTAAAATGATGTCGAGCCTGAGGATCCTCCGGTCTATTGTTATACTTACGGCTTTGTCGCTGCCAGTGGCGTTGATGCCGAAGGTGGCGGTTGCGGAAGAAGCTCATTCGAGCAATTCTCCTTTATCAGTTCATGAGCTGGAGCAAGGTATTGCGGATCGTCTGAAGCGAGTTGAAGAGTTTAAGTTCATTGAGCAGGAAGCTGCAAGGCTTGGAGTTAGGGCCTGGCTCTTTGGCGGAACGGCTGCGGGATATGCCCACTATGTGAAGTGGGATATGCAACGTGAGAAAGGTGACAAGCGCTTTCAAAAAGATCGCTTTGACTACGATTACACCAATATCTATCGCTCTACTCAAGACTTAGACATCGTCATTGATGGAAACGCCGAGCAAGCTCAAAAGCTTCAAACAGCGCTCCAGGAAAGATATCCGCATCTTCAGGGCGGAAAGACCGCATGGGAAGTGCGCCTGCTGACTCAAGACATGGGCGATAAGCAAGCCATCTTGAATAACCCTGATTTCATGAATCAGCATACGGATTCCAATTCGACGGGGTTGATTGAAATCACAAAGCCCAAAGCAGGTGAGGCAGTGGTCCGCGACGTGAGGGATTGGAAGTCCAAAGAACCTTATTTCTTGAGAGATGTGCACGACGGCATGTTGCACTATTATTTCTCGCCACTCCATGAGTCGACGAAGTTTGCCAAGGAGGGGCGCAATCCTCCGATCTTATCTGCTATCCGCTTTCTAACCAAAGCGTTTCAATATGAGCTTAAGATCAGACCCGAGGATCTTGGGCAGATCAAAAAAGTGATCCAAGAGTTTGATGTCCAACATGACACGCAAAACCCATACGTCGGGAACTGGATCGAGAAAAATGGGCAAAAGCTCTTCCAAAACGCGGTCAATATCGAGTACGCCTGGAATACGCTTGAACAACTCGGACTCAGAAAAAAGTTGGTGGCCATTAAGAACAATGCCACTACTCAGGACTCGCTGGCCTGGTGGATGAATAAAGAGCCGCTTCGCACTCATCCGTTAGGACAAGGGACTGGCAAAACAGCAAAAGAGCTTGGATTAGATATTGTCGCGCACGAAACCGATAATTTTTTGGCCTATGAAAGCATCACGCGTGCCCATACTGGAGACTCAAATGTTCTGATTTCCCGTTCTGAAGGTGTCGGCGAAGTGGCTGGGCACGGTAATGGATTTTACGCAAAAAAAGGAAGAGAAGGCGCACACGGCACCGGACTGACGATTCGATTTCATCTCGATCCCAATGCACGTGAGGGATTTGATTTTGAATCTGGGCCTGTCCATGACTATGTCGTAATAAAAAACAAAGCGGCTCTTAAGGTCATCCCTGAGAGTTTGAGTGTCGGGCCCGTCGAACTCTTCGAAATGCTTTCTACCAGGGAAATATCAGGCAAAGCGCCACTCCAAGCGTCGGATCGCGGAATTTTTGAGAAGCTCAAAAGGCGAATGGCTGCCAAGCTTCAGGCTCTCAGTCAAAATGACATAGATAAAATCCATGCGATATTAAGAAACGAAATAACGAAGACTAAAACTGGTCAGATCACTCCTGCCTTGGCCGAGTGGTTTACCCTGCCGATCGCGACTCAGTATCCAGAGCTTGCCAGCGCCTTGGTAAAAGAAGGAAATGCGGACGGTTGGTTCGTAAAGACCCTATTGACGAAGCCGCAATGGCGAAATCATCCCGAGTGGATTGAGACGCTTCTCATGAAAGGAAACGTGCACTCAGAGTTAGTCTCGCACACTCTGGATCATCCTTTTTGGCAGGATCATCCAGAGTGGATCAATACTTTTCTGGACATGGACAAAAACAGCTTTAATTCCGAAATTGCGAGAAATCTTCTTACTCAGCCGCAATGGAGGAATCATCCGGAGTTCGTTCAAAAAATTATAGACTACTATGTCAAAACAGGAAATCTCGGAATGGAATTGTGCGAGGTTCTTGCGAAACCTCACTGGCAGGACCATCCGGAATGGGTACGCACATTGATCGAGAGAGGAAACGTTTCGGTGGATAGCGCGATCGCATCGACGGTCCTCTCTGAGCCGCACTGGGCAAAACATCCAGAGCTTGTGGAAACGCTCATCAAAAAAGGCACAGCTGATGGCTTCATTCTGTCCCGGATTCTATCGCAGCCTCACTGGCAGAAGCATACCGAGTGGCTGGATGCCTATCTCGAAAGAGGGACTCTGGATAAAGAGATCGTCACCCGGGTGCTCTCAAAATCTCATTGGCAGAGCCAGCCTGAGCGGTTGGAGGCTCTCATGAGAAAGGGATCTGCAGATGAGGAGATAGCGACCTTTATTCTTTCTAATTCAGAATGGAAAAATCGGAGTGATTGGGTTGAGACTCTCATTCGACGTGGGTCTGCTGATCAGAGGCTTGCGGAAAATGTGCTTTCGAGGCCACATTGGGTGAATCATCCTCAATGGTCCGAATGGGTCAAGCAACTGCTGATCAAAAATGATCCTCGTGTCGACGCTGCAATTGCGAATCACGTTCTTTCACTGCCCGAAAGTAAGGGCCATCCTGAATGGGTTGAGACGATTCTAAAAAGAGGGCACGCAGACGTACCGATTATGAAAAGCGTTCTCTCTAAGTCTCACTGGAGCGATCGCCCGGAGTGGATCGAAGAGCTTCTGAGACGGAAAGACACTGAAGCTGACTTTGCGCAGGCCCAGGTGTTGGGGCATTTACAGTCAGATGTCTTGAGCCAGCCTCATTGGAAACAGCACCCGGCGTTGCTGAAGTTGAGTGGGGGAGCTCCTCCAACCTATAACAATCTTCGCAAAGGATTGGCTCGTGAGGACGCGCTCAAGGCTTGCGTCACCCAGTATCTGAATGAGGCACTGAAATGAGAGCCCTTAGGAAGAGTGTTTCAGCTTTTGTCTCATTGAGCTTACTCGTCGCAGGTCAACAAGCGTTTGGGTTGCCTCCCTTTGCACAGGCTGCCTCCACTGGACTCACTGCGTCTTCTCAATCAGAGGCGGTTCCAACCATCCAGGAGCTGGAGCAAGGTATTGCGGATCGTCTGAAGCGAGTCGAAGAGTTTAAGTTCATTGAGCAGGAAGCTGCAAGACTCGGAGTGAGGGCTTGGCTCTTTGGCGGAACAGCTGCGGGATATGCCCATTATGTAAAATGGGACATGCAGCGCGAGAAAGGTGACAAGCGATTTCAAAAGGATCGGTTTGATTACGACTACACCAATATCTATCGCTCCACACAGGACTTAGATATCGTGATCGACGGCAATGCCGATCAAGCCCAAAAGCTTCAAACAGCGCTCCAGGAAAGATATCCGCATCTTCAGGGCGGAAAGACCGCATGGGAAGTGCGCTTGCTGACTCAAGACATGGGCGATAAGCAAGCCATCTTGAATAACCCCGACTTCATGAATCAACACACGGACTCCAACTCGACGGGATTGGTCGAGATCACAAGACCACGCGCGGGTGATTCTGTGGTCAGAGACGTGAGAGACTGGAAATCGAAAGAGCCGCAGTTTCTCAAAGACGTTCACGATGGCGCGCTTCATTATTATTTCTCTTCGCTTCACAAGACGACAAAGTTTGCAAAAGAAGGCCGTAATCCGCCGATCCTTTCTGCGATCCGATTTCTTACAAAGGCATTTCAATATGAGCTCAAGATCAGGCCTGAGGACCTTGCTCGCATCAAAAAAGTAATCGATGAATTTGATCCCGCACGAGACTCAAAAAACGAGTACGTCGCAAAATGGATAGAAAAAAACGGCAAGAAGCTTTTTCAAAATGCCGTCAACATCGAGTACGCATGGAACACGCTTGAGAAATTGGGCCTCAGGAAAAAGCTATCGTCGATTAAAGATGACATGCAGACGGTGGAGTCACTTTCCTGGTGGATGAATAAAGAGCCATTGCGAACTCAGGCCGTGGGCAAGGGCAACGGAAAAACCGCTCGCGAGCTCGGCCTTGATGTTGTCGCTCATGAAACAAATAACTTCCTGGCCTACGAAAGCATCACGCGGGCTCACACGGGAGATCCCAACGTTCTGACTTCTCGTGAAAACGGCCACGGCGAAGCAGCTGCATTTGGCGACGGCTTCTATACAAGAGTGGGCACAAAAGGCGCAAAGGGGACAGGGCTCACCATTCGTTTTCATCTTGATCCAAATGCGCGCGAGGGAGAGGACTTCATTCGCGTGCCAGAGGAAAGCTTTGTCATCGTTAAAAACAAAGCAGCATTAAGAGTGATTCCGGAAAGCCTCACTATCGGCCCGGTCGAATATTTTAGAATGCTGACAACGGGTCAGATCAAGCTCGAGGCAGGTGATCGGGGGATCATGGAGAAGTTTAAAAGGCGCATGTCGGCCAAATTTCACACGTTAAGCGAAAGAGAGTGGAATGAAATCGAGGGGCTTGTCCTGTCCGAAATTGAACATTCTCCTAACCTGAATCAGTCGACGGCTCTATGGGAATGGTTTGATCTTGATGTAGCCATTCAGCGTCCAAAAGTGGTCGACGCGGTTTTGAAAAAAGGCACCGGGGATCATATGTTCATCCATAGAGTGCTGTCCCAGTCCCGATGGAGAAATCACCCTGAGCTTGTTGAGCACTTTTTGAAAAAGGATGAGATGCAAACCAACATTGCGATCATTTCAGACGTTCTCTCCAAGGAGCATTGGAAGAATCATCCTGAGTGGGTGAAGCATTATTTGGATAAGGGAAACCTAGATTATTACTTACTATTGAGTGCTCTAGGTAAAGAGCACTGGAAGGATCATCCTGAGTTCATTGAGAGACTTTTAAAGAAGGGGACCTCTGATAAAGATATCGCCTTCCATGTTTTGTCCCAGCCATGTTGGCAGCATCGATCCGATTGGGTCGAGCACCTTCTGGATAAGGGAACAGTCGATGCTTCGATCGCGGGCTCTGTCTTGTCCCAACCTCATTGGAAAGATCATCCGGAGTGGGTCGAGCGTATTTTGAAAAAGAACACCGCTGACCGACAGATCGCTACCTACGTGCTTTCCCAGCCTCATTGGGCGAATCACCCTGAATGGGTTGAGCACTTGCTCGAGAAGAATAACTTTGATCTGGATGTGGCGATTGCAAAGCATGTTCTTACCCAGCCTCACTCGGCCAACCACCCAGAGTGGGTTGAGAAGCTGATTAAGCGGCGGACGGCGGATGAAGACATCATGATCTTGTTCGCACTCCACCCTCACTGGACCAATCATCCTGAGCTTCGGCGGGTGATGGATGGTCAGCGGCCTACAGTGCAAAGACTTCGCGAGGCTTTTTTATGGGGAGAGTCTGTGCGCGTATCTTCTGGCACTTGTATCTCCGGGGCTCTTACGGAAAAATTGAATTAACCCCTTTGCATCGCCAAAGCTTTGACGGCGGTACGGCGCCTCCTAAAGGTTTTTCTCTCCAGCACCGATCAGTCAGGGTGAAAGGTCAGGGAAAATCTATGGAAAGATTCTCTAAAATCGCAGGCGCTTTAGCACTTACTCTGGTGACGGTTCTCGCACCGGCGCGCCATGCGTTCTCAGACACCGTTTTTGTTCCTGAAGATCGACCCACCCAGGATCCTGCCCGGGGACCGGTTGAACAATTCCCTGAGTCCCGCTTTGGGGCGCCACCCGTTCGCGTCATGACAGGGACTGAGTCCCACTTTGCAAGTCGTGCCGTGAGCGAAATGGAAGCCTCTGAACGCGATCATGGTGAAGGGGATGCAATCCCTGCTGAAGGATTGGGCTCACGCTCGCCAGCTGGCTTGGATTTCAGCTCAGGGCATCTGGTGCGCCGTCAGCACGCGGAACCACCCGCTCGTAACCTGACTCGTAACGAGGCTCCGGTTGTTTACTCTCAAAATTCAGTGGCTGAAACGCCCTCTTCGGCGATTGCGCGTCGCGGCGTTCAAGAAGTGGCTCTCATTGCCAGTGACCTTGGGTTCTTCCCTCGGACTGTTTTTGTGAGCCGAGACGTTCCAGTTCGCCTTTTTGTGACCGGTGCGTCGAAAAATACGCTTTGCATCATGATGGATTCGTTCCAGGTGCGTAAACAAATTCGCTCTCAAAAGATCGAAGAGATCACGTTTACCCCTGCGACACCTGGCAAGTTCCGCTTCTACTGCCCCGTGAACGGGATGGAAGGCACTCTGATCGTGAAAGAGTTCTCGAGCGGTTCTCCGGGCGGATCATCGGTCGAAAGATCGGTAGCTCGGGTCAGTAATCCCGAGTAAGCTTTTTTATCGGATAATATTCTTGCCCGAAGGGGGGCTGTTTCAGTTAATCTGAAGCAGACTATGCTCTTCGATTTGATCGTCATCGGATCCGGCCCTGCCGGACAGCGTGCAGCACTTCAAGGCGCCAAGGCCGGTAAAACGGTTGCCATTGTTGAAGATAAAATCATTGGCGGTGGCTGCGTCCATAACGGCACCCTGCCATCGAAATCTTTTCGTGAATCTGTGTATCGCTGGTCTTTAGGCTCTCGCGGAACCCTCGGGCAGGAAAGCGAAAACGCGATCACCGTCAGCAAAAAGAAGCAGCTTGAGCTCCCGGAGATGGGAAAGCTCCTGCGCCGGCGCAATCGCGTCGTGGATGAGGAATCCCGCGTTGTTTACGATCAATTGAAACGGAACGGCGTCACTGTTTTTCAGGGACGCGCGCGTCTTCTTTCCCAGAACGACGTTGAAGTTGAATCCAAGAGGGGCAAAGAGAAGCTTACGGGATCCGTCATCATTATCGGAGTTGGCGCCCGCCCGGTGGCGCCGGCGCACCTTCCGGTGGATGGTGAGTCGGTTCTCGACAGCAATACGATTCTGGATCTGAAAGAGCTTCCAAAAGATCTCGTGGTCTTGGGAGCCGGGATCATTGGTTGCGAATACGCATCCATGTTCTCAATGGCGGGCACTCGTGTGTACCTGGTGGACCGCAGAAACGAAATCCTGGCCAATGTGGATCGCGAGATCGTCAATCACCTGGTCGAGCGCTTTGTCGCTCAAGGCGTTGAGATCCTGCTTGAGACAGAAGCCGTCAAAATCGAGAAAAAAGAAAGAGTCGGCAAGAAGGCGGGCGGCGTCCGCGTTCATCTTTCCAATGATCGCGTCATTGATGCCGATGTCGTCTTGATCGCCCTGGGCCGCGCCGGAAATACCGAGAACATGGGCCTGGCCGAAGCTGGCGTTGAGCTCGATGAGCGTGGTCTGATCAAGGTGGATGGAAACTACCGGAGCACGATTCCCAATATTTACGCTGTCGGGGATGTGAAGGGGCAGCCAGCCCTTGCCTCGACCAGTATGGAAGAAGGCCGAATCGCCTGCTGCCATGCTTTCCAGATCGAAGCGATCCAGATGCCGACCGTGTTTCCATACGGAATTTATACGATCCCTGAGATCTCCATGCTGGGAGCGACTGAGGAAGAGCTGGTCGCTAAAAAGGCTGATTTTGTGGTCGGCCGCGCTCGATATCGTGAGCTTGCCCGCGGTCAGATCGTAGGCGACCGCTGGGGCCTTCTGAAGCTGCTCGTGGATCGAAAGACCCACCATATCCTGGGCGCCCATATCGTTGGAGATAACGCCGCGGAATTGATCCACATTGCCCAGGCCGTGATGACCTTCAATGGCGACGTGAATTATTTCATTCGGAACGTTTTTAACTATCCTACGCTCGCGGAAGCGTATAAAACTGCGGCATTCCACGCAGTGAATCAAATCCGGCCAAAGGCCGGTCGATCTTGATTCTGGGCTAGCCGAAATCCACTCATGGACGAGGCCGGGACAGATCAGGTGGGGTGCGGCCTGTAAAACATTTAATGCGCGGCATCTATTGATGTGTCTGCGGGTAAGTAAAGCGAGTAAGCAAAAAGTTATGTCTCAAGATCCAAATAAGTTACGCAACGTCTGTATTATCGCCCACGTCGACCATGGCAAAACGACCCTGGTGGACTTCCTCCTCAAACAGGCAGGAACTTTCAAGCAACACCAAGCAGTTGCTGATCGTGTGATGGATTCCGGAGATCTTGAGCGCGAGCGCGGGATCACGATTCTCGCCAAGAACACATCCGTGCGTGTCGGCGATATCAAGATCAACATCGTCGATACCCCTGGCCACGCCGACTTCGGTGGCGAGGTGGAACGTATCATGGGAATGGTCGATGGCGCGCTTCTCCTCGTGGACGCTGCCGAAGGACCACTGCCTCAAACCCGTTTCGTTCTTCGCAAAGCTTTGTCCCAAGGCTTGAAAGTTATTCTGGTCATCAACAAGGTGGACCGTCCTGACGCTCGTATTGACGAAGTCGTCAACCATGCTTTCGATCTCTTCGTTGAGCTGGGTGCGTCCGATACACAAGCCAACTTCCCAATCGTTTACGCTTGCGCCCGCCAAGGCTGGTGCACGACCGATCGGAACGATGTCGATGCCATGGTTTCTGGCGAAAAGAAGGGGACTCTTCAACCTTTGTTCGACGAGATTCTTCGCGACATCCCTCAGCCAAAGGTTGCAGAAGGCCAGACCAACGAAGCCTTTCAGATGATGATCTCGAACCTTTCTTATTCCGAATACGTGGGTCGCCTTGCGATCGGACGCGTGTTGAGTGGAAAACTGAAGAGAGGCCAAAAAGTGATTCGTCGCGGGATCGACGCTGCTGGCAACTCAGTGAACGAAAATTTTGGTATTTCCCGCATCTATACCTACGAAGGACTTCAGCAAGCTGAAGTCGAAGAGATCGGAGCCGGTGATATCGGCGTGATCGCAGGGAGCGAGCAAACCGAGATCGGCGATACGATCGTCGGATCCGACTCGATTGCACCTCTTCCGCGTATCAGCGTTGAGAAGCCGACCTTGGGAATGATTTTCTCCGTGAACACCTCTCCGCTTTCCGGTCAGGAAGGCGAGGCGATTCAGTCGAGAAAGCTTCGCGATCGTCTCATTCGCGAATGTCGCACAAACGTTGCGCTTCGTTTCGAAGAGACGGCAACGAACGATCAGTTCCGTGTTCTCGGACGCGGCGAACTTCAGTTCGCGATCTTGATCGAGCAAATGCGCCGTGAAGGTTTCGAGTTCATGGTCGGTAAACCGACCGTTCTTTACATCACTGGCGAAAACGGCGAGCGTCTTGAGCCGATGGAACGTGCGGTGCTTGATCTGCCGGAAACCGCAGTAGGCGACGTCACTCAGATGTTCCAAAGCCGTAAGGGAATTCTGACCAAGTACGAAGGTGGCTCCGGAAACGGAACCGGTCGCGTTCGTCTTGAGTTTGATATTCCTACTCGCGGGCTTCTCGGTATGCGTTCACGCTATCTCACCGCAACTCGCGGCGACGGCCTTTTCAGCACGCTTCTTCTCGAATACGGCCCGCACAAGGGCGAAATTCCTCACCGTACTTCAGGCGCTTTGATCTCTGATCGTAGCGGCGACACGGTCGAATACGGCCTTCTCGGCCTTGAAGATCGTGGCGTTCTTTTCCTGGGACCAGGCGTTCCGGTTTACGAAGGCATGATCATCGGCGAGAACAACAAGGACAATGACATGAACGTCAATCCTTGCCGCGAAAAGAAGCTCACCAATATTCGCTCCGCAGGCGCTGAGTTCCTCGTCACGCTCGCCGGCACGAAGAACATGTCGCTTGAGCAATGCATCGACTGGATCGACGAAGACGAGTGGATCGAAGTCACTCCTCAATCGATCCGTTTGCGCAAGAAGGTGCTGCAGCAAAACCTGCGCTCCGTTAAGCGCGAAGATCGTATTAAATAGCTCGTAAAAAACTAAAGCAGTTCAAACGCCTCGTACCCGAAAGGGTACGGGGCGTTTTTTTAGGAAAACCCATATGCCGCAACTCTTAGAAATTCTCTCGCTTGGTTTAATCCTATCAGCTGATTCTTTCTCTGCCGCAATGGCAATGGGCAGTAGGAAGTTCACTAGAAATGATCTTTTGAAATTTGCGTTTGCTTCGGCCGGCGCTGAGGCGCTCTCGACACTCGTGGGTTTTTTTGCTGGCTCAAAAGTCATGTCGATGATTTCTGCGTACGATCACTGGATTGCTTTCGGGCTATTGATGGCGGTCGCTCTGCACATGGTTTACGAAGCGATTGAAGGCCTTCGCGGAAATATCGAAGAAGGGGATGATGAGACTTTTCATAGTTTCACAAAAATCCTCATCGTTTCGTTTGCGACCAGTATGGACGCTTTTGGTGTCGGAATCGGTCTTGGAATCGCGCATAAGCCCATCTGGGCTTTTGTGGGCTCCATCGGTTTCTGGGCGTTTGCAGCTACTGTTGTCGGACTCTATCTGGGGCATACCTTCTCAAAGAAGCTTGGCCCGATTTTTACGCTCATTGCGGCAGCGGTGCTGGGTTATCTCGCCTTTGAAATGTTGAAAATTTAGCTCGTTTTCGTATTCGGGTGTCTAAGGAATAGGCAGTGTCGCGCCCGGATCCTTCTTTATATGTGCTTTCATCGGTTCATTCACCTGGGCATATCGCTTGCTCTTAAAGCTCGAGCGAGAGGTGTTCCAGATGAGAAAAGACGCTGTTTTGTTGTTTGTGCTTTTCAGTCTTCCGGCATTTGCAGGTAGTACGCTTGAGTGTGAGATGAAGACTGTCTATTCAGGGGACGGGATGAGTTCTCAGAAGACTTTGGATGTCAGCAAGCTCAGTCTCCGGCAAGCGGAAGTGGTTTCCGCACCGCTTATCTCGGCCTGTCCTTCCGTGATCGGATATCCATCCTCAGACACCGTAACGTATGTCTTTTATCTTGCTCGAGTTCAAAAGCGAGAGGATGGATCCACGGCTTGCGGTTACACCGAAGTTTCTTACAATCGCAACGTTTCAAATCTCAGCTGCGTTGTGAAGTAAAACGGCACCCGGATGGCTGGATCGCGCATACGCAAAACAGTCAAAGCTGTGGCTAAAGGCGAGGGCTCCTGGTCCTACGCTCCATTGGGCAGAGCGGTGCGCGTTCTGCGGCTACATCGATCCCAGAAAATACTTCGCGGGCTCGATACCATGGGAAGTCATTGGCTGCTGGGAATCGCCGAAGTTCGCGGAGGCGAAATTCAGTACATCACCCGGGCGGCGACGGAAAAGGTTTCTCGTGGCAGGTATGTCATCTGGATTCCAGCCTGGTCCATTGTTCATTCCGGTTTGTCTCGTTTGGATCAGAGGATGGAGTGCATCGTGGGCACGAGTCAGGGATTTTCAGCTCCAGATAAGGCGTTTATCGCAAGGATCAGGAAAGGTTCATTGCCTCAAGGAGTCGATGACGTTGGAAAGTTTGTGAGCCGGTTTGGAGACAGGGTCGAGATTGAATTCAATCCATTCCCGAGCGCGCTGTCAAAAAGAGCCAAGGTCAAGATTGATCGGTACTTCAAGGAAGGCATCACCATCAGCGCAATCGCCGAACAGTTGAGAACAAGCGCGACAGTGCTGGGACGTGCGTTCAAGCAGGACTTTGGAATTACGCCCGTCGAATATCGAAATCATCTGCGAGTTACGCATGCAAGCTTCGCACTGGCCCAAGGCAAAGACGTAACACGAGTTGCTTCAGATATGGGGTTTAACGACCTGGGGCGCTTCAATAAGAACTTTAAAGCGGTGACTCGCACGCAGCCTAGACAATTCAAGGCAAAAAAGTCGAAAAACGCCAAGTTATAGATCTTCTCTCCATCTAAGCTGACTCGAACTAAAGGGGAGTTTATGGTTCGAGACTTTTTGGTAGTCGTTGGGGCAGTTCTTTTGTCGACCTTGAGTTTGATTGGAATCGTGTCGACGGCGCGTCTCTTTGGGGTTGATCCCAGGGAGCTGACTGCATCTCACTTTGTGATGAATGGCAAAAATGTCGTCGTTGCATTGATGGTGCTGATCGTTCCTTCTGTCATAATTGTGATAGCAAATGGTTTACTCAAATGCCCTTTTCCAGGTTGCGTGGGGTTACTCACATTCGACGGAAAAAAACTGAGTTTGGGACTTTTAGTTGGAGCGGCGGTCTTGTCATCAAGCTATTTAGTAAGGGGTATGCTTTGGGGATGGCCAAGCGTATCAGCCGCAGTTCCGGATCATGTGGACTCTTGGACACTGGCTTGCTACGTCGCCTGGATAGTCCTCACACTGATTTTAAATTCCATCAGCGAGGAACTTGTTTTCCGAGCGTTTCCGTTGATGCTGGCTAAGCAGTATCAATTCAGTCAGCTGCTATCTATTTTAATGACATCACTGCTGTTTGCGGGAATTCACTTCATCACTCGGGCGCCCTCATTGAGTGACTTTACATATCTCGTTCTCTACGGTGCTGTATTCTGCTTGTTCTTTGTTATGACCGATTCGCTTTGGTTTGTCATAGGGGTTCATACCGGAAGCAACGCACTGTCTATGCTTTTCGCTGGAAACTGGAAGGTAGGCGGGTTCTTGAAAATCCAATGGCCAAGCGAGACCCCGTCCCAGTCTTACACGCTCAGTGCGGTGTTGGCTTTGCTGATCCTTGGCCTCTGCTTCTATCAAAGAATCGACGCAATAAGACCGAAGGCTGTGAAATTCCTCCGTTCCTAGGTACGGGGCGCTTTTATTTTGCTGAAAAGACGACCTCGGTTCTCAGTAAATGTTCAAAATCCTCATGGTAAGTCAGGGGAGAGTCCAATTTTCTGATTCTGAAAATAGGCGTCTTTAATACGCGTGAAGTGGGGACCCTTTTTAACTTTCCCTGGACGATCCGATCCTGAGCGATGAACCACGGGACCAGGCTGTAGCCCAAGCCTGCCTCAACCATGGATACCTGAGCTTCATGACTATTGCTTTGAAAGATTGATTCGCCTGGAGAGAGGCCGACTTCCGCGAGGAGATTTTTAGCGGCGTTGGGACCAGCGTACTTCTTTGCGAAGGAACCGATCAAGGCCAGGTTTTTCAAGTCTTTCAGAGATGGCTTTGAACGCAGAAGGCTGGGACTTACAATCAACCAGAACTCGACAGACGCGACAGCAACGCAGGAAAGGCCCGGGGCTGCGGTTGGATGATAGCAGTATCCGACATCCGCCTCGTCGTTGAGTACCGCTTTGACGATCTCTTGAGCCGTGCCACTGAAGAGATCCACTGAGGCAGCATCCATGGTCTTTGTACCGTGAGCGAAAATCTTCGGAAATATGTGAATGCTTAAGTTTTCAGAGGCCGCGATTCTCATGCGGCGGCGTTTTTCGGAAGTCTTACGTTCGATCGCGTCGCATTCTTGAAAGATCCGATGGCATCTTTCAAAAACTCTTTGGCCTTCCTCGGTCAAAGAGACTCCTCGCGCTTGCCTGATAAAAAGCTTCACGTTCAATGAGCTTTCAAGATTTTGAACGGTCCGGCTCAAGGAGGGTTGGGTAATCCTGAGAGCCTTTGATGCTCCAGAGAATGAGCCACGGCGCGCGACTTCGTAAAAAACGCTCAGATGCTGTAGGTCCATAGGGCTATACATATAAGGCATAGCTGACATAAAAACTATGCATTTGTTATATGTCTATTTATTACTTAAATACCGGCTTTATGAAAAAGCTGATGGTTATTACAAGTTTAGTTCAGGGTTCTTTATCTTTGAATGTCGCAGTCGGGGCCGATTACCCAAAGCCTGTTTATCTGCCCACCCAGGCAATTGACCTTTCTCAAGCCTTGAGTCCTCCGCCAAGGCCGGGCTCAAAGGCCGACCAGGAGGATTTTAAGGTCATTCTGAGGTATCAAACTGTGCGGACTGAGGCTGAATGCAGGCGTGCCAATCATGTTGTTGATGTGGCATTGAGCACGCTCTTTGGACCTGAGTATGGTCCCTTAAGCGAAGAGGAGGTCAGGAGATGGTCCGCCTTTTTCGAGAAGGTCCGCATTGATGCTGAATACTTCGTGCAGGAGTCCAAGAAAATGTGGGGGCGGCCGCGTCCATTCTCGGTTAATGCAGATATTAAGCCTTGCGTAGCACCGGAGAGCACTCATTTTACCAATGCGTATCCAAGTGGCCATGCCGCCATCGCAAGAACGTTTGCGTCGCTTCTGAGTCAAATCGACCCCGCTCGAAAAGCAGCCTTTATGGCCCGTGCGGATGAGATCGGGACTGACCGCGTGCTGGCAGGGGTTCATCATCCGACAGACATCGAATCAGGAAAGAGGCTCGGCGACCGAATTTTTCAAGTGTTGATGAAAAACGCGAACTTTAAACGTGAGCTTCAACTGCTTCTTAAAAAGGGAGGATCGTTATGAGTTATCGTTCTTATCTTATTTCAGGTGCTGGATCCGGTATTGGCAGAGCTATTGCTCACAAGATTGCATCGTGTGATCCAGAGAGCAGCGTGATACTTCTGGGAAGAAACCGGGACCGCATGGAACAGGTCAGGCAGGAGCTGCCTCGAAGCGAGGCGCATCGAATTCTTTTGGCAGACCTCCAGGATCGTCAGGGTCTGATCCAAAGCATGCGAGAGGCCCGATTAGAACTGACTCATCTCAAGGCTGTCATTGCCAATGCCGGAGTGGGAGGGGAGAATCATTATGGTGAACAGGACCGCTGGGACGAGATCATTGAAACAAATCTCAGCGGAACTTATCACCTGATTCAAGAAGCGCTGCCTGCACTCCGGGCTGCAGGTGAGCAGTTCCGGCATGTGGTGATTGTATCCTCGGTTCTCGCGCGTCTTGGAGTGCCCAAGTATAGCGCTTATTGCGCATCAAAGGCCGGACTGTTGGGACTGACTCGCAGCTTGGCGGCAGAACTTGCGTCTGAGCGAATCCTGGTTAACGCGATATGCCCCGGTTGGGTTGAAACGGAAATGACGAAAGAGGGATTAGCGGACATCGCAAAGGCATCAGGCCGAAGCTTCGAAGAAGTTCGAAAGATCGAAATGGAGAGGATTCCGCTTGGCAAGATGAGTACTCCTGCTGAAGTCGCGGCCCTGGTTCAATTTCTGGTGAGTGACGGCCAAAGCTCAATCACAGGGCAGGCGTTGGACATCAATGGCGGCGCGGTCATGGCGTGAAGTTAATGTCAATTCTGGCGCAGGTGCTTTTTAAAATGCTCCGTGACTTGGCTCAAAATCTGTTCATGGCTTCTTCGGTAATAGGGCTGAACGTAATACTGAAGAAAGACGGGAACTTTTAAAACATGCTTTGGATTGATGATTTCAATACATTTTTCGTCTTTGATTAAATGTAGAGGCAAAACGGCTTTCCCGTAACCGTTTTTGACGCCATCGAGAAGTCCATAGACGTCGTCAAGGTAACGCATGTTCGATGGCTTGAAAGAGAGTCCGCTTTGAGAGAAGTAATTTTTTGTCGTCAGGTCTTTCTCGTCGTGATCTAAGAAAATTCCCGTGTCGGAACTCTTCTTGGATTGAACGAGAACATTTTCTTCGTACCCCAAGAGAATGCTTTCAAAGTCGGGAGAGTTCGACTTCAAAGTGGTGAAAATATAATCCGCTTCGGAAGTTCTCAAAAGCGGCTCAAGCTCCGTCATTTCTTTTGTGATGAGCTGAATGGAGAGCCGAGGATTTTTCTCCATGATCTTTCTAAATGACGGAATCACCAGGGATCGATTGACAGAGGAGAATCCTCCCACTCGAATGACTCCCGCCAAGTCTTTGGACGACTCTTTTAGGTTGGCTAAAAGTTCAGACTCGGAGGACTCGTGAAGCTGACAGTATCGTAATAATTTTTCGCCATATTCGGTGAGGCGGATCGAAGAGCGATCCCGGATGAAAAGGGCGACGCCTAAGTCGTCTTCAAGCTTTGCGATCCTTTGCGAGAGCGCGGACTGCGTGATGTTCAGTCCACGCGAGGCCTGAGTGAAATTCAAGATCTTTGCGACCGAAAAAAATGCTTCGAGCTGGGATGAATTAAGTTTCATGGCTATGCATTAGATATATTAATGGACCGAGTAGATCAATTAATTATACAGGATTGCTCGGAATAGCTTATAGCGAGTCTCACAAGAGTGGAGACGAAGTATGGACCAGATTAAATTTTGGATTTTAGCTTTAATTACGGTCGTTACAGCAGGCGCTGAGACTGCTCATGCGAGCTGTGTGATTTCGGGGAATGCCGCGGGCAATGGCGATTATCTGGCTCGACGTCTAGCGACTCTTTCCAGCTGCCCAAACAACGTCTTTCAGTTGAGAGCTTCTTTTGTTTCGGATGGAATGCAGCTTCGAACCACGCTTGTGGCTAATCGGGGTTTTCATAATCCTTCTCAGGGAAGCTTCAGTCTCTTTGAATTGTTGAGCGGCCGATCTCAATCCACTCCTATTCGATTGGATCAGGGGCAATTCTTTTTCGGGCATTTTACGGCAGCGCAAGGGAGTCAGCTTGTGGCCGATCAAAATCCAACTCAGGGCGCGCTCATGGTTGAGCTGATCGCATGGGATTTTTCCAAGAAAGTCTTCAATTTCTACGAACTCATCGGCGATGGCACCCAAGGCCGTTGGTTTTACCGTGGAGATAGTCACGACATTCAGAGAGACCTGAGGTTTTTGCATCTTCAGCCAAACCCTGGACAACCTCAGTTTGGACAAACGTTGAGGTGTGCAGGTTGCCATATGAACGGTGGCCCGATTATGAAAGAGCTTGAAATGCCGCATAATGATTGGTGGATGCCCGAGCGGATTCTGGATAGTGGAGGCCGCGTGCCAGATCCGGCACTTGCGGATGTTCTTAAAACTTTGGTGCCGGCGGAAGCGCTCGCGCAGTCTGTAAAGACGGGGGTGATCGGACTTCATTCATCAGGCGTTCAAGCAACGCTCTCTTTGCGGGAAAAGCTCAGGCCGCTTTTCTGTCCGATGGAAATTAATTTTGAATCGGATCTGAAGCCATCTGACAGTGCTCAAACGATCCGGGTTGCAAGCGGCTTCTTTGTTGATCCAAGGCTTGCACGTGTACAGATTGCCGTCTCTAAGAGCGCGTATGACGCAGGCATGAGAGCACAAGGGATGAGGTTCCCCGAGACCCATCGCACGGATGGTGATCATGCGTTTCTCACGCCTGTGAAAGCGTTTTCAGATATGATGGCCGTCGAGAATTTGCGCAAATCAGGACTCGTTGATGATGAGTTCATAACCGACATCTTAGCCATTGATTTGACAAATCCTGTAGTCTCTCCCGCGCGCTGCGGGCTTCTCAGACTTGTGCCCGAGTCTGAATCCGGTCATTGGCGCGAACAATTTGCCACTGCGATCAAAAACGCACTCGCTCAGGCGACTGCTGTGCGGAGTCCGTGGGCGCCTGTATTGAACGAAGCATTCACAAACCTGATGGATCCCGCTCGGAACGCGGCTTTTCATCGAGCGCGTGCAAACCGGTTTCTGCAAGCCTGTTCTCAAAGAGCTTCGGTAGTCCCAAGTGTCGCTCACTGGATTCAACTTCTTGCGCAAAGAAGAGCAGAGGTCAGGGCTTCTGAGATTTCTAAGAATCCTCGTGGCCAGATTTTGGAACCCGGCTTTCGGGTAATTTTCCCGGAGCCAACGATTCCTTCTGCGCCTGGAAAGCTCAGGCTGGATGAGAGCTGTGAACTCTCTCAGTTCAGGACTGGATAGCCGTTTTCGCTAAGATATGTCTAGAGCGGACCACCTTTTGCATTGGCTACCACCCGCCTTGCGGTGCGTTTGACAGCTGCAGGCAAAAAGGGGGACATGACCATGAATGCAAAAACTTTATCTCTACTGGGCGTGGTTTTGCTTCTTTTGGCTGGATGTGGATCATCCAAGCCATCAGACACATCGCAACCTCGTGAAGCGGTGAAAACCGCGCTGAGTGCGATCCAGGATGATCGCCTGGATGATTTTCGCTCAACGCTTTCGCCAGATCTGGCCAAGAAAATCGGCGACGAGCCTTCATTGCTGAAGATGCGAGCAACGCTTGCTGAGCATCAGGAAATCTCGCTCGGGGATGAGATTATCATTCGCGAGGTCGCAGATCCTGCTGCTGCAGACGAAGATGAGCGGCGCGTGATCACCCAGGAGTTCAGCGAGCAAATCTTAGGGCGTGGCACGGGCAAGTATTTCAAGCTCTTGTACATGGCAAGTGTACGCTGTGACTTCCACGCGCAGGAAACGACGCGCGTCAGGCAGGGCGGGGGACGCGTTCCGACGAAGGAAATGAAGGAAGTCCAGACCTGCCAGATCACCCAGCTAGAGTGATAACGAGAGCTTTGAGCACCTTTTTAAAGCGGAATTTGGCGCGGTGACATCCTGTCACTTTTCCGCACGCCATCCATGGCTGAAAAGCTTCAAATTCCGCTTTAAAAAGGTGCTCAAAGCTCAAGTGATCAGCTCTTGTCGCAGCTGATTTGGAGGCGGGGACGATTCATCGATTCCGGAGCGATCCAGAACTTCGAATCATCGTCAGCGAGGAAGTTGAACTCTTCTCGGGCTCAGTTGGGAGCTTGAATTTGAAGCCTTTTCCAGGCAGGATGCCGACAGGAAAAGTGGCAGGATGCCACAGCGCCAAATTCAAGCTCCCAACTGAGCCCGAGAAGAGCCAACGAACTAATTCCAATCTTTGAGGGTGACGTTCTGGGCCTCTGGCCCTTTGTTGCCTTCGTAGATGTCGAATTCTACCTCTTGGCCTTCGGCTAACGTCTTGTAGCCTTCATTTCGGATGGCGCTGTAGTGGACAAAGATATCTCCACCTTCTCTGCGTTCGATGAAACCAAAACCCTTCGTGTCATTGAACCATTTGACTTTTCCGACAGCCATGTCTCGATGTTCTCTCCAAACTCATTTAAGAACCTGGGAAGCGCGTCATGCGAGTCCCTATGACTCTAGTTTGAACGGATTTTATGACGAAGTCAAAACTGTGACGGCTTTTTGGCGGCTGAAGGGAAAAATCAAGTTATTTCAGCTACTAAGAGGTTAACGCTAAGCCACTTATGCAACATCGCCTATCGCGAAGGCTCATCAGCACTGAAGTCAAAAATGAGCTCATTTGACGCAGCATAGCCTAAGACGCGGCGGATCTCGCGCTCTTGAGTCAGAGTGTTCTTTTCAAGTCTCATCGAGTCTTCTTGAAGGGCGATGAGTTGATTCTCCGCGGCATCAATCTGGTGCTGCTTGTGATTCAAGATGCGCTGAAGCTGAAACGACTGAAGCATTCCCGGTGAGCCAATAAAAGGATTGAGAATGCCCGAGAGAAACACCATCCAGATTCCAAAGATCCCGATCCAAATCTGATTTGGACTGATGGGGCTTCTGATTGCGTTCTCTCGGGCATTCTTCATGAATTTCCTCGGTACTGTTGAATGCTCGCTGTTAGCGGCCGCGCTTGAAAGTCGCGAGTCCGTTGAAGCGAGCGCGATCGCCAAGTTGCTCCTCGATCCTGAGAAGCTGATTGTACTTGGCGATACGGTCAGTGCGGGATGCCGAGCCGGTTTTGATCTGTCCGCAATCGGTTCCGACCGCAAGATCAGCGATGAACGTGTCTTCGCTCTCGCCGCTGCGATGGGAACTTACGGAAGCATAACCTGCCTGGGCCGCCATTTTCATCGTTTCCAAAGTTTCGGTGACTGTGCCGATCTGATTGAGCTTGATCAGAATCGCATTGCCGACATGCTTTTCGATTCCGCGCTTGAGATAAGCAGGGTTGGTCACGAAAAGATCATCGCCGACAAGCTGGCAACGGTTACCCATTTTGCTCGTCATTTGAGACCAGCCTTCCCAATCATGCTCGGAAAGTCCGTCCTCAATAGAGATGATAGGATAAACTTCGGTCCATTGGCTATACTGAGCGATCATTTCTTGCGAAGATCTTTTCTTTCCTTCGAAGTTGTAGAAAACCTCGCCGCCGGTCTTGCTGCTGCCTTCGGCAACGAACTCGCTCGCGGCGCAGTCGAGCGCCAGGAAAATGTCAGTGCCAGCCTTGTAGCCCGCGTCTTCGATCGCGGTCATGATCGCGGCAAGAGCCTGCTCATGAGGATGCTCGCCGGAGAACACAGGGGCAAAGCCACCTTCATCGCCAACGCCAGTGGAGAGGTTCTTGTCGTGAAGAATCTTCTTCAGGCGGTGGAAAATTTCAGCGCCTGCGCGAAGCGCGTCCGAGAACTTCTTGAAGCCCGCAGGAACGATCATGAACTCCTGGATGGCAAGGCCGTTATCGGCGTGCTTTCCGCCGTTCAAAATGTTCATCAGAGGAACCGGCAGCGTGACGCCGCTTCCTGCTCCGGTGTTCATGATCTTAGCGATGTGGCGGTAGGTTGGAACACCTTCGGCTGCGGCTTGTGCGCGGCAGAACGCCATGCTGACAGGAAGAATCGCATTGGCGCCGAGCTGGGCTTTGTTCGGCGTGCCGTCGATATCGCGAAGCGCATCATCCAGAAGCGATTGAAGAGGGAAGTCGCGGCCGACGATGGCAGGCGCGATCTTTTCGCGCACATTGGCTACGGCCTGAAGAACGCCTTTACCAAGATAGCGTTTCTTGTCACCGTCGCGAAGCTCGAGCGCTTCGCCTTCGCCGGTTGAGGCGCCTGATGGGACGATCGCGCGCCCCATGATCGGCTCGCCGCCCTTCGGGTTTTCTAAGGCCAGCTCGACCTCAACAGTTGGAAAGCCACGTGAATCCAGAATTTCCCTTGCGTGCACGCTTTTGATTTTCATGTCTCAAATCAATTCCATAAAGGTGCCAGTCGGGCAAACAGAAAATGCCGCCCGCTAGGCCGATTATGGGCCTATTTTGAGATAGGAGACGCTGCGTAAAATTCTGCATCGCACGAAAACCCGTTGGTCTGTGTTTTGATCGTTTCTTTTCTGAATGAAAAAAATCAGCCGGGGATTTTTAGCGATCATCGCCGCATTGAGCTGGCTTGGACTTGAGGCTTGGAAAGTCACGGTCGCTGCTTCGTGCGGCGCAGCGTTGCCGCTTCAATATCAAATCCTGCGGCAGATTCAGCGAAGCGCGCCCGGTTTCACAGAAGGCCTGATCTATCGAAATGGCAGCTTGTTTGAGAGTACGGGAGGCTATGGCAGCTCCGCGCTCAATCGAATCGATCCTGCCACTGGCCAGGTGGATGCGTTGGCGACGCTTCCTTCCGATCAATTCGGGGAAGGGCTCGAATCGGATGGCCAGAACTTTTATCAGTTGAGCTGGAAAGAGCATCGGCTGAATGAGTGGGATGCGAATGGGAAGCTCAAGCGGAGCATGACTTATCCGTACGAGGGATGGGGCTTGACCCGAGGCTCGACTCGTTCGCAGGCAAATTTATGGGTCAGCAGCGATGGCAGCAACTCGCTCTATTTCTTCGAGCATGCGCCCATGACTTCGGGTGAGTCTCCATGGACCGCAAGTTTTAAACTTCCAGTGATGAATGGCGCGAAGCCTGAGTCCAAACTCAATGAACTTGAGTTTGCTCAAGGCGCGATCTTCGCCAATGTCTATCAGGATAATCGAATCCTCCGAATCGACCCTGCAACTGGCTGCGTCTCAGGCGAGCTCGATCTCAGCGAAGTGGTTCGGCAGGCTGGCATACGCCCTCAGGATTCGCAGGAGCTCGTATTAAACGGAATTGCTTATCGGCCTGAGACTGATACCTTTTTTATAACGGGAAAGAATTGGTCGTCGATTTACGAGGTGCGAATTTTTCCTAAAGGTGGCTGAACCCAGTGAGACATGCTTTTCATAAAACGAACCTGCTCGGGGGCATCCTGATGAGCCTTGCGATCAGTCTTGCAGCGGTTGCCGCACTCAATTCCGTGGAGAGAAAAGCCACGCACGAGGCGCAAGCCGTCGCGAAAGAGACGGCAGAGCGTGTCCGAAAAACCTGCGGCAATTCAAAGCTTGAGTTCCAGTTTGACTGGTTTGCTTTCAAGGATTTGGATTACACGCGCGGCAGGATGACCCGCCCGGAGGCCATGAAAATGGCTGGATCCCGCGCCAATCGAATTGGAAACGCCGTGATCGCGCTTTGTGCTGAATCACCCAAACTCAAAGAAAGTCTTTCTCATCTGACAACGATCCGGCTTGCGCCTCATGATGAGGCTGCAAACTTTCGGATCGATGTCAGCAGACAAGACGAGACCTTGCAGGCGCAGTTTGGCGCCTTCGGTGAGGTCGTGACTCAGGATCTCATTGGAGATATCCGGAAACAGTTTTAGCGCTTAGCTTGACGTTTGAGGTCCTTCGCCAGCTCTTTTTCGCTGTCATGGCGAACGTGCTTGGCGCGAATCACGGTCTTGATGTTTCCGCGAACGCTGAAGTCGCCGACGACTTCCATTTCCCATGGGTCAAGAAGATTGACCAGATCATCGAGGATGAGATTTGAAACGTCCTCATGGAAGATGCCACGGTCGCGGAACTGATTGATGTAGAGCTTGAGGCTCTTCAGCTCGACGCAATAGTCACGAGGTACGTACTTGATGACGATGGTCGCAAAATCAGGGAATCCTGACGCCGGGCAGACGCAAGTGAATTCAGGGCAAGTGAACTCAACCGTATAACGGCGAACCTTGGTGCGGTTCGGAAAGCGCATCAGGCGAGCCTCGCGGATCATGCGGGCGCCATCGGGTCTGAGATTGGTCAGAGTAATGTTGTCGTCGGCCATATCGTCCATTTTGTTAGGTGCAATCTGAGCAGAAGACATGGGTTTGGATGTGCTGCGAGGGGACTTCGACTTTTTTGCCATGACATGGCGTATAACATAAAACAACCGGCGTGGGAATGGTTCCCACGCCGGAGTTTTAAATCAAAAACCGGGTCAGTAATCGATTAGGAATTACTGGCTCGAGGAGCTGGTGTCAGAAGAACCGGTCGAGCTGCTGCCGGAGCTGCTCATGCCGGAGTTGCTCGTATCGGAAGAGCTGCTGCCCATGGAAGAAGAGGAGCTTGGGTTCGAGGTAGTGCCGCCCATTTCATTCTTCTTCATGCTCTTCATGCAGGTCGAGAAGCCCTTGTCATGCTTGTGATAGGTCTTGCCGTTGGCGTCGGTGCAGGACTTCATCGACTTCATGTGCTCTTCCTTGGTCGTGGTGGTGCTGCTGCTGGTGCCAGGCTGGCTTTGATCGCTCATCGATGGGGTGCTCATGGAGCCCTGATTACTCATGGAGCCCTGATTGCTCATGGTGCCTTGGGTTCCAGCTTGGGAGTTGTCCATGGAGCTGTCAGAAGAACCGGTGGAACCCATAGTTCCAGGTTGCTGGGTCATGCCGGAAGAGTTGCTAGTGTCTGTCGAGGATGATGTGGAATTGTCTTGAGCGTTTGCAAGAGCAACTGCGAAAGCCAAGGACATGCTCACAGAGGCGAGCGCAAGAATCTTTTTCATGATTGTGTCTCCTTATAAAGAAGGGTTGAGTCAATTCGCTTTGGCTATGGGGTTGCAACCGGGGTGCCACGCCGTCCGCCATGCGGTCAGACTCAGAGCGCAGGTGTATGTAAATACACAAGATATAAATATCCTGTGGCTTCAGCGCGTGACTGCATGCGTTTTGAGGTTCGTGCTTATCCCGCTTTTTGAAAGAGGCGCTGATAGCGCCCGGTGAGCTCCACGGTGGTGATCACATGTGGCTCGATCGCGGCTAACAGTTGATCGCGCGAAATGCGGCTTGGGATCTCAGGCAGAGCTTTCAAAGCGTAAAGACGGAAAATATAGCGATGAACGCCGTGGCCAATCGGCGGGCAAGGGCCTCCGTAGCCCAATTTTCCGAAGCTGTTGATGCCTTGTTTGATGCCATTGGGAAGAGTTTCCTGGGCTGGCACTCCTGCGGGCAGATGATGGATGCTTGCAGGGATTTGGTAGACCACCCAGTGAGTGAAGAGCCCATGAGGCGCATCGGGGTCTTCAACGACCAACGCAAATCCGGCCGTTCCGGGAGGCGGGTTGTCCCAGCGAAGCTCGGGTGATGAGTTATCTAGATCGCAGGTGTAGCGCGGATCAAAGAAACCCGACGCTTCGATCGCGTCCGTGTTGAGACTCATTGAAGTTTCGTCTGAGGATTGCTGGGCTTTCATCGAGCCCAACTTACATTTAACGCGGGGCCGTCTGCAATACGCTAAGCGGCGATCGCAAAGCGTCAGTCGGTTGCGGGAGGCGCAGCGCCGTCATAGTCACGATCGGACTGATTTTCGCGTGGGGGTTCGGAATCCTCATCATCGTCATTGTCGGTCGCTTTTTGCCGCTTGAGGTTCAGATCAGCCGGGCGGCTGGCCATGACCCGATGCCTGCCGTCCAGCTCTTTACATACATGAGATTTAACGAAATGAAGAGTTCGGGTAATGCTCGGAAGATTTCTCTCCAGAAGTGTTTCGTGAAGATGGTCGTAACTCTTTCCGCCCTCAATCGTGTCCACCTGAGGCTCAACGACAAGGACGCTTTGCTGAGGCTGCTTGCGGCGATCGACTTTTTCCTTTTGAAAGACGACGTAAACATCGCCAGCCCTGGATCCTAAACAGTGGCCATAGAAAGCACGCGAGTCCATGACGGTTGCGCGGCTCTTATTGTCCAGAATCTTGCCTGGCTCGACAAAGCGGGCCAGTTTCGGATTACCGGGCTGGACAATGAAAATAGACGGGTCTTGCTTGCAGTCTTTGCAAGGACGCGCGCGAATCAGGTGATAGGGATTTCCGCCCGACGCGCCACGCAGGGTCCCGATGGGCTGAATATCCGAGAGCGCATCCAGAACGAATGGCTTTGGGGCGTCCCCTGCATTGTTTGATGGCTGGGTGGATTTGAAATAAAGAGTCGCGCCTTCTGCTCGATCGATGACAAATGGGGCCTCGGGCTGGGCTTGAAAGGGAACGTCTGGTTCGCTCACCGCATGTCTGGCCTTCTTGTGCTTTCGCGAGCGGGCCATTGCATTTTGGCTGAAAAGACTTAAGGCCATGATAACACAGAGAAATGCGGTTACGGTGCGAGCAGTCTTGAGCGTCATATTGAAAATTGTAACTGAAACTTTCGAATTTCGAAGCAATTTGCACCGTGTTATATGTCCATTTATGAGCAACAACTCTCCAGTTTACGTTTCTTTGGAATTCACCCCAAATCCGAACACCCTGAAGTACTCGGTTAACCGTGAACTTCTCCCTCAAGGGGCGGCAAACTTTACGAAAAAAGCTGACGCTGAAGCACGCTCGCCGCTCGCTGCGAAGCTTTTAGCGATTGCAGGTATTTCTGGCGTGATGATCGGCCGTGATTTTGTCACCGTCACTAAGACGGAAGAGGGCGATTGGGACGTAGTCCACAAAGGCGCCTCCACGACGATTGAGCAGCATCTCAATTCCGGTGAGCCAGTCGTGACCGGAAATGCAACGGCTCCATCTGCGCACAGCGGAGCTTCCGGTGAGATTGAGAACAAGATCCGCGAGATCCTCGATAATGAAATTCGTCCGGCAGTCGCAATGGACGGCGGCGATATCACTTTCGAGAAGTTCGAAAACGGCGTCGTTTATCTCTACCTCCAAGGTTCTTGCGCCGGATGCCCAAGTTCGACGGCTACCTTGAAGATGGGAATTGAAACCCGCCTTCGCGAAGCGATTCCTGAAGTTCAGGAAGTCGTTTCGATCTAATCTGGGTCTGGCCGCTATTGGCCCGAAAATTTCAAGGAGCTTGAGGTGATGCAAACACCACCTCAAGCTCCTTTTTTTATTTTCAGTAGATGCTGCACCGGGCTGATTGCTCTGGGGGTTGCAGTCGGGATCGCGGCTTGCGCAACCTCTCCGACGGGACGCAAGCAACTGATGCTGGTTTCACAAGATCAGGTCAATCAGATGGGAGCTCAGGCCTTTCAGCAGGCCTTGCAGGAGACTCCAGCAAGCCAGGATCAGAAAGCCATTGCGTATGTGAACTGCGTGGTTCAACCGCTCATAGCGGCAGCAAAAGGCAAGGCGGATGTGAACCAGTGGAACGTCAAGGTTCTGCAAAGCGATCAGATCAATGCCTTTGCGCTCCCGGGGGGTGAGATTGGTGTCTATACCGGGATTTTCAAGACCGCTAAGAACGAGGATCAGCTTGCGACGGTTGTGGGACATGAGATTGGACATGTCATCGCACGGCATGGAGCTGAGCGTGTTTCGGATCAAGTGGCAACGGAAGGTGGGTTGGGACTGGTGGGTGCCTTCTTGGGGGGCTCGACCAGCGCGACCCAGAATCAGCTCATTATGTCGGCCCTGGGTGTGGGAGCGCAGGTCGGTGTTCTGCTGCCGTTCAGCCGAACTCAGGAGAGCGAGGCAGATGTGATCGGCCTTCAGCTCATGGCTGAGGCTGGCTATGACCCTAATCAGGCGATCACGCTTTGGCAGAACATGGCTCAAGCCACTCAAGGTCAGGCGCCGCCCGAGTTTCTATCGGACCATCCTGCCGATCAAAAGCGCATTCAAAACCTTCAAGCTCATCTGAACGAAGCCAAACAGCTCCAGCAACAAGCTGGAACTGTTGGCCAGAGACCCAATTGTAGTCTTTAGGACTTAGTGATTGCGAGCGCTGCCGCCGCGTTCAGACATGAAAGGGCGAATGGTTCCGCTCTCCTGAAGCTCTGCCTGATCTTCCTGGGCTTGTACGGATTTCATTGCGGCAGCTTTCGCCACTGCAGCAGCGGGTTTCCGGTTGTCATCCGCTTTGGAGGCTTGCGCGACCAGAGCAGGGTGTCCATCCGGATAAAGCTGCGAGGGTTTTGGCTCAAGCTTGTATGCGGTGAGGACCTTGTCGAGGTTGTTGTTCGTGATCACGATCTTGTCGTATTCGCCTGCCGATGAGTCACGATAGGTGCGGAAGTTATCCGTCAGGCTGATGCCATCAATGATCGCGCGACGAATCAGCTGTTTTCCCGGATTGTCGTTGAAACGATAGCCGATCACCATGACAGGCTTGTCTTTGGTTTTCCGGTCAATCGTCAGAGCCAGGCCTTTGAGGCTGCCGGCAGGGTAGACATGAACCTCGAGATTTCCTTCCCACTCGATCACGTTCACTTTCTTTCCAGACGCACCCATTCCATCCAGGCGATCGTATTCTTCTTCTGCCTGAGCGGTTTGCGGTTCGGCTGCGTGCGCAAATTTTGAGACTAAAGAAGTAGGCAGAAAGGAGAGTCCTAAAATCAGCGCAGCGCCCAGGGCGCTCGATTGCAATACGTGCTTCGAAAGGTTCATTTTTACGTCGCTCCTATTTAATAAAGCTTGGGTTATCTCTTTATTTTAGGTGCGAATAATGCGGTGCAAAATGAGTCATCTTTGACACATCATAGATTTATCGGGATTTATCGGAGCGAGACGAAAACCGGCGAGCAGGCTGGTTGGTTTCCGACTATACAGGTCGGCTGCTCACTTTTTAAGGTGCGCATTCGGTGTGGCAAGGTATAAGACGTAGGTATTCATAAAAAACTAACGCGAAACTAACGCGAACGATAAAATTCAGTTAATTCGAGGACAATCATTATGGCTAATTCGCCTTCTTCTAAAGAAGTTTTCGTTGTCGGCTACGCACGTACGCCGATCGGCAGTTTTCAGGGAGCTCTGTCGAGCATTCCTGCTCCAAAGCTGGGCGCGATCGCTATCGAAGGCGCTTTGAAGCGCGCTGGCGTTCAGCCAAATCAGGTTTCTGAAGTGATCATGGGCAACGTGCTCACCGCCGGCGAAGGCCAAGCACCTGCTCGCCAGGCCATGATCAACGCAGGAATCCCAAACACGGTTCCAGCTCTCACCATTAACAAGGTTTGCGGAAGCGGCATGAAAGCTCTCATGCTGGGCGCTCAATCCATCATGCTCGGCGACAGCGATGTTGTCGTTGCGGGCGGCATGGAAAACATGAGCCAGGCTCCTTATCTGGTTTCGAATGCTCGTGGCGGTTTCCGCATGGGCCACCAGCAATTCATCGACTCGATGATTCACGATGGTCTTTGGGATCCATACAATAACCAACACATGGGCAACTGCGGTGAGCTTTGCGCAAAAGAGCGCAACTTCTCCCGTAAGGATCAAGACGATTTCGCGATTGAAAGCTTCCGCCGCGCGCAAGAAGCTCAGAAGAGCGGAAAGTTCGCAGACGAAATCACCCCTGTCGCTATCCAAGGCAAGAAGGGTGATGTCACTCAGTTCGACACCGACGAAGGTCCAGCAAAGGTCCAATTCGACAAGATCCCAACCTTGAAGCCAGTTTTCGATAAGGCTGGAACGGTCACCGCTGCTAACGCATCGACCATCAACGATGGCGCTGCAGCTCTCGTTCTGATGTCCGGCGAGAAGGTTCGCGAGCTTGGCCTCAAGCCAATCGCAAAGATCATCTCTTACGGCACCAACGCACAAGATCCAGTCTGGTTCACCACGGCTCCAGCAGAAGCGATGCGCCGTGCGATGAAGAAGGCTGGCTGGGACGCAAAGCAAGTCGATCTCTGGGAAGTGAATGAAGCATTCGCTGTTGTCGCCCTGGCTGCGCAACGCGAGCTTGAGATCCCAATGGATCGCATCAACGTCCGTGGCGGCGGTATTTCGCTTGGCCACCCAATCGGCGCATCCGGCGCACGTATCGTGATCACGCTGATTTCCGCAATGAAGGAAAAGAACCTGAAGCGCGGCGTGGCGGGTATCTGCATCGGTGGCGGTGAAGGCACGGCACTTTGTGTCGAGATGCTCTAAGCTCTTAAATCGCTGATTTATTTTAGAAGCGCGTCCGAGAGGAATTGAGCCGCGTCGCGGCTCAAGGGAATTCGGACGGTTTTTCCGAAGGAAAAAGTGTAATGAAAAAGGTTGTCGAAAATGCGATGGAAGCCGTAAAGGACATTCCAGACGGAGCCACGCTTGCGCTCGGTGGATTTGGTCTTTGCGGAATTCCTGAGAACAGCATCGCTGCGCTTGTTGAGCGTGGCATTAAGAATCTGACCTGTATTTCTAACAACGCAGGTGTAGATGAGTTCGGAATCGGTCTGATGCTTCAAAAGCGTCAGGTCAAGAAGATGATCTCAAGCTACGTGGGCGAGAATAAATTGTTCGAACAGCTCGTTCTCTCCGGAGAGCTTGAAATTGAGCTCACTCCACAGGGCACGCTGGCAGAAAAGCTTCGCGCCGGTGGTGCTGGCATCCCGGCTTTCTATACCCCGACGGGCGTTGGTACTCTCGTCGCCAAGGGCAAGGAGACCAAGGAATTTGATGGTCGCACCTATGTTCTTGAGCGCGCTCTGAAAGCTGATTTCTCGATCGTGAAGGCCTGGAAGGGCGATGCGATGGGAAATTTGGTTTTCCGCCGCACGGCTCGCAACTTCAACCCGATGGTCGCGACTGCTGGCAAGATCTGTATCGCGGAAGTTGAAGAACTGGTTCCAGTCGGTGCAATCGATCCAGACCAAGTTCATCTACCTGGTATTTACGTGAAGCGTATTTTCCAGGGACGCGGCTACGAGAAGCGCATCGAAAAGCGCACTGTCCGTAAGGGATAAGGGAGAAAGATTTCATGGCACTGACACGTGAACAGATTGCTCAGCGTATCGCACGCGAGCTCAAAGACGGTTATTATGTCAATCTCGGCATCGGGATTCCGACTCTTGTCGCAAATTACATCCCTCAAGGGATGACTGTTGTCCTGCAAAGCGAAAACGGCCTTTTGGGCTTGGGACCATTCCCAACCGAGGCAGAAGTCGACGCTGACCTGATTAACGCAGGCAAGGAAACTGTGACCACGATCCCAGGATCTGCGATCTTCTCAAGCGCGGATTCGTTCGCGATGATTCGCGGCGGACACGTCGATCTCACCGTTCTGGGAGCGATGGAAGTCAGCGAAAAGGGCGATATCGCAAACTGGATGATTCCAGGAAAAATGGTTAAGGGAATGGGCGGCGCGATGGATCTTGTCGCGGGAGCTCGAAACGTGATTGTAGCGATGCAACATGTCGCAAAGGATGGCTCAAGCAAGATTCTTCCTGAATGCACGCTGCCTCTGACGGGAGTGGGCGTCGTGAAGAAAATTGTCTCCGAGCTTGCGGTCATTGACGTGACTCCGGAAGGGCTTGTTCTTCGTGAGCGCGCTCCTGGCGTAAGCGCTGAGGAGATTCGCAAGTCCACCGCGGCAAAGCTGATGATCCCAGGCGATGTTCCTGAGATGAGCTTTTAGGAATTTACTGCGCAAGTAAAATTTTTTTAAAAAAAAGAAAAGCCCTGGCAATTAGTTTTGCCAGGGCTTTTTTTATCTTGAGTTAGTTTATGCGCAAGGCGGCTTTCTGGAAATCGGAACATCGATTGCACAAAGGCACAGGGAATACAAAATTAATTCACGCGACTCATCAAATTAGACGTTAATTTAGAAAGGACGCATTTTATGAAGAAGGTACAAATTCTCTCTGTTGGTTGTGCTCTTGCTTTCGCTCTTGCTGCAGCTTCCTCTTTCGCTCAAAGCGGAAGTGGCACTAGCAGCACAGGATCCGGATCGGGTATGTCTTCGGGCTCCAGTGGCTCTTCGAGCGGGATGTCAGGAAGCTCTTCTGGAAGCACCTCTGACATGAGTCAGCCTGGCACGATGGCAACTTCCCGCCCAGGCACGATGTCGACCTCTGGCCCAAGTGACACCTCGAGCTCTATGGGCGGCACGTCAGGCTCTTCGGGATCGTCTTCGGGTACGATGGGGGGCTCGACCGGCACTTCTGGTTCGAGCGGCATGAGCTCGGGCGTTGGCAGCGGATCAAGCTCCGGCGGCTCCACCTCCGGCAGCTCCAGCCGCTAATTCAGACGGCTATTGGTTTCGATAAAGGCTCAGAGCTTTGCTTCAACAAAGCCCTGGGCCTTTGTCTTTTTCTTGTTCTTCGAAGCCTTCTGCGCGGGTGCGTAATCCGGACGAACCATGGCAGGATTGCGCGCATAGTCTGGCCTGTCCGCACCAGAATGATGCGTTTGATGCGCTGAGAAGAGCGCTAGCGCAGAAATCATGAGAATCCAACGTGAGGTTTTCATATAAGCCGGTCCTTTTGTTAATTCGTGCTGTGTAATCCCTTAGGCGTATAGCTGACCTTTGCGTTCTGATCGCCCGTCAGCTTGTAAGAGCCGTGAAGCTCGACTGCATAGCCGCTGAACTGGTTCATCGGAACCGGATAGTCGATCGCATAGGCATTGTTGACATAACCTGCGTAGGTCCATCCGTTCGTCGCGCTTTGTGGAATCACGACGCCGTCGTTCCGAGTGACGACGATCGATGAAGTGTCGGGCTCCTGCGAGACTTGGAGATAACGCGTTTGGAGCGCAAGGCGAGTGCTCGTCAGATCGCTGGCCAGTGAGCCCAGTGCTGAGGAGATTGCGCTTGGTCCTGCGCAGATATTGTAGGACTTGCCATTCAACGCGGCAGCCATCTGCTGATAGCGTGAGCCGATGTAAGCATTTGAGCCCTGGCAGGTTTGATTGCTGACCTTGATGCTGGAGACTGCTGCATAAAAGCGGATGAGTGAGCTGGATGCCTTCAGGCTATTGAACCCGTTCTTGAAATCATCAATGGAGACGGTGCTTCCGCATTGTACGGTGATGCCGTCGCTTCGCGTGCAGTAACTGACGCCCGAGGTGTCATCGCCGTTTCCAACGACCAGAACAACCAGCATGGCATCGTCACGAAGGAAGTTCGTTCCATCTGACTGTATTCTATTTAAAGAATAGAGAATATTTTGCAAACCGGGTTCAAGCCCGTTGTTGCCATTCACAAAGGAGTTGTAGCTCAGGAAGTCCGAATAGTGACTTGTATCCCGGAAGACGCTTGAGAGGACCGTTTGAGGTCCCCATTGAGCGGCGCCAGGAAACGCAGGCTTCCAGCTTGCGCCCCAGTTACCGTCGTAATGCGAGGCCGTGACCTGGCTCAGGGACCGGTAGGTGGTCAAAGGAATCGTCGCAAAGTGATAGTCCCAGCCATTGTTCTCAAGAGCAGAGAGAACGCCTGGGATACCGCTTGAGATCTGGGGGAAGATCTCGTTCATCGAGCCGGTATCGTCCTCAACCAGGAGGAAGTCGACCTTGGCTGGAATCGTGAAAGTTCCCGGCGCGCTCAGCGACTCTTGTGAGGCTGTAGCGATGAAGGGTTGTTGGCCGCAGCCGGTGAGGGCAGCGCCTAAGGCGAATAGCATTCCCAGGCCAATGCCCTTTGCTGATGCTTTGCCAGAAGCTTTGGAAGGCGCGTTTGTATGTTTCATAGAGGTGCTCATAAAAAACTCTTTCCTGAGTGCTCTTAAGGCAAGGCCGGTGCCAGAAGAGACACAGGAGCGAGAATTTGATGTTTTGTGCTGGATTTATAGGGGTTTACGCAGCCTTCATGCTTCGTTTTATGGACAGTGAGTGATCATTCTTGTGCTGTAGATGCGTGACGG